>DAHXON010000003.1:22659-99026 GCA_027364875.1 Chloroflexota bacterium
CCCCCGCCGAGCTTCTCAGGAGTGCGAGGGGGTCACTCCGGAGGGAGCTCCTTGTATACGAGGTTGATGTCGATTCCCTGGCCGCGTCGTACGAACCAGGAGATGATGTACACCGCCAGGCCGACCACCACGATCATGCCCATGAAGGCGGGTACCTGCCACCAGTTGTTGGGGTTTCCACCAAGCGCGAGGGCCGGGTAGGCGAGCGTGCAGTAGGTGAGGAAGCCCATCACCACGACCGAGAGCGGGGCCACCCACCACAGGAGCGGGAGCCCGAGGAACTTGACGTTCGCAGGCGAGGCCTGATAGAGGTCCGGTCGCCGGATCGGGAAGACCACGGCGGCGACGGCCACGATCACGACACAGACGACGCCGGCGAGGACGCCGAGCGCCAGCCAGGTCTGGAAGTCCGTGCTCACGATGCTCCAGACGAGCATCAAGGTCACGAGGATCATCTCGAACAGGATCGCCCACACGGGCGAGTGGGTTCGATCGTTGACTTCGGAGAGCTTCTCCGGGAGCAGCCGGTCGAACGACCAGGCGAACCAGGTGCGGATCGGCATGTAGGTGTTGCCGACCATGGCCGGCAGGCTCCAGAACAGGAACGAGCCGACGATGAGGAAGGTCAGGATGGGGATGTTGAAGACGAGGCCGGACAGGAAGTGATACCAGGGACCGGTCGGGATGGCGTATCCGGACGCGGCCGAGTTGACGGCGACCATGAAGTCGTAGCCGGTGATCCGGTACAGGAGGATGACGCCGACCACGATGAAGATCACGTCCCAGGCAAGCGCGCCGAACATGATGGTCAGCTGGCGGGCCCGGTTTGCAGCAGTCTTGAGCTCACCGGAGAGGTAGACCGACCACCAGTTCCACATCATGAAGGTCATGATCACGAACACGGACGGCAGCGTGGCGTTCCAGTTGCCGACGTCGGCACCGGAACCGGGTGTCACCCCGGCGTTCTTGATCAGCGTGGCCGCGTCCGGGCTGTTGTAGGTGGCGCTGACGCTGTTGAAGTTGTTGATGAAGTCCGTGTGGTTCCCGAACACGAGCACGAGGAACGCGAGGAACGTGCCCGTCGAGGCGATGATCCAGAAGGCGTTCTGCCAGCGGAACGTGGTCCGAAGTCCGAGGACCAGGATCACGCCCATCAGGACCACCATCAGCATCGCGCCCGCGAAGATCCAGTGGGTGTCCTTCTGGAAGCTATTCCCCCAATCGATGAGCGTCGTGTTGTTGAAGGTCACGCCCAGTGTCGCGAGGATGGGTCCCAGGGCGAAGACGGGGAAGTAGCGGGCCCAGAATGTGGCGCCGATCGTGGCGGACAGCGCCGCTCCAAAGTTGGACACCAGGGCCAGGGGCGGGGACAGCAGACGGCTGACCCAGACGTAGTCGCCGCCGGTGCGGGGCATGCTCGACGCGAGCAGGGACATCATCAACAGGACCGGGATGTTGATGATGAACGAGATGATCACCGCCCAGACCAAGTCGGAGCCCGGGAAAGCCGTCAGGGCGAAGAACACTCCCCACGCAAGCGTGGCGCCGACCGGCGCGGAGAACACGGCGTTGAATATCGTCGCGTCGAGTGCGCTGGCCTCCCGGACTAGACCAGTGCTCTGGCGTACGAAGAGTCGGCTTCCTCCTGCCACTCGTCACCTCCGTGGCGGCCTCAGACGCGGGGCCGTCTGCGGGTCGAACGTGGGCGTGGCCGGGCCTCACCGCGGGGTCCGCCGCCTGACAGTCCACGTCGGCCTGGTACTAGTCAAACACAATCGCACAACTGGCGTCAATCACTCGTGTGAGATAGCATCATCGAAAATGTGCGACTATGTGACCCGTTGCCAGCCCGGTAACCTGCGAGAGCTCTGTCGAATCGAAGCGAGGGAGCCTGCCCGATGCCGTTAGCCGCCGATCGCCGCGTCAAGATCCTCGAGCGTGTGGCCGAGGGAATGTCGATCCAGGTCGGCGACCTGGCTCGCGACTTCGGCTGCTCGGAGATGACGATCCGGCGAGACATCGCCCGGTTGGAGCGCGACGGATTCCTGCGCCGCACTTACGGCGGAGCGACGGCCCACCTGACCCGGTCTCTCGACGTGGCGTTCAACGCGCGGGCCCTCTCGATGGCGCCGCAGAAGCGGATGATCGCCCTGGCGGCCACGGACCTGATCGGCACGGCTCGGCTCCTGTACCTGGGCATCGGCACCACGGCGGAGCAATTCGCCAGGTTCCTGCCCGCTCTGCCGGAGCTGACGGTCGTGACCGGCTCGCTGCCGATCGCGAGCCTGCTCGGCACCCGGCCGGCGCGAGCCGTGGTCCTTGGAGGCACCGTTCGCCGGGACGAGCTGAGCTGCATCGGGCCGGCTGCCCGGGCCACTCTGGAGCGCTATCGATTCGATCTGGCCGTGCTCGGCACTGCCGGGCTTTCGGCCCGCTGGGGCCTCACGGACTTCAACGACGAAGAGGCGGAGATCCATCGCATCGCCATCGAGCGGAGCGAGCGGCTCATGGTCATCGCCGACGGCTCCAAGCTCGGGGCCGTGGCGGCGGCGGTCGTCGCGCCGGCTTCGACCATCCACACCCTGGTCACCGATCCCACCGCGCCCGAAGAGGATCTCGCCCGATTGCGCGAGCTCGGCGTCGAGGTAGTGATTGCGTCCACTGCCAGTCGCAGGGCCTCGGAAGGGGACGCGGAAAACCTGTAACCCGGAGGCATGAACGGCATGAGCGCGAAGGGCCTAGACCGCATCTTCGGAGTGTCCAAGCCGGTGGTGGCAATGCTGCATCTTCCCGGGCTGCCGGGGCGGCCGCTCCACGACGTCGCGGGCGGGCCCGATGCGATCCTCGTGCCCGTCGCGCGGGACCTCGAGATACTCCAGGCCGCGGGCGTGGATGGCGTTCTCTTCTGCAACGAGAAGGACTATCCCTACCAGCTCAAGGTCGGACCGGAGGTCGCGGCCGCGATGGCGGCCACCGTGGGGCGGCTGCGCCGCGAACTCAGCGTCCCCTTCGGCGTCAACCTACTCTGGGATGCGATGGCCAGCCTTGCCGTGGCGCGGGCCACCGGGGCGCGCTTCATCCGTGAAGTGCTCACGGGCGTGTACGAGTCGGATCTGGGAATGATCGCCCCGAATATCGGCGATATTTCGGCCTACCGGAACGCCATCGGCGCGGCGGACGTGGCCCTCTTCGACAACATTTCGCCGGAGTTCAGCAGCCCGCTCGGAACGCGGACCGTGGCGGACCGCGCTCGCGGCGCCGCGTTCCTTGGCATGGACGCGATCCTGATAAGCGGCTGGGCGGCAGGAAGTCCGATGGCGATGGGCGACCTCATCGCGGCCAAGGAGGCAGCCCCCGAGACGCCCATCATCGCCAACACAGGAGTTCGGGCGGACCGCATCGCCGAGATCATGAAGGTGGCCGACGGCGCGATAGTGGGCACGAGCCTCAAGTACGAGGGCATCACCTGGAATCCCGTCGATCCGGCCCGGGTCCGCGAGCTGATGGACGCCGTCCGCGCCGTCCGCGGCGCCTCCGCATCCTGAGGCTTCGATGGCCCGCAAGACGCGCATCTACTTCGCCACCGACGTCCACGGCTCGAGCAAGTGTTTCCGCAAGTTCCTCAACGCAGGCCCGGTCTACGGCGCCGACGTGATGATCCTCGGCGGCGACGTCGCCGGCAAGGCGATCCAGTCGATCGTTCGCGTCCCCGGTGGGAAGTTCCACTGCAACTTCATCGGCGCGGATTACGAGGTCGAAGACGGACCGGAGCTCGAGGCTCTGGAGAAGCTGATCGGGGACCATGGCTACTACCCGTACCGCGCCGAGCCGGGCGAGCTCGAAGCGCGCAAGGACGCGGGCACCCTCGACGATCTATTCCTCGAGCTGATGCGCGACCGACTCTCTTCCTGGCTGACTCTCGCCGACGAGAGGCTCCGGCCGCAGGGCAAGCGGCTGCTGTTCATGCTCGGCAACGACGACCCGCCGGAGCTGGCCCGGGTCCTCGACTCGGCGCCGTGGGGCGAGCACGACGAAGGCAAGATCGTGTTCCTCGACGACGACCACGAGATGATCAGCTGGGGGTTCTCCAACCGGACCCCGTGGAACAGCTACCGCGAGCAGGACGAGCCGGCGCTCAAGGCCTCGCTCGAGAAGATGGCCCTCGGCCTGGCTCATCCGGAACGGGCGGTTGTCAACGCCCACGTGCCGCCGTACGACACTCAGCTGGACGACGCCCCGGTGCTGGGCCCGGACTTCAAGGTCCAGCAGGTCCTGGGCCAGGTCAAGATGGCCCCGGCCGGCAGCACCGGCGTCTGCGAGTTCCTGACCGAGCGCCAGCCTCTGCTCGGCCTCCACGGCCACATCCACGAGTCTTCGGGGATACGGCGAGTCGGCCGGACCATCGCCATCAACCCGGGCAGCGACTACTCGACCGGGACTCTCAACGGGGCCCTCATCACTCTGGAGAAGGACAAGGTGTCGGCCCACCAGCTGGTGAGAGGCTGAGATGGGCGGCATTGCGGCGAGGACTCCGTACCGAGCCGCCGCTGCGGCCGCGTCTTCCGGTTCCGCCGCCGCGAGCCGCTATCCGGGCGAGGTGATACTCGCCGTCGACGTCGGGACCTCCGGTGCGCGAGCCGTCGCGTTCGATCTGGAAGGCCGGCGGCTGCTGGAGGCGAGGCGTTCGTATCCGATATCGAGCCCGCAACCTGGTTGGGCCGAGCAGGACGCCCGGCTGTGGCGATCGGCCGCCCTGGCGGCGCTCGGCGAGGTGGTCCGGCGGCTAGGGGCAGCGGCCGATTCTGCGCACGCGGCGCCACCGATCCTCGCGATCGGCCTGACGGGCCAGTGCCCGTCCGTCGTTCCCGTGGATCGGAACGGCGAGCCGCTAGGCCCGGGACTAATGTACCGCGACAACCGCGCCACTCTGGAAGCGGCGCAGATACGGGAACGCTTCGGCGATGGGCCGATCCACGAGCTGACGGGTCACCTGCCCGCGGCATTCCACGTCGCCCCAAAGCTGATGTGGCTGCGCCGCCACCGGCCGGAGATGTGGGCCCGGAACCCGCTCTTCCTGCAACCGCGCGACGTGGCCGCTCTGGCGTTGACCGGCGAGGCGGCGACGGACGGAACTCACGCCGCCGCGACCCTTCTCTACGACCTCCGGGCCGGTCATTGGTCCGCGGAAATGCTCCGCGACCTGGACCTCGACCCGGCCTCGCTGCCGGCCCTGCTGCCATCGAGCGCGGTCGTTGGCGAGCTCCGCCCGTCCCTGGTCCGGCGCCTGGGCCTGCCCGGCCCCGTGCCCGTGGTCCTCGGCGGGGCAGACTCCCAGGCCTGCGCGCTCGGCGCCGGCGTCGTGGCCCCAGGGCCGGTCAGCGAGATGGCGGGCTCGTCGACGTGCCTCAACGCCGTCGTTCCCGAGCCGCTGGCCGAGAACCTCATCACCCACTATCCCCACGTCATCCCAGGTCCATTCACAACGGAGACGGGCATCAACACGACGGGCGCGGCCGTCGGCTGGCTTAGCGACCTGCTCTACGGCCGCAGGGGCGGGCGCGCCGGCGGCGCGGACTACGTGACCCTGGACGCGGAAGCGGCGGCCGTTCCTCCGGGCGCCGACGGGGTCCTGGCTCTGCCGGTACTGGGCGACGGCGAGCGGACGGACGCGGACCTGCGAGCGGCGTTCACCGGGCTTTCGTCGCGCCACGGCCGGGCCGTGCTGGCCCGCGCGATCCTCGAAGGCACGAGCTTCGCCATCCGGTCCCAGCTCGAGCTGCTTCGCGACGCCGGCGCGCGGGTAACCGAGCTGCGGGTCTCGGGCGGCGACAGCCGCCTGGGGACGTGGAACAGGATCAAAGCCGACGTCACGGGACTGCCCGTGCGCACGATCCCGGGAGATGCCGCGACCACCGGCGTCGCAATGCTGGCGGGGCTCGGTGTCGGCGTCTACTCGGACGTCGCCGACGCCATTGCGCGGTGCGTGAGGCCGGACCCTCCGATCGAGCCCAACGGCCGGCTCCGCGAGCAGTACGACGAGGCCTATCGCAACTACGCCGCGCTGGCCCTCTCGGACGTCGTCCGCCGGCCCTCGGCCGGATCGTCGCAGAACGGAGACGGGAAGTGAGACTCGAGCTCGGGATCAACACCTGCTTCGCCGTCAAGCGCTGGCCCCGCCCGGGAGACTGGGGCACCATCGTCCGCGACCGGCTCGGGCTCCGGCTCGTGGAGCACTCTCTCGATCTGGTCGACCTCGACCGTCCATCGGCCGAAGAGCTCTCGCGAACTACCGGAGAGCTCGGGCTGACCGTGCAGTCGGTCTTCACCGGCCTGGCCGCCTACTCGTCGAATCTGCTCCTCGCCCCGGACCCGGAAGCCCGAGATGCGGCTCGCGCTTTCTTCATACGAGCCGCGACGTTCAGCGGCCGGGTCGGCGCGCGGGCCATCGGCGGGCACGTCGGTGCTTTCTCCGTTGCCGACTGGACCGACGCCACCGCCCGAGCCGAGCGCTGGGCGCAGCTCCGCGCGACGCTCCGAGAGATCGCGGCGGCAGGCCCGGGCCTGGGCCAGGAAGCGATCCTGGTCGAGAACCTCGCCGCGGCCCGCGAACCCTCGACGATGGCAATGATCCGTGACCTGATGGTCGACGCCGACGACGGCCACTCGGCCGTCCGCCTCGCTCTGGACGTCGGGCATATGTGCGTGCCCGGGACCACCGGTGCCGACCGGGACCCGTACGCCTGGTTGCGCGAGCTCGGCAATGCCGCTTTCGAAGTCCAGCTCCAGCAGTCGGATGCGTCGGGCGACCACCACTGGCCGTTCACGGCCGAGGCGAACCGGCTTGGCCGGATCGACGCCGACCGCGTGATCGACGCGCTCGGCGAGAGCGGCGTAGAGGCCATGCCCCTGATCCTGGAGATCATCCCGCCGTTCGAGCAGGACGACGCGTCGGTGCTCGACGATCTGGAGGCTTCGGTCGGCTACTGGTCCGAGGCGCTTGCCCGCCGCGGCGTCGCCGCCTGAGGGTCTACTTGCCGTTCCGGCTCGCCCGCCGGGCTCGACGCGGGCGACTCTCCCGTCCCGCGGAGCTGGCCGAGCAGGACTCCGCCCAGGATCGCGACGCAGGCGGCACCCTGCAGCGGCGATAGCGAGTCGCCCTGGATCGCCCAGCCCGAGATCAACGCGACGACGGGCACGGCGTTGATCGCCAGGGCCGCTCGGCCGGCGGGCATCCGGCTGACCGCCACGTTGTAGAGCCCCGAGGGGAGGAGCGTGACGAGCAGACCCAGGTAGAGCACGCCCGCCCATGCCTCCGGCGGAGCCGACTGCCAGTCGTGGATCGGCATGAGCAGCAAGGCCGGCAGGAAAGCGATGGCACCCGCGAGGCATTGCAGCCCCGTGAGCAGCCAGGAGTTGTAGCGCCCGACGAGGCTCTTGAGGGTGAGGGTCGATACGGCGTAGCTGGCCATCGCGAGCACTTCGAGTGCGTTTCCGAGCGCCGGATTCGGGGCGGCGCTCTCGGCCGGACCCCCGATCGATAGGGCAAAGACGCCGACCATCGAGATGATCAGGCCGAAGACCGCCTGGCGGGCCAGGTGCTCGGTCAGGAAGATGCGCGCCCCGACCGCGACGAGCAGCGGAACGAGGGCGGATATGGTGCCTGCCTGCGACGCCGTGGTGAGCTGCAGCGCGTTGCCTTCCAGGACGAAATAGACGCACGGCCACATGGCCGCGAGGACGAGGAGCGCCTTCCAGTCGCCGCCTCGGCGCCGGGGTGCGGGCAATCTGGGCCAGAGGACCGTCATCATGGCCGAGGCCAGCAGCATCCTCATGCCGACCACGACCAGCGGCCCGAAACCGGTCAGGGCGGCCTTGGTCGCCACGAAGCTCGTGCCCCACAGCACCACGGCGCCGGCGAGACCGAGCAGTGGCAGCGCCTCGGCGCGCAAGGATTCCCGACGCGAGCTCGATCTGGCCACTTCCACCTCTAGCGGTCCCGGGGCGTGACGGCGTGACGGCGTGGCGGCCGAGCCTCACGGGTACGGAAGGACGCGGGACGGTTAAGGGTAGCGCGCCCCCAGTACCGCGTGGTCATCGGCCGGCCGATCGTCTGCCATCTGCCGGGCGGCCGGTCAGCCGGCCACGACGAAGAAGGCCAGGTAGCTGTCGAGCCCGGCCGACGGCCCCGCGGCATCCCCGTCTGGCGCGAAGCTGATCAGGATCGCGTAGGCGCCGTCGCGCAGTTCGCCCAGATCGAAGAAGTCGGCTCCCGAGTTTCCCGGTTCGATCGCGGTCAGCGTATCGCTCCGGACCTGGCCGCCGGTCTGCCCGAGCGTGACCAGGCTGCCGCCCGGGGTACCCGATCCGAGCGGCGCCGCCAGGATCAGGTGGCCGGGGCCCACGACCGGCTGGTCCAGCTCCGCCAGGTCGCCGGCGGTGAAGGCGAGGGTCTGATGAAAGGCGAGGCCTCGATCGACGTTGGGGACGAGTATGTGGCAGGCGACCGAGCTGCCGAGCCCGCAGATCGCCCAGGAGTTGGGCGCGGAGGCCTGAGATGCGTTCTGGAGCCGGTCGCTGACGGCGGCGGGCTGGAGGTCCGGCGGCGATCCGGTGGGAGCGGCGGTCACGATGACCACCGATGCCGTCGGAGCGGGCGCGGGCGTAACGGATTGCTGCCCGAGCCGGTAGCCCAGGCCGATACCGGCGACGCCGGCGAGCACGGCAATTACCAGCGCGACCGACACAATCGGCGGGACCAGCCGCCCGCCCTCGATCCGCTGGTCGGTGTCGGCGTCGCCAGACTCACGGCGGGGCGGCTCGTTCATGCCTGGTGAGTTCCGGCGATGCATGGCCTGCGAATCCTCCATGCCCTCGAGCGGAGGTTCTAGCACCGATGCAGCCGAGGTCGCGGCGCGCGCCTTCGCGGTTCCGGTTTGGGAAGGCTTCGACTACCGAGCGGCGAGCGTGGCCGCGATCTGGCCGGCGACGCGGGCGTTGTTGACGATCAAGGCCACGTTGGCCCGAACTGATGCGCCTGCCGTGATTTCGGCGATTCTGGCGAGGAGCCAGGGCGTCAGCGCCGGGCCCTGGATCCCCGCCGCGTCGGCGTCGAGGATTGCCCGCTCCACAGCCGCTCGGGCATCGGCCAGGGGATAGGCATCCGCCTCTGGAACGGGCACGCAGAACAGAATCCCCGAGCCAAGGCCCAGCTCCGTGTGAGTGGCGACGAGCCGGGCTGCGGCCGCAACGTCCGGGACGGTGGCGGGAGCGGCCAGGCCGCTCTCGCGCGACCAGAAGCCGGGGATCTGGTCCGTGCCGATCGCCACGACGGGGACGCCGCGCGTCTCGAGGTACTCCAGCGTGGCGGGAACGTCCAGGATTGCCTTGGGCCCCGCGCAGATGACCGCGACCGGGGTTCGGGCGAGCTCCTCGAGATCCGATGAGACGTCGAACGTTCCGTGCGGCCCGGTGGCGCCGCGATGGACGCCGCCAATTCCGCCCGTGGCGAAGACGCGGATGCCCGCCGCCGCGGCCGCGATCATCGTCGCCGAGACGGTCGTGGCGGCCCAGCCATCGCCGGCCAGCGCGAGCGAGAGGCTCGGGCGCGAGGCCTTCATCACGCCGCCCACCGTGGCGAGAGTGGTCAGCTGCTCCTCGCTGAGACCAACGAGAATCCTGCCCTGGCGAATCGCCACAGTGGCGGGGACGGCGCCGCTCTCACGGACCGCCGCTTCGGCGGCTTGCGCCACCTCCACGTTCTGCGGGTAGGGCAGGCCGTGGCTGATGAGCGTGGACTCGAGAGCAACCACCGGGCGTCCCGCGGCGAGAGCGTCCGAGACCTCCGTCGCGACGGCGAGCCGGCCGCGCACACCCGCGCCGGAGGGATCGAGCTTCGTCTGCATGGCATTGATGGTACAGGCAGCCGGCGGCTCAGCCCGTCCGGGCACCGGTTCGGCCCGTCCGGGCACCTGCTCGGCCGGCGGAGTCCGGCCTCGGCCGGCTCGCTCGGGCGCGGGCAGCCGGTCTCGGGATCTCCGCGCGGTCGCCGTCCTCGCCGTCAGTCGAGCCGCAGCTCCCGTTTCGGCGCGACCAGATGGCGGGCCGCCAGGCGGTTGGCGAGGGCCGCCGCTCGCCGGAGGGCCGTCGCGTTCGACCGCCCCTCGTGCCGCGCTCGCAACCAGCCAAGGATGAAGCCCGCGTCGAAGGCATCGCCGGCGCCGGTCGTGTCCGTAGCCGCCAGCCCCACCGCCGCAACCTCCACGCGCACGATCCTCTCAGCGTCCCGGTACAGCACGGCGGCGCCTCTGGCTCCTCGCTTCACGACCGCAATCGGGGCGATGTCCAGGAGCGCGTCCTCGCCGGGGACCAGCGCTTCCGCCTCCGAGCCGGCGGCGAAGAGCAAGTCCGGACGCGTGGCGGCGATCGTTTGCAGAGCGGCCTCTCGGCCGAGCGCCAGGAGAGGCCGGCTCGAGGCCAGGTCCACGGATACCAGCGCCCCCGCCGCGTGACCCAGCTCGGCGGCTCGGAGTCCGGCGTCGCCGAGGGGGTGATCCAGAAGCGAGTAGGCGGGCAGGTGGACAAGCTCCGCGCCGGCGAACCACTCCACGCGTAGATGATCGGGCGCCAGCCGCAGAGCGGCGCCGCGGTCCTGGACGAACGAGCGCTCCCCGTTCGGGGCCACGAACACGCCGACGCGTCCGGTTGGAACCCCTGCCACTCGCACTACGCGGGCCCGCACGCCGTCTCCCTGGACCGTCCTGACCAGGGCTCTGCCGGCCGCGTCCCGGCCGACGGCCGCCACGAGCGACACGGCCGCTCCGCCCCGGCCGAGCCAGCGCGCGGTCGTCGTCGCCGAACCGCCCTGGCGCAGCATCACCCTGCCCGGAACGTCGGTTCCGGCCTCCATCTCGGAGGCGGGCGCAAGCACCACGTCCACGACGAGATCCCCGAGGACGACGACCCTGGGCCGGTAGCGAGAGAGCGTCAAGGCAGCTCCGAGTTCGGGCACTGAGAGCGCGACGGCCAACGAAGAACGTCGATCCTCCGCGAGACGGCGGCCGGTCAGACGCAGGGCGAGGCCGGGGCCGATCATACCTGCCCGATCGAATGGTGATCTCGCCCGCAGACTCACCGTTCGGGTATGGCGACGCCGGTTAGCGCAACAACCGGCTCGTGTCCCGCAACGGCGGCTACCCGGCGGCACCACCTCAGCCAAGCTCGCCCGCGCACGGGAAGCCTCATCTGGGAGAGCGCTCGTGCTAGCCGTTCGCCCTGCGCGGCCGGGGCTGTGCGAGTTCCTGGGGGCGTGCCTTTCGGATGCATGCCGGGACCGCCACATGGCCGCGAGCCTGTCGCTCCTCGGCCGGGCAAGGCCGAGGATCCCTTTCCACTCGGCCCGAGGGCCGCGAGCCCCTCAGCGGGTCGATCCACTTGTGCGCCGCGGCGGTGTGCCCGGAACGCGGCGTGACTGCCTGGGAGGTAGGTCCATGTCTATGGTTTCGCAACGCCGGCTCACTCGAGCTGCGGCCATCGGCCTCGCATCGGCAATGTCACTGGCGCTGTTCGCGGGAACCGCAAATGCTGCGATGCCAACCACTCTCTACGTCTCGAAGGAGAATGCCAGCGACACGAATCCGTGCTCGATGAGCATGCCCTGCCTGACGATCGGCCACGCCATCTCGATGGCCGGCGTCGGAGCCACGATCAAGGTCGACGAAGGAACGTACGCCGAGCAGGTCTCGATCACCAGGAAGGTGAACCTGGTGGGTGAGAGCGCCGTCATCGACGCCACCGGCCAGAAGGGCGGAATCCAGCCGCTCGCGGGCATGGGCATCGTGGGCTACGGGCTCCTCGTCTTCGGCCCCGACGCCGCGGGGAGCAAGGTGTCCGGCTTCACCGTCGAGAACGCTCTCGGCGAAGGGATCCTCGTCGCCGGCACCTCCAAAGTGACGATCATGCACAACGTCATCAAGCATGACGACGCCGGCTTCAATACCACTCTGACGATGGAGTGCCAGGCCCAGGGCAATATCCCCGGCGACTGCGGTGAAGGTCTGCATCTCGTCGGCGTTACCTGGTCGCACATCATCGGCAACCTGGTGGAGAACAACGTCGGCGGAATTCTCATCACCGACGAGATCGGGCCGAGCGCCCACAACACCATCGCCTGGAACGTGTCCAGGAATAACGCCGAGGATTGCGGCATCACGCTTCCGTCGCACAACGCGATGGCCGTCTCCGATCCGACCAAGGGCGGTGTCTACGACAACCTGGTAACCCACAACTGGTCGATCGGCAACGGCGGTGCGGGCGTCGGCATGTTCGCCCCGTTCCCCGGGACGGCGTCCTACGACAACACCGTCAGCTTCAACGTCCTGAAGAACAACGGCCAGGCAGGGATCGGCATCCACGCCCACGCGCCCGGCCAGAACGTCTCCGGCAATTCAATCGTCGGCAACTGGGTCTCCGGCAACGGGATCGACCCCGATTCCGGCAGCGGCCATCCGACCGGCATCGCGATCTTCAGCGCGGTGGTGCCGGTGACGGTCATGGTTGCCCACAACCACGTCGCCAACGAGTACTGGGGCATCTTCAAGGCCGGCACCCTGACGATCAACGGCCTGTCCACCAACATGTACGCGAGCAGCGTTACCCATCCGACCAACTAGCCCCGACCTCGCCCGGCGCGGACACTCCCGCCGGGCCGGAGCTACGCAGAGCATCCGAACCGGCGGCCCGCCTGGGCCGCCTGTTCGGCGTTCGCACCCAAACCACAACCTGAGAACCGTTTGGTGCGGACGCCTGTCAGCCGACACCTAGCGGGATGGGTTCAACGTGGCTGGGGCAGTGCTGTCCGTGCGCCGCGACGGGTCAGCGTCGATCCGCTCCGCGGCGTCGATCCGTTCCGGGGCCGCGAGCCGGTTCGCGTCGCGCGGCCCGGGTGTTGAAGGCAGTCGCGACGGCGCGGTGCCGGCGATGACCCAATCCATTGCTTCGGTCCGCGCACCGGTCCGGCCGCCGGCCACAGCTACCCATTCGCGGATGCGGGGCCGTCTGGGCCCTGCGGTCTTCGTGATCGGAATGGCTCTCGTCGCGATCCACTTCCTGCCGTTCCTGGGCCCCGCGGGGCAGGCGCTCAGCTATCTCGGCATCGAGTTCGCCGCCGTCGCGATCGTCTTCTCGAGCGTGCTGCTGACGCGGCCTCCAAGGGCCGCCGGCTGGATCCTCTTCGGTTCGGGCATGCTCGCAGTCGCGGTGGGCGACCTCATCTGGTACTGGCTCGACCTCGTGGCGGGCGCCGCGCCCGAGACGTCCCCGGCCGACATCTTCTACCTGGCCGAGTACCCGCTCCTGATCGCCGGCGTGCTCGTGCTGGTCCGGGCCAGACCGGACCGGGCGAGTCTTCTCGACACCCTCATCGTGACGACCTCCGCCCTGATGATGGTTCTCGAGTTCCTGGTCCTGCCCTCGCTCCGGGGCTACGACGGCCCCGCTCTCGACCTTGTCTTGATGCTGAGCTACACCGTCGCGGATGTCGCCCTCGCGGCGGTGGCCATGCGCTCGCTCCTCGTCGGCGATCTGAGATCGGCGTGGCTCGGGCTGCTGCTCGCCGGGGTCGTGGCCGTCATCATGGCGGATCTCCTGAACCTCGGGATCAGCCTCACGGATCTGACCCTCGATCCGTCGCCGCTCGACGCGCTCTGGCTGGCTTCTATGGTGCTGTGGGCGACCGCGTCGGTACTCCCGTCCGCCACCGTCGATCCCCGCAACGTCGAACCCGACTGGAGGCGAACCGAGAACGCGCGCCGCGTGATCATGACCGGCGCGCTGATCCTGCCGCCGTTGAGCCTGGCACTGCTCGCGGCGAACCAGATGCTCGACAGCACGCCCATATCGCTCGTCGCCTGGGTGCTCATCGCCGTCTTCGTGATGGCCCGGACCGACGTCGCCATGGCTCTCGCACGCCGGACGGAGAAGGAGCTCCGGCGGGCCACCGATCGGCTCACCCTCGCGGTCAAAGCCGGCAGCATCGGCATCTGGGAATACGACCCGGCCGCGATGTCGTTTCGCTGGGACGACCAGATGCTCCGCCTCTACGGCCTGACCGCCGGGTCCGGAGAAGGGCAGTTCGACGGCAGCCACGCCGCCTGGCTGGCGGCCATCCACGCCGACGACCGCGCCAGGATCGACGAGGAGATGCTGGCGGCGATCGCGGGCGAGGAAGACTTCGACACGACGTTCCGGGTCGTCTGGCCCGACGGCACGATCCACTACCTGCGGGCGCTGGCGGTGGTCGGGCGAAGCGCCCTGGGCGTTCCGCTCCACGTCACCGGCACGAGCTGGGACGTCACGAGCCAGAAGGAATCCGAACGCGCCATGCGCGAGAGCAATTTCCAGCTCGCCTCGGCGATGAGCCGGGCGATCGAGCTCGCGTCCGCCGCGGATTCGGCGAACAAGGCCAAAAGCGACTTCCTGGCCAACATGAGCCACGAGATCCGGACGCCTATGAACGGCGTAATCGGCATGACCCACCTGCTGCTCGACACGCCGCTCGACGCGTCGCAGCGGCGCTATGCCGAGGCGGTCCGAACCTCCGCGGACGCGCTGCTCGCCCTGATCAACGACATCCTGGATTTCTCCAAGATCGAAGCCGGCAAGCTCGAGCTCGAATCTGTCGAGTTCGACCTCCGCGGCCTGCTCGACGACTTCGTCTCAGTCCTGGCCGTGCGGGCCCAGGAGGCGGGCCTCGAATTCGTGTGCTCGGCCGACCCCGACGTGCCGGGCAACCTTCGCGGGGATCCCGGCCGTCTCCGCCAGATCCTCCTCAACCTCGCTGGCAACGCCGTCAAGTTCACCCACGAGGGCGAGGTCTCGGTGCGGACGTCGCTGCTCTCGGAGAGCGACAACGAGGTAACGCTTCGCTTCTCCGTCACGGACACGGGTATCGGCATTCCCCGCGCCAAGCAGCACATGCTCTTCCACAAGTTCACCCAGGCCGACTCGTCCACGACCCGGAACTACGGCGGAACCGGCCTCGGCCTGGCGATCTCCAAGCAGCTCGCGGAGCTGATGGGCGGCGAGATCGGGCTGGTCAGCGACGAAGGCGCCGGCTCGGAATTCTGGTTCACCGCCCGGTTCGGAAAGCAGGAGGCCCGCGAGGCCTCCGTCTCGCTGCCGGCCGACGTCGAAGGGGTCCGAGTCCTGATCGTGGACGACAACGCCACGAACCGGGAGGTGCTCCGGGTCCAGCTGGAAGCCTGGGGCATCGTCGCCGACGAGGCCGCGGACGGCCCCGCGGCTTTGCGAACTCTGCGGGCCGCCCGCGATGCCGGCGAACCGTTCGGCGTCGCGATCCTGGACATGCAGATGCCGGGCATGGACGGCGCGGAGCTGGCCCGGATCGTGAAGGCGGACGAGTCGCTGGCATCGATCCGACTGGTTCTGATGACGTCGCTCGGGAACCACGGCGACCTGCTCCGGGCCCCCGATCTGGGGCTCGAGGCTTCGCTCGGAAAGCCCGTCCGGCAATCCGATCTGTTCGATTGCCTCGCGACAGTTATAGCCGGGTCGCGGGCGAGCAGGCCCGCGGCTTTCGCCTCGCGGAAGGCGTCGCCGCTCTCGATGGAGCCCGGCCGTCTGGCCGCCATGCGGATCCTCCTCGCCGAGGACAACGCCACCAACCGGGCCGTGGCGCAGGGCATCCTGGGCAAGCTCGGGCTGACCGCCGATGCCGTCGTCAACGGCGCGGAGGCGCTTCGAGCCCTGGAGGCAAAGCAATACGACCTGGTCCTGATGGACGTCCAGATGCCCGAGATCGACGGCCTGGAGGCCACTCGCCGGATTCGCGACCCGCGCTCCGCGGTCCTGGACCACGCTGTGCCGATCGTGGCCATGACGGCTCACGCTCTGCAGGGCGACGAACGCAAATGCCTCGACGCGGGCATGAACGACTACGTCACCAAGCCGGTTTCGCCGCGGGCGCTCGCCCTGGCCCTGGAGCGGTGGTTGCCCCGGGGCGCCGGCGGATCCGAACGGCCGGCCCCGGCCGAGCGCGATGCGGCGCCGCCCGAGTCGCGCCCGTCTCCGCCTGATTCGCCCCCGGTGTTCGATCGGGCCGGCATGATGGCCCGCCTGATGGACGACGAGGACCTCGCCGGCGCCGTCGTGCGGGGCTTCCTCGAGGAGATGCCCAACGAGATCGAGACGCTCAAACGCTGTCTGATCGCCGGCGACGCCGCCGGTGCTCGCCGACAGGCTCATTCGATCAAGGGCGCGTCGGCGAACGTTGGCGCCGAGGCGTTGCGCGCGGTTGCCGTCGAGGCGGAGAAGGCAGGCCAGGCCGGCGATCTGACGGCCATCAAGGCTCGAATGCCGGACCTCGAATCGCAGTACGCGCTGCTTCGCGAGGCCATGATCGATATGCGCGGATATGAGGGGAGTCAACCGGGGGCGATGTCATGAAGACGCTGATAGTCGAGGACGAGCTGACCAGCCGGGTCGTGCTGCGCGAGCTGCTCAAGCGCTTCGGGCCCCCGCAGGTGGCCATGAATGGGGCCGAGGCGGTGCAGGCGTTCAGCGATTCGCTGCAGGCATCCGAGCCCTTCGACCTGATCTGCCTCGACATCATGATGCCGGAGATGGACGGTCATGAGGCTCTCAAGAAGATCCGGCTGCTGGAGGACCGGGCGGGGATAGACCCCGAGAAGCGGACCAAAGTGATCATGACGACCGCCCATTCCGATCGCGACAACGTCCTGGAAGCCATCCGCGGCCAGTGCGACTACTTCCTGGTCAAGCCGATCGACGGGCGGGCTCTCCTCGAAGAGCTGCGGCGGCTGGGCTTGATCGCGGGCGCCGGCAAGTAGGCCTCGGCGATCGCGAGCGCCCTGGGCACCTCCGTCAGATCGATCGCCGCCGGTATCTCCGCCGTCGTCGCGAGGTGGTGGAGCTCTCGCCGTCGTCGGCCGCGACGATGCTTATTGAGCCGTCGGCCTCCAGCGTCGCGAGCTTCATCTGCTTCACGGTCTCGAGTCCGTGCTCTCGAAGGGCCTCTTCGACGTCCACCAGGTCCAAACCCTGCCGGACCAGTTCGCGAAGGATCCAGGATCCGTCACGGCCCACGACGGTCGGCTGGAAATCGAGCAGTCGCCTGACGACCGGCACGCGAACGCGGACGATGGCTACGCCGCGGTCGATGACGAACAGCGTCACGACCAGGATCAAGCCACCGGTGAGCGAAGAATCGGGGCCCGTCATCGCCGGCTGGAGCGCATTGGCCGCGAGCAGCACCAGGGCGAGGTCGAAGAGGGTGAACTGCCCGATCTCGCGCTTGCCGAACAGCCGGAGCGCCACGAAGAATGCGACGTAGATGACCGACGCTCGGAAGACGAGCTCGAGAGCGGGCGTACCGAGAGCCCACAGCATCGCGGACTCCTTGAGCGGCGAAAGGATGCGTCCCGCCGGCACGATGGACGGCCGGCACTAAGCCGTCAAGCGGCGGTGCACGTGCCAGAAAGGATGGTGGAGCGGATGGGGTGCCGCTCCAATCCCGGGCGACATTGCGGAGCAGGTTCGCTCGCGTCGTCAACTGAACAGGAGGAGCGCCGGTGACCGGGAGGAGGCTCGGCCACCGGCGCCTGGGCTGCCTCGAGCAGCCCTTCTACACCGCGGCCGAGGCCGGGCTGGCAGCCGGCAGGACCACGACAGGCCCCCGCCGTACCAGGAACAGGGCCAGTGGCGGTACGACCAGGATCGTGGCGACCAGCGCCAGGAGCACGTCGATCACCGTGACCGCGCCGAACTCCCGCATCGCCGGGAATGAGGAAGCGAGCAGCGCGCCGAACCCGGCCATGACCGTCAGGCCGCTCGCCGCGATCGCCCGCCCGATGCGCGAGACCGCACGGTCCATCGCCGCCCGGGGCTCCGTGCCGCGACCGAGCTCCTCCCAGAAGCGCTCCAGGAGCAGCACGGCAAACTCGGTCCCAATGCCGACGATAAGGGCACTCATCACCGCAGTGAGTGGATTGAGTTCCATGCCCAAAAGCCACATCACGCCGGAAGACCAGCCTGTGACAAGCACGATCGGCACGACGGGCGTGATGGCGCGACGCCAGTTGCGATAGACGACGAGGAGACCGAGGAAGACGGCGATGAAGCCGGCGACGGCGATGCCGAGGCGTCGATCGGTCATCGAGCCGACCACTGAGGCTGCCATGTTCACGGTTCCGGCCGGGGCAATGGTTACGCCCGCTGGAGTCTTCGCATCGGCCTTGAGCTGCTCGATCAGGTTCGCGACGTCCGAGATGGACATCGCCTTCACGTTGAACGTCACCGCGGCTGACTTGTGATCGGCCGAGATGAGGCTCGAGAGGATTGGCGCGGGGATCTGGGCCAGTGCGGCCTGCATCGCCGCCGGTGTAGCGGCCGCCCCATTGGCCGGCGTAGCCGAGTCGAGACCGAGGACTGCCGGCAGGCTGGTGACGCTGACGATCTCCGGATGGGCCTTGGCCTCGGCAGTTTCGTACTGTGCGATCCAGCCGAGGACGGCGGGCGAGGCGACGTCGTCGGCGCCCACCAGGAACTGGAGCGTCGTGCTGCTGCCGGTCGCGTCGCGGACCTGGTTCATTGCCACCAGACCAGGCGCGTCCGCGGGCACCAGCTTCTCGATGTCGGTCTGGACGGGAACGAGGTGGTCCACCGCCAGCCCGCCGAGCGCGAGCACCGCGCCGAGGCCCAGGACGACGGGTCCGAACCTGATCGCACCGGACGAACCGGCGGCGAGGTATCGGCCTATGTCCAGGCGAGGCTTGCGTTCGAGCCTCGCCGACTCGACCACGGGACCCGCCTGCTCCGCTGGCGCCGCCAGCTCCGCTGGCGCCTTGTCGAACCGGTAGAGGAGAGCGTTCAGCGCGACGAGAGCCACACAGAACAGGACGGCGACGCCGAGAGCGAGCAAGCCGCCAAAGTCGCGGACCGCCGGGACGGCGGAAAGCGACAGCGTGATGAAGCCGAGGATTGTGGCCAGGACCGCGGTCCCAACCGCGGGTCCGATGTGAGTCAGGGCGTCGATGAGGCCGGCCGCCGGACTGTCTCCGCGCGCAAGTTCCTCTTCATATCGGTTGTGAAACTGGATTGCGAAGTCCATGCCGAGGCCCATCAGGACTGGCAGCCCCGCCATGGTCACGAGGGTAAGCGAAACTCCGGCCGCGCCCGTGATGCCGAAGGTGAGGAGCACGCCGACGCCCACCACGGGCAGCGCCATTAGCCGGCGGCGGACGGGGAAGACCACATACAACACGACGACCATGAGCAGCACCGCCACGATCCCGGTGACGCCCATGTCCCGCATGATGCTGGAGGTCATCTCGGCCGTGAGGCGCGGATAGCCCGCCACGACCGTGTCGGCCGGCAGCCCGACCGACGTGACCGCGGATTGCACCCGGTCGGAGAACCTGCCCTGCTCGTCAACACTTACGCCGCCAACGAGCGTGATCTGAATCAATTCGTTGCCGGTAGGGAATAGCGATGCAAAGGCGGCCTTTGGCTTGCCGTCGGAATCGAAGATGACGCTCGTCGCGACGCCCGGCTGATCGAGCGAAACGCCCGCCGGCAGCTGGCCGGTCGACAGGAGCGTCAGCGGGCTGACGATCGAGCGGACGTCCGGGTCCTTCGACAGCTCTTCGGTCAGCTTGTGGACCTTGGCCAGTGTCGCGGGGCTGGTCAGTACTTCAGGCGTGCCCGGGATCATGATCGCCAGCGACTGGCCTCCGAACGCGGCCTCGTACGCCTTGTCGTTCTTGTAGGTGTCGCTGCTTTTGTCGACGAAGACTTCCTGTGTAGTGACGATGTGCGTCTGAGTGGCGCCCAGCACCGCGAGCACGACCATCACGATCGTTGCCGCGAGGATTGCGCCGGGGCGGGCCTCGACGAAGCGACCCAACCTGGTGAAGAGCGAGCGCATGGAAGGTCCTTTCGCTGGCAGGCTGAACCAGGCTCGGCGCGTCGGCCGGCCATCCTGGATGGCGGATGGGAATTGGCGGGGGTCTGGCGGCCGATCGGTGGGCGACCGGCGGCTAGATCACGGCGGCGCCTGTTCCCGCTGGTCCGGTGGATTGGGTGCTTCCGCTGAGAGCTCGTGGCTGCGCGAGCTCGGTTCGATCATCAGGTCGGCGAAGCTCGCCACCCGTCTCATGCCCTCGACGATTGAGTCGACCGTGTCCGGGTCGGATTCCTCCATTGCGAGGTCGATCCGTCGCTCGAGCCCGGTCGCGAGTCGCTCGAGGAGGGCCAGCCCTTCGTCGGTGATCGACACCCAGACGACGCGCCTGTCGTCGCCCTGCGATCTCGCGACTACACCGGCCGTGACCAGCCGGTCCACGAGAGCTGTGGACGCGGGCAGCGAAATGCCGAGCCTGCCGGCCATCTCGCCCGCCTTCATCTTGCGATCGGGGGCCGAGCTCACCAGCATCAGGGCCAGCATCTGGTTGGCGGTCAGGTCCACCGCTTCGAGGTCGAACAGTGCGGCCAATCGCAGGTTGATCGCGACTGCCGGCAGCAACCGGACGATCTCCCGAGAGGCTTCACTTCGACCGACCATGATGGAACTCTACCACGCTACTTCCATTATGTGAAGTGTTCCATAACATGAACTTGCGGGAGTGCGTCCGCCTGGCGCTCCGAGCCGGCCGCAGCGGCTTGTGGCGTGCCCGCGCCGACCCGCGGGCGAGTCGGGACTGCGGCCGGCGGCTCGGGCCGAGTGCCGGCTTGACGCCGTCGCTCGCATCGGTCACGTTGCCGCAATGCCGCCGCTGCCACTTCCAGAACCGGGACCGATGACCAGGATCGCCCGGATCGTTCAGCCCGCCGACTCGAACTCGCAGGGGACCTTGTTCGGCGGCGAGGCGATGCGGTTCATGGACGAGGCCGCGGCCGTGGCCGCGATCCGCTACACCCACGGCTCAGTGGTCACGGCCCACGTAGACGCCGTGGACTTCCACCACCCCGTCCCGGTGGGCGCCCTCCTCGAGGCGAGCGCTCGAGTCACGGCCGTCGGACGCACGTCCCTCGTGGTGCAGGTGATCCTGGAAGCGGAAGACCGCTACACCGGCGAGCGCGTGACTACGACGTCCGGTCGCTTCGTCCTGGTCGCCGTCGATGACCAGGCCCGCCCGCGAGTCATCGAGTAGGCGGCCTCGGGACCTCACTTGCGGAGAAGCCGCCATCGATCCACGGCGGCGAGGCCGCCCGGAGGCGGCCGGCTCGCGATCTACTAGTGAGCGGCAGCTCGGATGACGCTGTCGACTCCGATCACCGGCGGATGCTCGAAGTGCTTCTTCACGGCGCACTGCTCGGCGGCGCGCACGACCGCGTCGGCATACTTGGCGGGGAAGCTCTCGGGCAGCTCTATCGTCACCCGGATGTCGGTGACCATGCCGGTCATCGGGTCGGCGCCCATCCGCTGGACGAGGCGAATGCCGTCAGTCGAGATGCCGCGCTGCCGGCAGAAGCCGAGGACGTAGATCCCGGCGCAGGTTCCGATCGTCGAGAGGAACGTCGCGAAGGGCGTCGGCGCTGAGCCCTGGCCGCCGCCGGTGGGGGGCTGGTCGGTAGGCACCACGTAGGAGCCAAAGTGGGCGTCGACGCGCGCGCCGCCCGGGAAGTCGATGACCATTTCCATTTCGTATACCTCGAACGGGGCGTCCAGCCCGACCGATCGTCGATCGCAGCGCCACTGGAACCTAGTTTACTATTTGCGCAAGCGCGCAACAAGTGGGTAACCGGCGGGATGCGGGGAGGGCTCGGACGGGGAGTGGCCCCGGACGCGAGGAGTGGCCACGGACGCGAGGAGCGGGCCGGATTGCCCGGCCCACTCCCCGGTATCGCTTCGGGGTCGAGCTACGGGTAGCTGACCACCGGGACAACGACGTCGGGATTGGCGATGGTCGAGGACCCGCCCACCCCGTTGATCACGTTCTGGATGCCGCCGGAGGCGGCGGTGGAGAGGAAGATCGTGAAAGCGTCCTTGACGCTGCCCGGCGCGAGCGTGGTCGGAACCACGAACGCGTTCGCCGAGAAGATGTCCACGCCCTGGTTGAAGAAGCTGTAGCTTCCGATGCCCCAGGCCTGGAACGCCTTGACGTTGTTGGTGACGCGGATGGCCGGGTAGCCGAGCGTACCGTCCGGCTCGGTCCAGGCCGCCTGGCTCGGCGGGTCGTACGGCATCTCGTTCTGGAAGAAGACGATCTTGCCGTTCTGGCCGGACCAGACGACTTCGTTCTTCTGGTAGTGCTCGACGAAGAGTCCGGTGGCCACGACGTTGTTGCCCGTGACGAGCAGTCCCGTGTCGGCCGTGTTGACCGTCCAGCCCACGGTTCCCGGATTGCCGTGGTCGGCACGCCATGACCAGATGTTGTCGAGCAGGACGTTGTTCGAGTTGACGACCAGAGCGGCGAGAGCTTTGCCGAGGTGCGCTCCGCCGATGCGGAAGTAGACGTCGGAGAGCGTCGTCGGGTCGGCCGGATCACTGGCTCCGTGCGGTCCGGAGGGCAGAAGGCTGGCGAACGGTCCGCCGATCGTGAGAAGGGCAGGCGACGTCTTCGGGCCGGCGTCGAAGATCAGGTCGGAGATCTCGACGCCCTTCACGTCACCCACGATCATCGGGACGGTGCCGTTCTGGGGCGAGATGGTCGCGAGGCCCATCCCGAGCACGATCGTGTCGGGCCGGCTGACCACTATCGGCAGCCTGGTGTTGTAGAGGCCGGGCGTGAGGATCAGGTTCTTGCCCCGCGCCAGGGCCGCATCGATCGCGAAGACGCTATCGGTCGGCCTGGCGACGAAGAAGTCGCTGATCGGGATCGACCGTCCCGCCGACTGGGTCGTGCTCCAGCTCGGACCGGACGAGTTCGTCTGGACGGCCGGGACGAGGACGTTGTAGTTGCCGTTCGCGTCGAGATACAGGAACGGCTTCTCACGCGACTCGGGGTTGGTCGCCAGGGTCGTGTACGGGGGTGTCGGGAAGGCCTGCGAGGGAGCGTTGGCCACTCCGGCGAAGACCTGGTTCCAGACGGCGTTGGACCAGCCGTCGAGGGTGCTGTTGCGGACGAAGTACTGCTGCTGGGAGCCGTTCACGACCGTGCTGTTGTTGAAGACCGAGTCGGCGATGAAGCCGCCGCTGGCGAAGGACGGCCCGGAGCAGTAGTCCATCAGCGTCGTGAGGCCGTTGACCTCGACCCGCCGCATGGACGTGGCTTGCGAGGTCGCCCAGAACTCGCCGGTCTGGCAGCCGCTCTTGCCGGCCGTGTCGATCGTCAGGTTCGAGATCGAGCGCCAGAAGTTGTTGAGCGCGACGCAGCTGCCCGACGCGCACTGGTTGTAGACGTCGATCGTGCCGTTGATGGTCACGTCGGTCGGGAGCGCACCGAGGCCGGCGACGTCGGTGTAGTAGCCGATTTGCAGGTTCAGCGGATCGGTGGACGAACCGTAGACGCCGGGTTTGAACAGGATCTCGTAGCGGCCGTCACCGAACTGAGCTGGGATCTGAGCCGCGTCGATGGGATCGACGATCGAATGGATCGTCGCCACCGACATGCTCGGATCGAGGATCACCACGTTGGGGCCAAAGTTGGGGGCGGCCGGGGGCGGCGGCGCGGCGACCGTAATGCCGGCCGTCGCCAGGACCGAAGCCACGGCGAAGGGCGCCGCGAGCCCCAGGGCGAGCTTTCGGCGCAGGCCCTTGGCTACGTTTGCGGGACGACCCGCGAAACTCGAGGCCATGCCTCACTCCTCCTTTCTCAGGAGCAGACAACGGGGAACGGCGCAGAGGGTAGGCGCGGCCGGCGACCGGACGTAACTACCCGGCCCGACTCGTTCCGCTCTCCGGTGGGGCCGGCTGGCCACGCGGGACGTGGCCGCGTACGGAAGACGCCGGTTCGCGGGACGGCGACCCGCGGGGGTGGCGTGTCCGAGTCTGTCGGCTCAGGACTTGGGCACGAGCGTGACGATGAGCATGCGGCCCTCGTCCGGGCCGATGACCTCGGCGTCGTGGGGGATCGTCCCGTCCCAGCGGATGTAGTCGCCGGGGCCGAGCTCGACGACATGGTCGCCCT
Organism: Chloroflexota bacterium; assembly: GCA_027364875.1. Classification (GTDB taxonomy): domain Bacteria; phylum Chloroflexota; class Limnocylindria; order Limnocylindrales; family CSP1-4; genus Fen-1039. Next base: position 46,764 of record DAHXON010000003.1, read on the forward strand.
GCGACATGCGCCATTGCCCGCTCAGGATCAGGTGGTGCTCGTCGCCGGCATGAGTGTGCAGCCCCGCCCGCCCTCCGGCGGGTGCGACCGCCTCGACGATCGAGGTATCCCGGCTCTGCCCGCCGTCGACGAGCTCTATCCGGCTGAGCCCCTCGTGATCGTGGATGGGCCGGCTCGCGGCACGCACGACTGTGGGCGCCGGCACCTCGCCCATGAAGAACCAGGCGATCGGCACGTCGAGTGCCTCGGCAAGCACCGACAGGCAAGCCAGCGACGGCGATGCCTTGTCGTTCTCGATCTGCGAGAGATAGCCGACGTTCAGGCCGCTTCGCTCGGCCACGACCGCGAGCGTGAGCCCGCGCTCGCTGCGCCAGCGCTTGATCTGGGCTCCGACCGCCGGTGGACGGCGTTCTTCGACCGCCATGTTTGTTCTCCAGAAACACGTATTGACATGCTACACAATTCGGGGCAAGATTATGTCCACAACAAAGTCTGCTTGATCACACAAAACTAGTCAAGCACGAAGAACCAAATGAAGGAAGACGCCGTGAACATCGCAATCATCGGAGCCGGCAACGTCGGCCGAGCCCTCGCCGCCTCATTCGCCCGGGCGGGCCACTCCGTGACCATCACCTCCCGGGATCCCGAGCACGCCGGAACGGTCGCAAGCGAGACCCGGACTCGGGTCGCGACCTCCAACGCAGAAGCGGCTGCGGCCGCCGAGGTCGTGGTCCTGGCCATCCCGGCCGGCAGCCTCGAAGCCGTCGCCGCCGAGATCCGCGACGCGGCCAGGGGCAAGATCGTGGTCGATCCGACGAACCGCATGGCCTTCGGCCCCACCGGCCCGACGATCGACTCGGGCGAATCGAACGCGGAGCGCCTCGCCGCGCTGCTGCCCGACTCGCACGTCGTGAAGGCCTTCAACACCCTGTTCGCCTCGCACCAGGCCGATCCGATCGCCGATGGCGTTCAGCTCGACGGCTTCGTCGCCGCGGACGATGCAACAGCGAAGGCGACCGTCCTGGAGCTGGTCCGCTCGGTGGGCCTCAACCCGGTTGACGTCGGCTCGCTGGCCCGCGCGCAGCAGCTCGAGCAGCTCGCCTTCCTCAACATCGCCCTCAACGTGGTCGGGAACGGCTCCTGGAACAGCGGCTGGAAGCTGGTTGCTGCCCCAAGCCTGGCCGCCGCCGTATAGCTCATCCATCCGCGGCGTCCGCTCAACCTCAACGCCACGGACAATTCAATACACCAATCCGAGTCGGGGCCGCCCAAGTGGCGAGCCCCGGCTTCTTCGCGCGCGTCGCGGAGCCCACACGATCGGGCAGGCTCCCTTTGAGCGGGTGTTCAGGCGGGCCGCAGGAGCGTAGTGTGCGCCCCGCCACACGCGTGGGATCTTGATCTGCGCCTTCTTTGGAGGTCGCCATGGCTATCGCCCGGTCACGAAGGCGGACCAGGTGGCTGGTCGCGCGGGCCGGCGTTGCCGTTCTCGCGATCGTCGGTGCGGTTGGCTTCGCCTCGTCCGCGACCGCGACCACGACGGTCACGGTGGCGGCTTCCGCCGACGCCTACGTCAACTCCCAACAACCCAGCGAGAACTATGGCGCGGCGGACATGCTGCGTGTCGATGGCTCGCCGACGGTTCTGGGCTACCTCCGATTCGACCTGACAGGCGTGGGTGGAAACGTCTCGAAGGCCGAACTGCGGGTGTACGCAAACTCCGAGTCGGCGGCCGGCTATCAAGTCGACACGACCACGAACAACTGGGCCGAAGACACGATCGACTACCAGAACGCGCCCCCTGCGGGCTCGACCGTCGGGTCCACCACGGGCTTCGAGTCCGGCGTCTGGACCTCGGTCGACGTGACGTCGGCGGTGCAGGCCGGCTCAGTTGCCGATTTCGTGCTGGTCGATCGCAGCAGCACCATGATCAACCTCGCCGGCCGCGTGTCATCGCACGCGCCGGTGCTCGTCCTGACCATCTCAGGGATCCCCTCGGTTCCCGTCGATACCGCGACCCCGGTGGCCACCGAAATGCCGGCGCCGTCGTCGGCTCCATCTTCGGGTCCGACTGACGTCCCGTCTTCGGTCCCAACTCAGTCGCCCACGGCCCAACCGTCGGTCACACCAACGGCCACACCAACGGCCACACCAACTCAACCGGTCGCGAGTGGCGTCCCCTCCTTCAGCCACATCTACGTCATCGTGATGGAGAACCACGAGTACTCGAGCATCGTCGGCTCGAGCAGCGCGCCGTTCGTCAATTCGCTGATCGCCACTTATGGTCTGGCGGTCAACTACTACGCGGTAGCCCATCCGTCTGAACCCAACTACATCGCGTTGACTTCCGGCGGGACGCAGGGCATCACCGACGACGGCACCTACAACCTGAGCACCGACGACATCTTCGCGGAGGTGGAGGCGTCGGGCCGCACCTGGCAGGCGATCATGCAAGGCTATCCGAGCCATTGCTATGCCGGCGCGTCTTCCGCATCGGTCGTTGACGGCGTGGGTCTGGCTGGCTCGTACGTTCGCAAACACGACCCCGCGATCAGCTACACCGACATCAGCACCAATCCAGTCCAGTGCGCAGCCATCACGAATCTGGCCAGCTTCGATCCGGCGGCGGCCAACTTGTTCTTCATCACCCCCAACTTGATGAACGACATGCACGACGGCTCGATCGCCGACGGCGACCGCTTCCTGGCGGCGTTCCTGCCGCAGATCACGAAGAGCTCGGCGTTCGCCAACTCGGTCGTCTTCATCACCTGGGACGAAGGCTCGACCAACATCGAGGGCGGCGGCCACGTCGCCACGATCGCCATCACGCCGGGCATGACCCCGGGATTCGAGGCGACCGCGAAATACGACCACTACTCGCTTCTCCGGACGATTGAGGATGCCTGGGGCTTGCCTCGCCTGGGAGCGTCCGCGTCGGCGGCGCCGCTCAGCTTCCCGTGGTGAACTGATCCCTCCAGGACGCGGCAGCGCACGCATTGGCGATCTGACAGACAACCACCGAAGTCCGTCGCGCATACTGGCGGCGTCATCCGACCAGCGGCTCCCGCCAGGAGGCCAATGAGAGCAGCTACTCCCAGCGCCATGGCCTTGATTCTGGCGGCGCTGGTCGCAGGCTGCGCGGGCGGCTCGCTCGACTCGAGCGCGTCATCCGCGCCGGCAAGCCAGGGCTCGTCGGCCCTCGCCGCGACCGCATCCCCGTCGGCTGTGCCGGCCGCCTCGCCGACCGTCGCCTCGACCGTTTCGCCGGCCGTCGCGCCCACGGCTTCACCGACCGCGGAGACATTGCCGGGTCCGCAGGCGACGCCCACAGAACCGCTCTTGCTTCCCCCGGCGCCGACGGACTGGCACCTCGATCTGTACAACCCGTACGGCATGCGGTTCGAGTACCCAGATCCCTACGCCTGCACGGCCACGTCGGTCCAGATCGCGCTCAACTTCATCGTGTACGACGGTGGCGCCGCGGACTGGACGCCGACCACCTCCTACGCCACCCAGCAGGAGATCTTCGCCTTCGAGCGCGCCAACATGACGCTGCCGGCCTGGGCCAACGGCTCCGACCCGCACGGCGCCCGCAACGCCATCAACTACTACGGCTGGGGCTCGCTCACCGCGGGCGTCTACAAGGACGTCTCGTTCGGGACGTTTCGAGCTGCCGCCAAAGCGGTCGTCGCTTCGATCGCCCGGACCCGCAGGCCCGCCATCATCTTTCCCTGGTACGGCGGCCATGCCCAGGTCGTGACGGGCTACAAGGCCCACGGCGAGGACCCCGCGTCGAGCGACAACTTCACCGTCGAGGGCGTCTATCTGACCGATCCGCTCGTCGGCTACACGTACATCGTCTACGGCGGCGCCAGCCACAAGGTCATGGCCATCCGTCCGGACACCTACGTTTCCCTGGCGGCGTGGCAGAGCGGCCCGGATGCGGTCAGGTTCACCGACTTCCGCCAGACCGACTCGACGATTCGCGACCCGATAGACGGCGCGAGGGGCAGGAGCGAGTGGTTCGGCAAATGGGTGGCCGTTCTGGCGGTCAGCTGATCCCGGCGTGCGCCGTCGTCCTGACTCGACGCGCCGGACCGGCACATAGCCCTGCCTCCGTGCCGTACCCTGCGTAGGTGCCGATTTGGCCCGCGGCCGAAGCCGCACCGTCACCGGCCTCGCGCACGCGCACTGCCCTCAGGCTCGGACGAGGAGTTGGGCGTCTTCGAACCCGTAGGAGGATTGGGAATGGCGTTCGTCAAGTTCCACGGCGAGAGCGTGCCCCTAGAGATGCACAAGGTCCGCATCGTCCAGAAGCTGAACCTGCTCCCCGTGGACGAGCGCCTCGCCTGTGTCACGGCTGCCGGGAACAACACGTTCCTGCTGCAGAACGCGGACGTCTTCCTCGACATGCTCACGGACAGCGGCGTGAACGCCATGAGCGACCGCCAGCAGGCCGCGATGATGGTCGCCGACGACTCGTACGCGGGCAGCGCCACCTACGCCCGCTTCGACCAGAAGGTGCGCGAGATCTTCGGCACCAAATACCTGCTGCCGGTCCATCAGGGCCGCGCGGCGGAAAACATCATCAGCCAGGTCTTCGTCAAGCCCGGCCAGATCGTGCCGATGAACTATCACTTCACGACGACCAAGGCCCACATCACGCTCAACGGCGGCTCGGTCGAGGAGATCTACGCCGACGTCGCGCTCGAGACCAGGAGCGACCACCCGTTCAAGGGCGACCTGGATACGGCCAAGCTCGAGGCCATCATCGCCAGGCACGGCGCCGACAAGATCGCCTTCGTGCGCCTCGAGGCTGGTACGAACCTCATAGGCGGGCAGCCGATCTCGCTCGCGAACATGCACGCCGTCCGAAAGGTCTGCGACCAGCACGGCCTCATCCTCGTCTTCGACGCGAGCCTGCTCGCCGACAACTTGTGGTTCATCAAGACCCGCGAGGAGGCGTACAAGAACGCCTCGATCCGCGATATCACGCTCGAGATCTCGAGCCTGATGGACATCATCTACTTCTCGGCCCGAAAGCTCGGCTGCGCTCGTGGCGGCGGCATCGCGATGAGGTCCGAGGATCTCTACAAGCAGATGCGAGCCCTTGTCCCGCTGTACGAGGGCTTCCTCACCTACGGCGGCATGTCCGTCCGCGAGATCGAGGCCCTCACCGTCGGCCTCGACGAGACCATGGACGAGGACATGATCAGCCAGGGGCCGATCTTCATCGACTACATGGTCCGCGAGCTCGATGCCCGCGGCGTCCCGGTGATCACGCCTCCGGGCGGTCTCGGCTGCCACATCAACGCGCTGCAGTTCTTGGACCACGTGCCGCAGAGCCAATACTCCGGCGGCGCCCTGGCCTCGGCGCTGTACATCGCCAGCGGCATCCGGGGCATGGAGCGCGGCACGCTCTCCGAGCAGCGCAACCCGGACGGCACCGAGCCCATGGCCCAGATGGAGCTCGTCCGCCTGGCCCTGCCGCGGCGCGTCTTCACGCTCTCGCAGGTCAAGTACGCGATCGACCGCATCACCTGGCTGCACGAGAACCGCCGCATCGTGGGCGGCCTCGAGTGGATCGAGGAGCCGGAGATCCTGCGCTTCTTCTACGGCACCCTGCGCCCGATCGGCGATTGGCAGCAGCAACTCGTGGCGAAGTTCAAGGCCGACTTCGGGGCGAGCCTCTAGCCGGCTCGACGACCACCGTCCCCGGCCAGGCTACCTCGCCGGCTCCGGATCGCCGCCGGCCAGCTCTCCGTTTCCCGCAGCGGCAGGACGGGTCGCTCCAACCTTGCCTCCGGGCAGTAGGAGCGAGAACAGGACGCCGAGCCCGATGAAGCCTGCCGCGACCAGGCCCGTGAGGCGGGCCGCATCCACGAACGCCGCGTCGATGGGTGCGACAGTCTGCGGCAACGCCGCCAGAAACGCCGGGTCACCAAAGCAGGCCGCCTGTTCGGGCGACAGAGAACCGGCAAAGGCGCTGTCCTGGCCGCTCGACCCGGCCGCGGCCGGGTTCTTGATCGCGGTCAGGATCTGCCCGCCGGATTCGTCCATCAGAGAGGCGATCGTCTGACGACATACGGCCGGGACGGTCGGCAGGGACGAGTCGATGTTCGTCTTCGTCCCGGTGGCAAGGGCGGAGAAGAGGACCGTGCCGAGGATCGCGATGCCGAGCGCCGAGCCGACCTGCCGGAGGGTCGAGTTAGCGCCGGATGCGATCCCGGATCTCTCCGGCGGAACGTCGGACAGGACCAGGCTGGTGAGCTGGGCCGTGGCGAAGCCAACGCCCAGCCCGTAGACAAAGAGAGGCGGCGCGAGCACAAACCCGGAAACGGTGGAGGACAGCAGCAGGGTGGTCGCCAGCACGCCGATCGCCTCGAGACCCATGCCGAGCGTGACCACCCATCGGTTGCCGTAGCGATGCGCCAGGCTCGCGGCAATCGGCGCCGCGAAGAAGGCGCCAACTGCCAGGCTCAGGAATATCAGGCCCGTGTCGAAGGCGGAGTAGCCCAGATCAGCCTGGAGGAAGAGCGGCAGGGCGAACAGGAGCCCGAACTCGCCGAGCGAAACGATCGTGCTGGCCAGGTTGCCGTACCGGAAGCTGCGATAGCTCCACAGGTCGAAGTCGAAGAGGATGAAGCTGCCGGCCCGCTTGCGCCGCGTCTCCACCACGGCGAACAGCATGAGGCTGACGAGGCCCAGACCGATGGCAAACGGGATGACCGAGACGCTCGAGCTCGGCCAGCTCCAACCGGCGACGCCGAACGGATGGTTTGGCGCCCACCAGCCGTAGTTCCGGCCCTCGATCAGGCCGAACACGACGCCGGCAAGGCCGAGCGTGACCAGGAGGAAGCCCGGCAGGTCGAAGCCGGGGCGCGAATCCTCGTCGCGGGACTCGCCGATATAGCGCATCGTTCCGGCGATGGCGACCAGGCCCACGGGCACGTTGATGTAGAAGGCCCAGCGCCAGCTCAGGTTGGTCGTAAGCCAGCCGCCGAGGAGCGGGCCAACGGCGGCCATGCCGCCGATCGTCGCGCCCCAGATGCCGAAGGCTATGGCGCGGTCGCGGCCGCGGAAGTTGGTGTTGAGGATGGACTGCGTCGCGGGCAGGATCATCGCGCCGCCGATGCCCTGGATCACTCGAGACAGAATCAGGAGGTCCCCGCTCGGGGCGGCACCGGCCATGACCGAGGAAGCCATGAACGTCACCAGGCCGAGCAGGTACAGCCGTCGGCTACCCCAGACGTCGCCGACGCGGCCGAGTGTGATCAGGAGGGCGGCGAAGACCAGCGCGTACGTGGTGTTGATCCACTCGGCCGTGGTCGAGTCGATCTTCAGGTCGCGGATGATCGAGGGCACGGCGACGTTGACGATGGTCGCGTCCACGATGATCATCGCCACGCCCACACTGAGCATCGACAATCCCAGCCAGCGGCCCCTGCCGGAGGTATGCATCCCCTGGGCGCCGATCGTTATACCCTTGCCGCCTGACGCGCTAGCCACGCCGACTCCTTCAACACTGAAATAGTTCAGAAACGGTACCTTATTCGCATGAAGACCGCAGAAGGACGCACGGCGACGTTGCGAGCCCTGGACCCCGAGACGCTCGAGACCACCCGCCTCGTGCTGGAGCTGGTTCATGCCGGGTACAGCCTGCGCGGCATCACGGACCACTCACCCCTGCTGGCCGAGGGCCGCCCCAGGCTCTCGCAGCCGGCCGTCACGGCGGCAATCAACCTCTACCTGGCGGGCGAGCAGTCGATGGGGGAGATCGCCGCGAGCGTCGGCCGGTCGAACGCCTGGGCGAGCCGCGTGGTCGACGAGCTCATCGACGCCGGTCTGGTCGAGCGTCTCGCGGATTCCGAGGATCGACGAGTCATCCACGTGCGCCTGGTTCCCGATGCGGTCCGCAAGGTCGAGCAGGCTTACAACATCCGCGGCGAGTGGGTCGCTCGCGCCCTTGCCGGCCTCGATCCTGCCGGCCGGGCGGCCGTCAGGACCTTCCTCGCCCGAGCGATCGCCGAGCTCTCGGAGCCCTAGGCCGGATCATCGCCGGCCGGGCCGCCGACCCGCGGTGGCAGGACCGCCGTCACCGCACCGAATGCTTCTCGTACAGCCTCATCGCCCAGACGTACGACAGGGCTGCGATGGCCACGCACCATGCCACGGCAAGGATTGCCTGGTTGCCGAAGGACGTGCTCGTGAGCAGGCCGCGGAGCGTCTCGATGATGGGCGTGTACGGCTGATACTCGGCGAAGAGTCGCAGCGGGCCGGGCATCGAATCGGTGGGGACGAAGCCACTGCCGAGGAACGGTAGAAGGATCAGCGGCATCGGAATGTTGCTGGCGGTCTCGACGCTGTCCGTCACCATGCCCAGCGCCACGCAGAGCCATATCAGCGCGAACGAGGCGATCGCCAGGATGCCGACCACGCCGAGCCATTCCATTGGGGACGCGCTCGGCCGGAAGCCGATGAGCACGGCCACGCCGAACACGAGGATGATGGCCAGCGCGGCCTGGACCATGCTGCCGAGGACATGGCCGGTGAGCACCGAGGCCCGGGAGATGGACATTGTCCGAAACCGCGCGACGATGCCGCCGGTCATGTCCATCGCCACCGAGATCGCCGTCCCCTGGACGACGGCGGCGATCGTCATGACCAGGATTCCCGGAACCACGTACTCGAGGTAGGCAGACCGGCCACCGGAAGCGCCGGCTGCGGCGGCAGCGCCACCCACCGCGCCGGCGGGACCAAGGCCCGAGCCCAGCGTTCCGCCGAAGACGAAGACGAACAGAAGCAAGAAGATCACCGGCATCCCGACCACGAGCACGGTCAGGGATGGGTAGCGCACCATGTGCCGCAGCTGGCGGCGCAGCATCGTGGCGGAGTCGCTCACGGTGTAAGCAATGGCGTTCATCGGGCAATCGCCTCCCGGGTGTCGGACTGGGTTTCGGGCCGCGGCTCGAGATTGGCTTCGGGCCGGCCCGTGAGGGAGAGGAACACGTCGTCGAGGTCGGGCGTGTGGATCGTCAGCCCATCCACCTCGATGCCGACGCCGTCCAGGCGGTCGAGCATGGATTTCAACGAGCGGACGTCGCCGCTTCCTGGAAGGTCGAGGGTGAGGGCTTCGTCGTCCCGCGCTGTCGGCTCCAGGAGGCGGGTGGCCCGCTCGAAGACGGCCGCGTCGCCGAACTGGAGGCTCATGTGGCCGCCCGGCACGAGCCGCTTCAACTCGGCCGCCGTGCCCTGGGCAACGAGCTTGCCGTGGTCGAGCACCGCGATCCGGTCGGACAGCTGATCGGCCTCTTCGAGGTACTGCGTCGTCAGGAAGACCGTGACCCCGCTCGCGACGAGCCCGCGGACTATCTGCCACATCGTCCGGCGGCTGCGCGGGTCGAGTCCGGCCGTCGGCTCGTCGAGGAAGATGATCCGCGGGTCGCCGACGAGGGTCATGGCCAGGTCCAGGCGCCGCTGCATCCCGCCCGAGTACGTGGAAACGGGCTTGCCGGCGGCATCCGCGAGGTCGAATTGCTCGAGCAGTTCCGCGGCGCGCCGGCGTCCGCCGCTCCTGCCCATGTGCCGCAGGTCGGCCATCAATACCAGGTTCTCCTCGCCGGTGAGGAACTTGTCCACCGCGGAGAACTGGCCCGTGACGCCGATCGCGGATCGAACGCCATCCGGATCGAGAGCCAGGTCGTGGCCGCCGACCTGAACCTGCCCGCCGTCGGCGGATATGAGGGTCGACAGGATCTGGACGGTGGTCGTCTTCCCGGCGCCGTTGGGGCCGAGCATCGAGAAGACGGTTCCGGTGGCGACTTCGAAGTCGATGCCGTCCAGGACCACCTGGCTGCCATAGGACTTGCGCAACCCGTGTACCCGGATTGCGGCGGGGGAGTGGTTGTTCGTCATGTCTCTTCGCCTCGGAGGGCACCGCGGGCCACGGCAAAGCCGGAGGCGGCCCGCGCAGGGGTGCCCGATGTCTCGTGGGGGGTTTGTTTCGATTGACCGCCGACAGGCGGGTTGGGCTGGGCGTCAGCGCGCGGCGTCAACGCGCGATTGCGGCCCCAGGCGCCGGATCAGGGTCCGGCGCGCGGGCTAGATGTCGAGGTCTTCGACCGTTGGCTCGCTGATCGCTCCGACGACCATGTCGTAGAGCTGGGCAGGGACCTTGTCGCGGAGCTGCTCGACCGACTCGAAGATCTCCAGGGTCGATTCGCCCGAGGAGAACGTCCAGCTGTAGTTGCCCAGGCCGAGCCAGCTGCGGAAGCCGGCCGCGGGATTTCCGTCCGCGTCGCGCCCGGCCCACTCGGGAGACTTCTCGACGTGCAGGACGAACTTGCCGGACCGAGTCCCGTAGACCCGGTACATCTCCATCCGGCTGTTGGTCGAATTGCCCCACTCCCCGAGCAACCTGCCCGTGAAGCGCTTCTTGCGGTCGCCCTTGGGCCCGACTCGAACGACGATCTCCTTGAAGCCTTCGAGGCGGCTTTCTTCCACGTCCACGAAACGCCGCAGCGCAGTCGTGATAGCGGACGAGAGGTTTCCGCCCGCGAGCTCCTGAGCTCGCTGGTAGAGGGGGAGATCGCCATCCGAAACGTAGATCGTCTTGTTCGGCACCTGAGCATCCTAACTCCCAGTGTTCGGAGTCGTCATGTTGCCAGTATACATATACGTATACCGCCTGCAAGTGCCGTTGCGAATTCGCGCGCTCCGATTCGGTGAAGTCCCGCTGGCACGTGCGTTTCGGCATGCTCGAGCGTCTGTAGGTTCGAAGTGATGCCGATCGATCTGACCGCTCCCGAACAATCCCTGTCCGCCGCGGGTCGATCTGGGCGGAAGCCAGGGGCTCCTACGCTGCCGGTTCGCGGCGTCAGGCTGAGCTGAGCGCATACCCATGACGAAGCTGCCGTTGGGCGCCAGACCAATCCCGCGACGCCATTCCACGAGCCGAAACCTGGCCGTCGGCGCGGTGGCAGTTGTCGGGCTCGTGGCTGCAGCCGTGTGCACCGGAACCTGGGCGAGGCTTTCCTCTGGCGGCTCGAAACCTCCCGCGGCCATGGGCTCCGTAGCTGCCACCGCGTCGACCGCATTGACGACCACCAACTCTCGCGTTCCACAGAACACGGATGATGGTCCCGCCCTGGCGACCGGGGAGCACGTCATCGACATACGCCGATCCGCCGGCGGCGGCTGGCTGCTCACCCTGGTGCGTCTCCTCTTGGACGAAGGATCGGGCTGGCGGAATTGCTGGCTGTCGGGGGCTGGGCCGAAGTGGCCCGGGGGACCCATTCCTGGACTGCAGGCCTTCTTTTTCGGAGATGTGATCCGCGTGCGGCTGAGCGCCACACTCTGGACAAGCATCGACGGCTGCGCCAGCTGGTCCAACGCGAGCATCCCCGTCGATCCTATAGACCTCGCCTTTCCCACGGCGAATGTCGGGTACCTGATCGGTGGTGATCAGACATTGGCCGCAAACCCGACCACGACGATCTTCAAAACCGTTGACGGCGGCCTGCACTGGAAGGCAACGGGCACCGCACACATCGCTCTGGGGCCCGCTCCGTTGATCTCGTTCGCCGATGCCGATCACGGCTGGGTCACCGACGGACTTTCCGTGTGGACGACCGCGACCGGTGGCGCTTCTTGGGTCAAGACGGCGCTGCCAACGCCTCCTTCGTTCAAAGGGAACCCCTCAGGCCTCACGAAATCCACAGACGGCGACGGCCGCGCGGTCATTGCGGCCACATACGACTCTACCTACGGCATGGGCGGCGTCCCGCTCCATCTGGTGTTCTACCGAACCGTGGACTTCGGGAAGCATTGGGAGGCGGCCCCGGTCCGGGAGGTTGAGGAATCGACCGAGCTCTCCGTGGTCGACTCGGAGACATGGGTCACCCTGGACCCGTCTGAGCCTGCGACCGTGCGGACCACGACCGACGCCGGTTCCACCTGGCAGACAGTCACCGTCGGTCACCGCTGGCCCTTCATCGCCGGCGGAATCCACTTCGCAGATACCTTGCACGGGTGGCTCGTGGTTACCGAGCCGTATCCGGTCTCTTCTCAATCGCCCAGTCTGAATTTCGCGCATCTTCAGACTCAGCATCTGGTAGTCACGGACGATGGCGGAGACACCTGGGTCGAACTCAAACCGTGGCCGAGGGCTAGCGTCCGGCTGCGGCCGACGGCGTCGCCGGCGGCCCCAGCGATCCGATCAACTGGCGGATCGGCTCAGGGCGCGGGGAAGCTGAAGCTCGCCTGTTTTTCGCGGTCCGGCCCGACTACGTGATCGAGGTCAAGCCGTCGATCCTGGCCGAGCACGACGGACCAATGCTCGTCGTCGGAGGCCGGGCCTACTCCGACAGGCCGTCTGGCTTCGGAAGGCCTGCAACTCCCTGGACTTGGCCCGGCGGTCCCCGTCATCAGTCCGGGCGTGGAGTCGCCCCACCAGGCGGCCAGGCCATTTGCCTCCCTGTCAACGTCAGTTGGATCGGAAGCAGAGTCATCCTCGAAGTACACCCGTGGGGTGAAGCCAAGGAAGGCGATCCCGGTGCCTGGGCCGATCGGACGGTACTTGACTGTGGCGACGTCACTGTCGTGGATGTCGATCCATAGCCACGGTCCCGCCGCCGTAGGTTCGTCCTCGGAATCCTGCTCTGTCCACCGAGTGCCATCGAAGAGATACGTACCGAAGACTCCCATGGCCCAATGATGGCACGGAGCCGTGACGTAGGTGGCGACCACCACATGCTGGGTCAGCCGAGTGGTCGCTCGATCGCCGTGCCCTTGTAGTACGGTCCGTTTGGTTGACTGGAAACGTACTACAAAGTAGTCTTGTGGTACGGTCTATTTACGCGAGGGGTGACGTACCACAATGGTGATTACGAAAGAAGGCAGGGGCCGGCCCACCCGGATCTCGATATACGCAGCAGTCGAGCAGGCCACCGCAGAGCTGAACCGAATCGGCGGACTCCCTGGACCGGCTGTGGCCGGAGACATCTGGTCGGGAATCTGGTACGAGGAAACCCACAACTCGACGGCCATCGAGGGCAATACGCTCGTCCTGAAGGAAGTCCGGCAGCTCCTCGAAACTGGACAAGCGGTAGGCGACAAGCAACTGGCCGAATATCTCGAGGTCAAGGGCTACGCGGACGCTGCCGAGTGGGTGTACGGACAGGCGTGCGACCGCGATACCGAGCGATGCGATCCGTACATCACCATGACCGAACTCCGACAGATAAACACGCTCGTCGTGGGCCCCGCCTGGAAAGTGCAGCCGCCGGAGGGTCTGCTGCCAGGCGAGACGCCAGGCGGGTTCCGTCAGCACAACATCAAGCCATTTGCGGGCGGCATGACGCCGCCCGACTTCACCGACGTGCCGCCCCTCGTGTCCGACTGGCTGCAACTCGCGAATGCAGAGCCCGATGCAGGCCAGCCGGTCATCGAGCACCTTGCCCGCGTGCATGCCGGGTTTGAGCGGATCCATCCGTTCCGCGATGGCAACGGCCGAACCGGTCGACTCGTGCTCGACCTGCTGCTCGTTCGACACGGTCTTGCCCCAGCGATCATCTACAAGAAGGACCGGGCCAAGTACCTGCGCGCACTCGATCGAGCCGATCAGGGAGAGTTCGGGCCTCTCGGCGAGCTGGTCGCCCGCGCCGTCAAGGATTGTCTCGACCGGTTCCTCCTCCCGGCCCTCGGCGGCCCTCACCAGCTGCTGCCGCTGTCTGCACTAGCCACGAAATCTGTGTCGGCGCTCGCCCTGCGTCGAGCCGCCGAAAGGAACGCGCTCAGGGCGGTCCGTCAGTCAAACGGCTGGTACAGCACGAAGGCATGGGTCACGACCTACCTGAGAACCGGGCGACGCAAGGGGCCCCATCAGTCGTAGCGGTGGTCCCACCGTTTGGCGCCTCAGGACCGCCATCCTCCGTCTCCGGGGTCCCAGGTCGCGGAGTCGACCTCGCCCGAGAGGATGGGGTCCAGCATTCGCGCCGCAGCTGCGTGGCCCGCACCAAGGTCCGTGTCGAGACCTATTTCGCGGGCCATGCGGGCATAGGGCACGCGCCAGTCAGGCGGCGGGTCCGGCAGCGCCGGCGGCACCGGCCGGCCCTCCCGACGGGCGAAGGTCCGGTCCAGAGCGACGTGCAGTAGGGCGGCGTCGGGCATTCCTTCCGCGGCGATCAGGGCAAGGTCGACGAGATCCTTGACGCGTGTGCTGGGCGTTCGATCGCCGTACCCGCGTGTGTAGGCGTGGACCTTCTCCGCGATCTGGAACTCGAGCGGCACCGCCGCGACCTCCACGGGCGCCAGCTCGGCGAAGGAGAGCAGGTCGGGTCCGCGCAGTCGCGCGGGCTCGACGTCGGTGGGTGGGTCGAAGCCCACGTCGAGCACGAACTCGTCGAAGGTACGGCCGGCCAGCTCGGCGGTGACGTGATAGCGAACGGCGGCACCGTCGCGAAGTCGGTCAAGAGCGGTCGTCCGCTCGATCGCGAAGGCGAAGAAGTCGCCGAGGTCGACGGCCTGGACTGCCAGCAGGTCCGCCGTCGCGGATGCTTCGTCGCCGGCGGCCGCCAGATCGATATCTCTGGTCGTTCGAGCGTGACTGCCGAACCGATAATCCAGCGCGAGCGCGCCCTTGAGCAGCCAGCGATCCGGCGCTGTCGCCACCAGTCGGGCCAGCAGTCGATCGAATGCGACTTCCTTGCGCAGCCGGACAAGCGAGCGGCCCGTCTCCTGGCCGAGCGCGGGCAGCCGCCTCTCCAGTGCCTGGCGGAAGTCGGGCGCGGATTTGTACTTCATGTCGCGTGGTCCGCCAGGGCTTGGTCGATGAGGCCCTGGACTCGAAGACCCCGCCGTCGCGCAGCTTCGCGCAGTCGGGAGGCTGTCGTCATGCTTCGATCGAGTGCACCGCGAACTGCCGCCACGACCTGGTCTGGTGCGACCCCGATTTCGGCGACGTCCACGATCGTGCGCTCCGGTCCGGTGACCCGCACGCCTTTGCGCGAGACGACATCCGCTTCGGCGAGAGGGCGCGTCGACGTGTGGATGACGACGCCGGGCTGCGTCACCAGCCTGCGGCGGATCCTGGGCACCGTGAGATGCACGGCGTCGGCGATGACGTCGGAGAGCCCCAGGAGCGCGAGCGCCGACTCATGCGAGACAACGGCGTCGGGCGCCGGGCGCCGCCTGGCGGCCACGATCTCCTCGTGGGTCTCGCGAGGGTAGTCACGCAGGCGGTAGAGGCCCCTGACCACGCGCAGGAAGCGCCCGCTCTTAGCGTGGTGTGTGAGCAGCGCCGAACTGAAGCCGCACGCTTGAGCCTGGGCCGTCGTGAAGTAACCTGCCTGCGCGCTGGCTATGGCGAAGAGCGCTTCGTGGTCTGGCGCCTGGGTTATGTCGTTCACATCCTAGATGATACTTGGGAAGCCAACGACAGGATGCAGGGCTTCCACGGATCGCGTCGGACAGCCGGTCCCAGCTCCGGACAAACGTCGAGCCCCTCAGCTAGAGGGGCCCTCGGAGCGTGAAACGGTGTTTTGGAGCGGGAGACGGGACTCGAACCCGCCATTCCCAACTTTGCGACAATCAGCCTTCCGGACACATACCGAGGAATCCTGGAGCGGGCGATCGCGAAGATCTTCCCGAACGCGCCGTCGGCCCCTGCTTATCAGCCTACCAACACGACCGCAGAGCGGGTGCAACCTGACGACATCCTGGATGCCTTTGACGGCACCGCCGTTGGTCGTGCCGTGGACGCGGTCCTCGATGGAGTAGGTACCTCGAGCAACCTGTCTCTGCGGGCGTGGGGTCTCCGGGTCTTTCTCCGCTGGGCCCAAGTCGGGGGCGTGGATCTAGGGCTGATCGATGAGGTCGCACTTCGCGAGCGATATCTGCCCTACCTTCGCGAGCGGTACGCACAGGCGAACGCACCCATGTCGGTCGCTCACCGCCTGCTTGATGCTATCGACGAGATCCGACGAATCGAACCGGGCACCTTCCCGGCACTTCCGACGAGGCCACAGGCCGTCCGAGTGGTCAAGCCACGACGGACCAGGGGGACGGATCCGATCTACGCCCTTGGCCCCAGCGCGGGCCTCGGGCTGGCTGTTGCGTCGGTCGTGAAGGATGCTCCATCGGCTGTCCAGATGAAGGTGCGCCGATACGCCGTCGGGCAGTTCCTGACGTGGTGTCAACTGACGGGTCGCAACCCTCTCGACGTCACGTTTGAAGACATCGATGGGGCCTTCGATGCCTGGCTCCGTCCGCGCCTCAAGAACTGGGCGGAGGTCAAGGTACATGCCCGCAGTCTGCTTAGGCAGCTGGCATCAGTCCCGCCGCCGGGTGCCACGGATGCCGCCGAGCCGACACCGCAGCCAGTTGTGAGCCCTTCCTCGCTGTCGGGACCAGCAATTTCCGATGACTGCGCCGGGGCGTAGACGCGTGACCGTCTTCGTCCGATTGGGTTATTGGCGGTGCTCCTTGTCGCCGCTACTCGGCGATCGGCTCGGACACCCGAATGGGACGGAATCCCTCGTGGATGGGCCATCGATGGTCCACCGAGTCGGGCGTAATGCCTCGAATCGGCCCGAGAGGCCGGTTGCGCCAAGAGACAGCTGGGAGTCGACTACGTCGGCTGAAAGCCATCCGGCGGAGCAAAGAAGGTCAGGAGGAAGTCGCCATGCGGAATCCACTTACTGACGCGGAGTCGGAGGAGTCGTTCTTCTACCGATTCGCGGAGTACTACTCACGAAGCCAGAGCATGATGCAGGGGCGTCGCCTGGAGGCGGCCCTCGCGGGTGGTCGGCCGGTCGGATCATTGCCCGAGGGCTACGCAGTGTCCCAGCGGGGATACGGGGGCAAGCCCATCGCGTGGCAGCCGTCCAAGCCGCTCTCCGACATCATCGTTGCCGGGGGCCATCTGCGGCTGGGAGGGGCGACCTATCGCGATCTTGCGGCGTGGGGCAAGACGACAGCGCTCGCGGGCCGCACGCCCAAGGGCAGCGCGATGACTGCCGCTTGGTGGCGGCGAACGCTGCGCAATCCCAGATATGCTGGCCTTCAGCGGGCGACGCCGTACCTCGGCTACCGCGGCGATGTGGGTAACGATGCTCGCCGTTCCGCGCGAAACGCAGCGCCGTTGGTGCCCTGTCATCTGCCTCCCCTGTTCACCCGGGAGGAACAGGAACGGATGGCATAGTTCCTGCGGGATCAACCTGGCGTCGCCGGGATTGATCAGCGGGGCCAATCCCAAACGGGAAGTGCGCTGGATTCTGAGGAGCTGCGTAGCGGCTCCTCAGCTCTCGTCGACAGCCGCCAGGGGTTGGGTCAGGGCCGACGCGGAGTGACGCCTGACCCACCGCCGCGTCGCCGACTGGAGGGCCATGGC
Organism: Chloroflexota bacterium; assembly: GCA_027364875.1. GTDB lineage: Bacteria > Chloroflexota > Limnocylindria > Limnocylindrales > CSP1-4 > Fen-1039. The sequence continues at coordinate 64,150 of DAHXON010000003.1, forward strand.
GGGGCATTCGTTGAGCTTACCGCTCGGGAAGACGGCACCCAGCAAGGGGACCAAAACGTAAACGCGCCAGTGACGGTTCGTTGGGGCGATCAACACACGCGCCCCGAGTAATTCGCCGGTAGGCGTGCAGTCACAAGCGAGCTGTGCGTCGAGCCACGCATGCGTCAAGGCTGCGACTTCGACTGGCGGCCCAAACGAGGCGACTTCAGCGAAGGATTGAGCTCCCGGCTGTTGACGCGGGGCCATCTGCAACGCGATCCCAGTGTCTTCGGGACCGTTCCATTGCGAAGCCAGCAATTCCGACAGCTGGCCCGCCTTGAGGCTCGGGCACGTGACAGACCCGTTGGAGTTTCGGGCGTAGGCCACCACGAAGAACTCGGATGCGCACAGATCTGGCGTCGACATCCGATCAGTCGATGTGTGCGTGCAGGAGCTTGAAGGGGCCGGTGCCCTGAGCGAGGTCCGGAATTCCATCGACACCAAAACCGGGCCGTTCGAGAGGGTCGGCGACGAATGAAAGCGCCTCGAGCGGGGACAGGCTCCAATCGCCGGCGATGTCCACATTCCCGCCGATCGGATGGAAGAGACCACATTGCCAGCCCTCGCCGCGCACGACCAAGACGACCTGGCAAAACCCGTCGGCAGTCGGTCGGTTCAGGTCGCAGGCAACCTGAGCACGGTCCCATTTCACTGGCAGCTCCTCGCCAGCTGCCCGAAGAGAAGGCCAACGGCGCAGGACTTCCTCTTCGCCTCGGCCGGCGACCGCTCGCGCCACTGCGGTCAGACTCGCGGCGTAGTACAAGGGAACGCCCCGGTCGGCCGGCCGCTCTGCGAGTGGCAGACAACTCTGGTTGAGCGCCCCGTACGGTGCCATAAGCCTGCTACGAACTGAGGGGCACCGGGTCAAGCCCGGCCTCGCGGATCGCCGCGAGGAGCGCCTCGTCGGTAAGCCGCCGGGCGGCATAGAGCCGCCGGGCAAACGCGACGATCTCGTCCCGATGTTCCGCCGCGAGTTCTTCGGCTCGGGTCCGGGCTCGGGCCACCACGGCGATCGCAGCGCTGGCCCGGATTTCGCGCAGCGACTCCGGCTCCTCGCCCATGAAGCTGCTGACCGAGAAGACCGGAGCGTCGGGATCGAGTCCGCTATCGAACCTGCTCAGGGCCAGGCTCGTCGCGTCTGCGATGTCGACTGCCGAGCCCGTCGTAAGCTCTCCGAGCAGGAGCCTTTCGGCCGCCAGACCGCCGAGCGATACGACGATGCGATCGAACTGGCGACTGGCAGTCATCCATTCGCTCAGGTCGTCGTCGCCCTCGCCGAACATCGTCATGCCACCGCGTCGACTGGTCACGTCCACTTCCTTGACGCGTATTCGAAGCACCGTGGCCAAAACTACGTGGCCGGCTTCGTGGGCCGAACAGAGCCTCTTGTCTCCCTCCCAGATGTTGAGGTGAGCAGCCGCCGCGGGGCTGACCGATATCGGGATTCGGCCGTCAATCGACTCTTCGATATTGAACGGGACGTAGGGGACGAGATCGGAATCCGCCACTCAAACCTCCACTCACACTGTTTGGTCGCCCAGACGCACTTCGGTTGACTCAGGCACGCGTCGGCACACCCTCCGCGTATGGACCGCACACCTGAGTGGCTTTCAACAGAACAGGTCGCCCGCCAGATCGGGATGAGTCCCGAGTGGGTCCGTCGGCAGATCGGGGCCGGCCGTCTCCGAGCCACGATCTTCCGGACGGGTATGCGTCCGACCTACAGGATCGAGAAGAAGGACCTCCAGACCTTCTTGCTGCGCTTCGCCGAAACGTTGGACCAGGACATGCCCCCAGGTCCATCGGTGTAGACGCCTCGGAAGCCAGAGACGCCAACAAGCGTGCAACCTCCAGACGCCAGTGCTGGTTCGTCGTGAGATCGAATGCCCAGGTGAGTACGAGCCGAGACCGCGCACGAAGGCTCGCCAGTCACTAGAGTGGAGGCATGGCAGGGGCAACGATCAAGATCTTCCTGGCTGAAGGGACTCCCCTTGGGCTGCGAGTCATCGAGAAGTCGAACTGGACGGGTCGCGGCTTCGACTTTGCGCGTGCCGACTGGCCCAAGGTCCGCGCGCGAGAGGACTTCGGCAAGCCCGGCGTCTACGTGCTGCGCGGCTTGGGTGAGGACGGCCTGGCTCGGGTTTACATCGGCGAAGCGGACGAGCTCCGGGCACGGATCAACCAGCACTTTTCGGGGCCTGGGGCGAAGGACTTCTGGGAGCGCGCCGTTGCCTTCACTAGCAAGGACGAGAACCTCAACAAGGCCCACGTTCGCTTTCTAGAATCCAGGCTAGTTTCTCTCGGTCATGCCGCGAAGCGGGCGAAGCTCGAAAACGGCAATGTTCCAACTCAGCCAGCGCTGTCCGAGTCCGATCGATGCGAGGCAGAGACCTTCCTCGAGGAAATGCTGGTGATCTACCCGCTGCTGGGCATTGACGCGTTCACCCCAGCTCCCGCCCAGCGGACGGACCCAGCGTCTGTGCTCTCCATGCATGGCCGCGGCATCGCGGCCACCGGACGCGACTCGGCTGAAGGATTCATCGTGTTCGAGGGATCACGCGCGGCCAAGGATGAGGTCCCATCGCTGACCGATTATGTGAGGCGACTTCGAGCGTCGTTGATCGCCGCAGGGGTACTGATCGATGGAGGATCGTCTTTGCGGCTTGCCCAGGACTACACCTTTGGCTCTCCGTCATTTGCTGCCGCCGTGATGCTGGGGCGTACTGCCAATGGACGCGCCGAATGGAAGGACAGACTCGGACGCTCCCTCAGGTCAATCCAGGAAGCGGTCTCGGAGGCTGGCCTGGGCGCGACTCCGAGCGACAGTGCGAACCAGCCGAAAGCGACGAACTGAACATGACAGTTGCCCTTCAACTTCCGAGCTCGCCGACGGCCAGAGATCACGTTATCCAGCCAATGAGGCGGGAGACGTTGGCAATACGCCGACACCACGCGATGTCGAAAGGGCGGAGTGGCTCAAGGGTCTCCTCCGAGGCCGACTCTGGCCAGGCTGCGAGCCGACGACGCTCCTCCGCGGGAGTTGCACACCGTGGCGACTGAAGCAGATACCTGTCGCAGGTACGTACTTCCCAGACTCTACGAGGCCGGGTGGACCGACGAGCAGATCAGTGAGCAAAGAACTTTCACTGACGGCCGGATCATGGTTACCGGCGCGAAGGTCTGGCGGCGACCACAGAAGCGCGCGGATTACCTGCTTCGCTACAGGCCGGACTTGATGCTTGCCGTTGTCGAAGCAAAGGCCTCGGACAAGAGCCCCGGAGACGGCCTCCAGCAAGCCAAGGACTACGCGACGGTTCTGGACCTGAAGTTCGCCTACTCGACGAACGGTCGCGGAATAGTCGAGTTCGACTTTCTGACCGGGCGTGAAACCATGCTGGAGGCCTTCCCGAAGCCAGATGAGCTCTGGAAACGGCTGCAGCGAACAATAGGGCTGAAGGGTGCAGATCAGGAGCAGCGGTTCCTTGCGCCGACGCTCCCAATCGCGGGCAAGCCTCTTCGGTACTACCAAGAGATCGCGATAAATCACGTCATTCGCGCATTGTTGGCCGGCCAACGTCGAGTCCTCGTGAACATGGCCACGGGCACTGGCAAGACCGACGTGGCGTTCCATATCTGCTGGAAGCTGTGGAGTTCCCGTTGGAACCGGACGGGCGAGCCACGCCGGCCGCGCATGCTATTTCTATCAGATCGCTCGATCCTCGTTGATGATCCCAAAGACAAGCAATTCGCGCCGTTCGGCGACGCCCGATGGAAGATCCAAGGTGAGGCGATCAAGAGCCGGGAGATGTACTTCGCGACATATCAAGCGATCGCCGAAGACGAGCGCCGGCCCGGTTTGTACCGTGACTATCCTCCGGGGTTCTTTGACCTAATCGTCGTGGATGAATGTCATCGTGGGAGTGCACGCGATGAGAGTAATTGGCGGGAAATCCTTGAGTACTTTGCGCCCGCGTATCAGTTCGGAATGACAGCAACTCCGTTACGCGATGAGAATCGGGATTCCTACGCCTACTTTGGCGACCCCGTGTATTCCTACAGCCTCCGCCAAGGAATCGACGACGGATTCCTTGCCCCGTATCGGGTACATCGGATCGTGACGGATGTCGATGCGGCAGGTTGGCGACCACTCAGAGACGAGGTGGATCGCTACGGACGGCTCATTCCTGACGGCGAGTACGAAACAGCCGACTTCGAGCGGATCGTCGCGCTGCGCGCACGCACACAGGCTATTGCCAAGAGCATCGCGGACTTTCTTAAAGCGACCGATCCGTACGCCAAGACCATAGTCTTCTGCGTTGACCAAGAACATGCCGACGACATGAGGCGAGCAATCTCCAACGAATGCTCCGAGTTCGTTCGTGCCCACCCAGACTATGCCGTTCGCGTGGTGTCTGACGAGGGGGATATCGGCAGGGGCCACCTGAGCCGATTCCAGGAACCTGAGGGCGTAACCCCGGTCGTTGTCACCACGTCGCGGCTACTGACTACGGGCATCGACGCACCAACGTGCAAGAACATAGTGATCGCTCGGATGGTCGATTCCATGACCGAGTTCAAGCAGATCATCGGCCGGGGCACGCGGGTCCGGGCCGACCAAGGCAAGCTCTGGTTTTCCATACTCGACTACACCGGCAGCGCTACTCGCCTGTTCGCCGACCCGGAGTTCGATGGCGATCCAATCGACCCGCCAACCGAGACACCCGTCGATCGCCCGATCCCCCCTCTTGAAGGGATTGGGCCGTACGACTTTCCCGAGGACGTGCCACCCGAACCCATGGAGGCGTCCCTCCGGAAGCTATACGTTGACGGGGGTTTGGTCGAGATCTCGACCCACATCGTCTACGAACTTGACAGTCAGGGTCGACGCCTGCGTGTTGTCCGATACGTCGACTACGCGTCGGAGCACGTTCGTAGCCTTTGGACCACGGCGGCCGACCTTCGGGCTCACTGGAGCAACGCCGACGAACGCTCCTCCATTGTCGAGTCATTGGAGACTCGAGGCATCAGCCTCGATCAACTGGCGGAGGCCGTTGGCCAACCAGAGGCTGATCCTTTTGATCTGCTGTGCTATGTGGCATTCAATGCCCCGCTGCGAACCCGGCGCGAGCGGGCAGAGCAGTTGCGCAGAGGGCGAGGGGATTTCTGGGAGAGGTTCAAGCCGGAGGCACAAACGATCCTTTCTGAAGTCCTTGAGAAGTATGTGGAACACGGCACAACGCAATTCAAGATCCCGGACATCTTGAAGGTTGCGCCACTATCCGGTCACGGCAACATACTTGAAATTGCAGAGAAGTTCGGAGGAGCAGACAACCTGCGATCAGCCATCAATAGCATGCAGAGCCTTCTCTACAGTGATGCGGCTTGAGGAATACCTTGGCTATCAGGAACCGCTCAGAATCGACTAGTACGACCGCGCAGCAACTCGGCAATCTGATCAAGTCCTGCCGCGACATTATGCGCAAGGACAAGGGCCTCAATGGCGATCTCGATCGACTGCCTATGCTGACGTGGGTCCTGTTCCTCAAGTTTCTTGACGACCTAGAGCGCGTTCGCGAGACCGAAGCACAGCTCGAGGGGCTTGCCTTTCGGCCGGCTATCGAGGCTCCATATCGGTGGCGCGACTGGGCGGCCGCTCCAGACGGAATCACCGGCGACGCGCTGATCGCCTTCATCAACCAAGAGGAAGCGATCCGGCCAGATGGCACCAAGGGTCCTGGCTTGTTTGCCACTCTCCGCTCGCTGCCGCGTGGCCAGGGCAATGATCGGCGGGACGTGATCCGAACCGTCTTCGCTGGCACGGCAAATCGCATGCTAAATGGATACCTGTTGCGTGACATGCTCAACAGAGTGGAGGGTATCCATTTCAACTCTTCCGAGGAGATCTCCACCCTCGGGAGTCTCTACGAGTCCATGCTCAAAGACATGCGCGATGCGGCCGGCGATTCGGGCGAGTTCTACACACCCCGGGCACTTGTCAAGTTCATCGTCGGCGTGGTTGATCCTCGCCTTGGCGAAACTGTGCTCGATCCTGCGTGCGGGACGGGCGGCTTCCTAACGGAGTCGTTCGAGCACATTCGACGCCAATGCCGAACTGCCGAGGATCAACGGCTTCTGCAGGAACACACGATATCTGGTGTAGAGGCGAAATCTCTACCGTACTTGCTGTGCCAGATGAATCTGCTCCTCCACGGCCTTGAATCACCAAACATCGACCCGCTCAACGCGCTCCGCCATAAGCTCGGGGAGATTGGAGACGCTCAACGGGTCGACGTTATCCTCACGAATCCGCCTTTTGGGGCTGAGGAACAACGTGGGATCCTGGGGAATTTTCCAGCGGATAAGCAGACTACCGAAACAGCACTTCTGTTCCTGCAACTAATCATGCGTCGGTTGAACCGGGGAGCGAAACCCGGGCGGGCCGCGCTGATCGTGCCGAATGGCATACTTTCGAGCGACGGAATCGGAGCTCGCGTGAAGGAAGAGCTAGTCCGTGGCTTCAACCTCCACACCATTGTTCGCCTGCCCAATGGCGTCTTCTCGCCGTACACGCCCATACCAACGAATGTCATGTTCTTCGACCGGTCGCGTCCAACCGAGGACATCTGGTACTACGAGTTGGGGTTGCCGGACGGTCGCAAGAACTACACCAAGACAAGGCCACTTCGCTTGGAAGAGTTTGCTGATTGCGTCAGTTGGTGGACGCAGCGGGTCGAGAGTGACCGCGCCTGGAAGGTGTCGGCAGACGACGTAGTCGCGGATGGATGCAATCTGGATCGTACGAATCCAGCGAGAAAGGTGGACTTCGAGCACATTCCGGCAGAGGAACTAGTGGACGACATCCTGCTGAAGGAGCAGCGGATTGCTGCGATAGTCGACGAAATCAGGACTCAGTTGAGCCACATGGCATGACCAAGGCGCTGACCAGAGTCCGCTTTGGGGAGTTTCTCCGACCCAATAGCAGGCCATACACCTTGGGGCCGGCGGAAGATGCAAATCTGGTCGGCATGAGGCTGTATGGCGCTGGACCGTTTCATCGTGAGCTCAAGCTTGGGGCGCATATCGCCAAGAAGACACACTTCGTTGTCAGGACCGGAGATGTCATCTACAACAAGTTGTTCGCCTGGAAGGGCACGTTCGGGGTTGTCCCGCCGAGCCTCGAGGGAATGCTCGTTTCTGACAAGTTCCCGACGTACGCGCTCGACGAGACGGTGGTCGACCCCCAGTACCTGCAATGGTTCTTCCGTTGCCCGCCACTGTGGGAACAAGCGCGTGCGATGTCCACGGGGTCTGCGGCGGTCTCGAAGCTAACGCTGAACCCGCCGAAATTCCTGCTCCTCGAAATTCCGTTGCCGACCTCCTTAGAGGAACAACGGCAAGTTGTGTCGCATCTGAATGGCCTGGCGGCGCAGATCGCGGAGGCTAGAGGCTTGCGAGAACGGGCTATCCGAGGACGAGACGCGTTGATGGCCTCAGCGCTGGAAAGCCGGCTTCGGTCAATCCCGGTAACCGCCAGACTCGCTCACTATTTGGTCGCACCGCCGCGGAACGGGTGGTCTCCCAGGTGCGATAACACCGAGGGGGGCACCGCCGTGCTGTCGTTGGGAGCCGTCACCGGGTTCAGGTATCGTGCGACGGAGTTCAAGAGAACGTCCTTGCCTGTCCGTGAAGAGGCGCACTACTGGCTTCGGCCAGGCGACTTGCTGATTACCCGCAGCAACACGCCAGATCTCGTTGGGCACGCCGCGATCTATAGCGGCACCCCAAACCCTTGCATCTACCCTGACCTGATGATGAAGCTGCAGGTTCGCGAACAAGACGCCGATCCGCGCTTCGTTTGGTACTGGCTCCAATCGTCCGTCGTGCGGGAGTTCGTGGCACGCAATGCCAAAGGAACGAGCCCCACGATGAAGAAGATCTCCCAGCGCATTGTTTCTCAGATCCCGTTCCCAGTTCTGAGCCTGGCCGAGCAACAGCGCATAGTGTCCGAACTCGACACGCTCCAAACTCAAGCTGACCAACTGAAACGCCTTCAGGAAGAGACAGGCACCGAACTCGACGCCTTGATGCCTTCGCTGCTGAGCCGCGCCTTTGGCGGGGAGCCCTGATGGCACGCGAGCTCCACTTCAAGGATCCCGCCTTCCGTAGCGAAGTCATTCTGTCTGGCGCAGCCATGGCCCTCTACGAGGCTGCAGATCCGCAGTTCGAGCGGCTGAAAGGGATCCGAAGCCTTGGGCTCGCGGCGCATGTCGATGACGGTGCTGTTCACACGCGCCACCAGCACCTAGTTGGCCTCATGCGGATCTTCAACAAGCTCTGTCAGGTGCCAAAGGACAAAGGGCTACCCAAGAGTTTTCTGTGGTCGTTCTGGTGTCGCTTGTGCTTCGCCCAGACGGGGCACGCCGCCATGAGCTATGACGCCGAAAAGGCCGTCTTGCTCGCTTGCCAGCTCGACTCCAACTTCAAAGCGACCCTGCGGGCGCTCTTGCAGCCCGTGATTGACAAGGCTTCTGCTTGCTCGCAATGCGCTCGGAAATCGTGCCCGGACCGAGACAAAGGTGCCGGCGACGCCAGCCTCTGGTTTGACGACATGGTTGGCCGCAATCGTTGGCGTCAGCTCCATCTATGGATCGCCGCGCTGAAGCTGCTTCGGGAGCCCAAGTTGCTGGTGATTCTGAACGGCCAGACTGTAAACGCGAACAATCCTCTGGGATTCTCAATACCGGAGGCGATCAAGGTTCTGATTGCGCCCGGGTGCGAGTGGGATGCGGCGATGACCAATCTCACTCGCCTTGATTTCATAGTGCGGGACCTTGCTTTCGCTGGCACCCTCGGGATCCAACTTGACGTCGACAACCTGGTCGCCGCAGCCAATGAACCAAATCCCGATTGGGGTCTACTAAGTCACCTGAACACCTACATGGCGGAAACTCTCTACGAGAGTCCGGCCGCACAGACAACTTCCGCCCTGCTTCAACGCGCGTTGGCCGACCTCCTCATCCGGAACAAAGTCGCGCTAGAGACGCTCTTCGGGTTCGATCCCGCTACGTCGTTGTCGGATGATGATCTTAGGAATGTGCTGGCGCGCACACGAGGTGGCCGAGAGGTCTTTGTTGACGCAACGAGGACGGCTTGGCGGACCTGGGTAATCAGCACGTATGTCGCTCCACAATTCGTGCCGTGTGAGATTGAGAAGGCAATCACGGGGAACGAAGAAGGCCACCTCACTGCCCACATTGAAGCTCGGGTGACATGCCTCAAACTCGCGGAGGATCACACGCTGGCTATCGCCATATGCCACAAAGGGCTTGCGGACCGACCCGAGGCGAAATCGTTCGTAAAGATATGTCGCAGCGTGCTCGGCCACCAGTACCCCAACCTGGCGGCGCAGCAGCTCACGTCCGCCCTGTTTGAGGGGCTCATCGATCGACGGTGCGAGCACGGTCTGGAGGCTGCGGTTAGTTGCATTGCCCAGCTGCCTGTCAATATCGAGACTCTCCGCGGTGCGGCGGACACCGTCAACAGTCGGACGTTGGACAAGTCCGATACGGAGGGCGATTTCAGCTACAAGATCGGGGGCTATGAATACCCGCTTCGAGGGGATCTGGCGCAGCCCCACATCAACATGATGCACGCCGCTTTGTCTGGATCGGACGAAGTCCGTGAGGCTCTTGGCGTGTCGACTGAGGACGCTGCCGGCGTCCTCTGGAACGAACTGACCTCCTGGCAGACAATCTACTTCGGAGCCGAGCCGACGCCCACAATCATTAAGGCTCTCGACGCGGCCCAAGACCTGCTTGCGATGCAGGTGGTGGGAGCTGGCCCAACCGCCCAGTCGGACCTAGAGCGCTACGCTCTGCTGGAGGCGCTGAAGCACCCACCTGGTCTTGCATCTTTCCGCGTTTCGTTGCCCAACCTGGTCCTCCTAAAGGAAGATGGAACACCCGAGAACGAGTACGACGTCGTCTCGGTTGTCCTGAAGGGTGAGAACGATGTGGAAGTCTGGATCTGGGGTGTGACGACAGCTGCGGACCTTGGTCCTAAGCGGACTTCTGATCTCGGCAAGATCCAGAAGCTCAAGGACCTGCTTGGCGCGCGGTGGGCAGGAGATGTTCGGGTAGTCACGTGTTACGTCCACCGAGAGGGCAGGGATATTTGCCTTGAGATCGACGGGATTCAAACACGCCGACAAGTTGCGGCAGCGTAGGGTCGTGGCTACGCCGTGAAGTCGATGTTGCCGCCGTTGTCCTGCGGCGGGCTCCGTCGCACCGACGACGCGTGACTATTCCAGATCCAATTCAACGACAAGGCCGGCCTTTTTGATTCCAGTAATCGTGAGGCTGCCGTCCTCGCCCCAGTCGAGCGTTTCAAGCGGATCGGCGATGATCCGAACCTGTGTCTGATAGCCCTTTTCGAGCCCCGTGACGATGGCGAGGAAGAACTCGCCGCGCTTCGCGACCTGTGCGCGCTTTGCTTCGTGCGCGGTGAGTGATACCGAGTCCCCGCCGATTCCATAGCTCGCCTTGATCTCGAAGAACCGGCCGACGTCATCGACCACGTCAGCACCCAACCGGCGTATTGCCCGGAAATCCGTGGCCGTTCGCCCTGCGGTGAGGAGCACTTGGCGTAGCACATCCAAGGCGGCCGTTTCCAGGTCCTGGTCGGTATAACCACGCGGAGCGGCGCGGCTCGTTGGGCCAGCGCCGGAGGTCGTCGAGGTCTTCGCGGGCACACCACGGAGGACGATGCCGTGGCTGGTCGATGGCTTCTGAGTCCGTTCAGCCGCCGGTGAGACGATTTCCCAGCGGATCACGTCCAATTCGCTCGTGCCCTTGAGCTCACGCACCGGGACCGGCTGCTCGTTCTCACGATCGTCTCGTGACGCGGATGGATGGCCGCGCGAATTCGCTGCCGGAACCTTCGTCAGGCTCTCGAAGACCCGACCGCGACGCTTTCCTTTGGCTAGATCTCCTGCGATCCCACTCAGGACAATGTCCCCACTTGTGTCTTCGCTCGGGAGGTCGAGCGCGTTGGCGGCTTCCCCTCGTACGGCGAGTCGCCAAGCAGCGCCCCAGGCCAGGGCGACCTTCTCTCGGTCGAGGCCTCGGCCGCCTGAGTCCGTCGCCTCGAAGATCGCGGATACTGCCCGACCGGCTGTTTCGTCTGACCCGGCCTCGTCGGGAGACGCCAAGCAAAACATTACGGGCAGCGGTTCCGGCCTGACATGCGCTCGGGCCGGCACCACGAACGATTCCTCAGCGATTTGGACCTCAAGAGCTAGACGTGGAGTGACCACCACCCTGGCTCGTTCGAAGGCGTCCCATCCGATAGAGTTGGCCCGGTAGAGTCCCGGGTCGTTCCGCTGGAGCCGCGCCTTGAGGTGGCGAACCGCGGCCGCGAATGTCGGCTGTAACTCCTTGCCGTCCTGGACCGCGTGTGGGCCAATACCGCAGGGTACAAACGCGGTACGCCTGAGCACATGGACACCGAGGGCCTTTGGAAGGCCTTCAAGCGATGCCAGCGACGCTGGCGAGTGCCACGTGGGGAGTTGTCCTTCCAGTGCTGCAGTAAGACCGGGATCATCGACTGCATATACGGGTCGACTGGTTACCCAGCCGGATCCGTCCCACAGGGGGACGTGCAGGAGCGCCTCACGATCACTCATATCAGCGGCGGCCAAATGCTTGGCTATGTGCCGGTAGACGTCGACGAGGAGGGCGTCGTCTTGTCCGTCAGGCTGGCCGTCTGCCACCTCTGAGAGGACCTTGATGCAGTCCCCGATAGAAGGGACCTGAATGTTGAGGACCTCCCAGAGACGATCCGACCGAGTCCGATCAGGAACGAATGCTCTCCGCTTGCCGAAGATAGGAGGGCCTCGGAAGACGCCGTTCGGAGGCAGCCACCGGGCACCCGCGAGAATCAGGCCAGCCTTGTCTGTCGCGATGCCAAACTTTGCGCGAACCTGACCGACAGTAAGGTCATCTATTCGTCGATCAGGAGCGATCGGACCGTCGAGGGAGGCCGCGTGTTGCCCCAGGGCATCGTAGAGAATGGCCGCGTCGCGCGCGACTGAGCGGCCCGCTTCCCCTTTCCGCCGGAGGTCGGTCAGCGCGTCGATAATCCGGCTGGCGTGAGGAAAGGTCTGGACTCCAAGCGCCTCCAGGACGTGAGCGTGGCCGTCCATCCCTGCGAACTCGGCACCGTACAGCGAGTTGTTCGGGCCGAACGCGTCAAGCATGCTCGTGGACTGAAATGCCAGCTGCCGCGGAGCCTTGGCGCGCCCGAACTTGTTGCTGAGCCAGGGTTCGCTCATGAGGATGGATCGCCAAGATGACGGAACGTCACCCACGCGATTCCAGTCGTAATGCGGATACACCGCTTTGGCGACGCAATTGTCCGCGTAGAGGCGGGTCCATGCGCGAGCGATCGTCCTCAGAAGCGCCTCCGACCTGGGCCGTCTGAGCTTCACGCTCTTCTTGACCAGATCCGCGACGACGGCCACCAGCTCGGGCGAATCCCAATCGTCCTGAAGATGAGTGGCGTACCCGCGAAGCGAGGCTATGGCGTCGTTCTGCGCCGCACCTGATGAAGGACGAATCCGGAATGCAATTTCGTGATAACGAGGCTCCGCGTATTTTTGCGGTGGCGGGCTCAGCCGCGGGGCCGTTTCAGCTCCCAACAAGGTGAAGAAGGCGCGAGCACCCGGAGTCTTCTCGTCGGCTTCAGGTCGCGGCTGGTCAGGGCTTTGCAGCAATTCCCGATACCGGCCGTGGATCCAGCTGATCCCTGGGGTCCGCTCCGCCGCCCGCGCCCAGCTGTCGCGGCCGCTCCCATCAATGGTCGCCGAGAGGTAAGCATCACACGGTCGGACTTCTGATGGGACGCGCTTCGATCCAGACCACTCGAAGCCGGCAACGCGAACCTGCTGGCCGATGAGGGGGCCGAGACGCCGTCGGGACTCCAGGTCAATCCCATAGATCGCGTTGCGAAGCGCCGCGATTTGAGCGTCGTCCAGGTCTCGAGGCTGCGGGCCACCTCTACCTAGTTGCTCGAGCGCCTCCAGGTCGCTGAGCCCGTCGCGTAGGCGGTCCCTCCTCTTCAGCCACGCCCGAACTTCTTTGGCTGGGGCATCGTCTTCGAGGTAGGCGTCATCGACTATCTTCACCAGCCCTAGCTCGGCCGCCAAGCCTGTGGCCTGCTGGCTGGACGTCAAAACGAATCCGTCTGTGGGTAGTGGAGGTCGAGTTCTAGTGCCGTTGGTGAGGCGAACCGACCATGATGAATCCAGCTTTGGTTCCAGTTTCGCGGCAAGCCCGGCTGCGGCAATCCGGACACACCAGCGGCCTGTGCGTGGCCCGAGCTTTGCCCCATTCCATCCAAACATCGAGACAGCGTCCGTCACCGTGAGGATCTGAGATACCGCAAGGTCGTCGAGTACCCTCCGCCATCGACCGCCGACGCCCCGTAGCTGCGTGGGCACGGGCACATGCCCTGGGCTCAGCTCGATCTGGTCTGCCTCGCTCAGCAGGCCCTCCACCGCGGAGGCTTCGTAGACCAGTTTCGCAACTGAGACATCGCGACCATCGATCTTGAGCCGGAGCCGTTTCGCAATGTCGCGTTGTGCTGTTTCCACTGTGCCCTTGAGTTGCCCTGCAAGCCAGGGATCGGTCGCAGATGTTCCTTCGACCGCGAGAGGCACCCAACGCCAGGCGTCAGCAGCCGCGATGTCGAACTGCCAGAGTGCCGTTGAGCTGGCCAAGTCTGCCGATCGCTGGAAGAGCCACTCGTTCCACCGGATGTGTTGGATCCGCACCCTCGCCGTATCTGGATCAAATTGAGCGTTGAGGTTGAACGGCAATCTCGATTCAACGCGCAATGGCAGTCCGGCAAAGAGCCGCCCGACTGGCTCCGTCGTGCCTGCGGCTATGGAGACGGGCGTCGTTGGACCAGTAGCCTTACCGGTTCGAGCGAGGTTCTTCGGAACCGGGAACTCGACCGTCACACGCGTCCAGGTTGCTCGGGTTCGTCGGTCCCGAACCGCTACCACGACGGCATTTAGTGGACCGCGCGGGCCCGCGAGGGCAACGGATCTGGCGGGGCCGCGCGACAGATCGTGCGATGCGATCCGCTTGGCCCGCCTCGACAAGTCCATGAGTTGTACCGAGCCAACCGTGTCTAGGAAGAGGAGGTGTGCCGCATCAAGGCTCTTGAACCACGCTCGGAAATCCTCTTCGTCGAACCCCGCTCTAAGGCTCATCCGAAACAACGTGTCCCCGGACTTCGGGTCGTAGAAGCCTGGAATCTCCGCCGCGGCGGCAATGCTGCGGGGCCCGTGCCCACCGACCACGAAGTGATACGGAGTGCAATGAACCTGAAGGTTCGATCCCAGCCGTGCGAGGGTCTTGAGACCAATCCCGAACCGGCCTTTGCTGGCCGCGTCCTCGGCTTTTGTCGTAAGGAACGCGAAAGACATAGCGACGACGTGCCGCAAGAGGACACGGCCGCCATCGTGCACCACGAGCAGTTCGGGTCCATCCGCCTTGCGCCTAATTGCGATTCGGACCGCTGTGGCTCCGACATCGTCAGCGTTCTGGATGATCTCGATGAGACCGTGGAACTCCTCCACGTTCAGCTGGCTGGCACCATGCGTAGCGCCCCGAAGGATCTGGCGCACAAGCCCTTGTGCCGCAAAGTGGCTGCTGATCGCGTCGACGGCCGCCCGCGCGAACTCCAGCGAGAGTCGCTCATCGAAGACCGCGTCGTCAGTGCCGCTCTCGAGAATCGCCCGGGCTGCCGCGCGACCAAGTTCGGCATCGGTCGCCGGCGAGGTCTCCGCCCCTGTTTCCATCCGCCTGCCCCTTCGCATCCCATCTACGCGGGTGCTGCCGCCAGTATCGACAGTTGTCGGTCGCGATGTTGGACGCTGGGGCCAGCGGATTCGCACCTGGGCGTTAGTAACCCGGTATGGACTCCGGCGTAATATCAGGACTCGTGCGGGAAGGGGGAGCAGTGAGGTATTCGCGACAGGAGCAACTCCCGGCCAGTCAACCTCGACCGGGGATTGGGCAGCCGAGTGAGTTTCTGATGCTCGTGAAGACCTACCCGGTCCCGAGCAAGAAGTATGGCGAGACCGTCTGCTGCGCCGGCGTGGACGCGGCAACCGGGCGTTGGATTCGAATGTACCCGGTCAACTTCCGATCACTAGCCGAGTATTCGAAGTTCAACAAGTGGCAGTTCATCCAGGCCGCTTGGACCGCCTCCGCCGATGACAGCCGTCCAGAATCTCGCCGGGTTCTTCAGGACACGATCCGGGCTGGCCGTTGGCTGCCAGCCGGTAAAGGTTGGGCGGAGCGACGGCGATGGCTCGATCCTCTGCTCGACCAGTCGATCGAGGCACTGCGGCTTGAGAACCTGGCGACGGGGAAGTCTCTTGGCGTCATCCGACCTCGATCAATCCGGCGATTCGTCATCGAGCGGACAAGTGGTTGGGATCCCGAAAGTCGCGCAAGCCTGGTCCAGCTCAGCCTCGATTGGACGAGCTCAGCCACCCCGACAACCGGCCTCGAGATCCTGCCGTACGACTTCTTTTATGAGTTCGACTGTGATGACGAGAGCTGCCACGGCCACCGTATGGAGGTCTTCGACTGGGAGCTCGGGCAGGCGTTTCGCAGGTTCCGCGCGATGTATGGGCCCAAGGGGTGGGAGGACAAACTGCGACAGAAGTACGAAACGGAGCTTCCGTCCCGTGACCTGCACTTACTTTTGGGCACCCACCATCGTTGGGCGAACTGGCTGATCGTTGGAGTCGTCGCCCCGCCTCACGCGGAGATGGCTAAAGGCAAGCGGCGCACGACGCGCCAGTTCATCGGAGAGGGGGAGTCGATGACACTCCCGCTCGTCGGCTTCGAAACAAAGTAGCGCTATCTGATCTCGTCGAGATCGGTTGGCGACGCGACCGAGTGCGTCCTCTGCCTCCCCAAGCAGCAGCCGGTATTGGGCTACAAATGTCTCGCGGTCGGTCGTCGCGAGCGGTCGGTATCGCTTCGGCACGCCCAGCGATGGCTCCCAGCTGTACTCGATCTGTGCGCCCTGGAGGGTCTCCTTCAGTCGACGCTGCCGATACTCAGGCCGTCGGGAGGTCGGGTTGGCGCGCGTATCGACAACGACCTTGACGCCGTGGATTCTCAGGGTATCGACAAACGCCGCCTCATCAGCGCGCTGGTAGCCGATCGTGAAGGCGAGCCTTGGTGTCATTACGAAGAAGCCTACGGGCCGGCATGGGTCGTGGTCAAACGGTTGTGTCGGCCGTCGGCGAGCTGACAAGGTCGCGCGTCTCCTGTCGGGCGTCCCACCGACACTCCAGCCGAAGCTCGGCAGGCAGTTCGTCCAATCGGACGAGTTCCTTGACGTACGCCTCCCGGCATAGAGAGCAAGGCGTTCGTTCGTAGCCGACCAACAAGGCTGGGACAAGCGCCGGCGATCCTTGACTCTCAACAACATGTCGGAGCCCCAGCCCCAGCGCATGGAGGGCTTCTCGATCCTGTTGGAGAAGCCTCTCGACGAGAGCTTCGTCCCCGGCCTCCCAGTTGGTGGCCAGCAGTCCGATGGAGCGCCTCGGGCGCAAATCCTCCGGCGATCCCAGCGCGGAGGCCCACGAGGTGGGTAATAGACGGTCCCCCATGTGAGTGACAAACGACGGTCGCTTCGGAAGTTTGGTTTGGCGTCCGCACGCACAATCGCCGGTCAAACAGGCTCCAATCAGGTGATTTCGGTCTCGAAACCGTTTCCGAGGCCGTTGCGCTTTCGAGTGCCAAGAAGTCAACTACGCCGCAGCAGTTCTACGGACTTGCGGAGGTGTGGACAAGGTAATGGTGATGCGCTTCGAAAGCTCTGAGGATGTCGTAAATCTCGCCCGATTGCGTGTCGAGATGGAATCATCTTCAAGTCACGACAGCGCCGCACTCCACCAGGTGGCGCGAGCGATCGCGGTTATCTTGCACAGTGACCACCAGCGCCAGTCTCCCGATATCTGCGCGAGCGCAACCGAAAGGAGAACAGAGGAATGAGATTCAGCGATGGTATTGACCCGGCTCTTGCCGCGGCGCTTCTTCGTGTGCACAAGGTGTGGGAGCAGGCATTGTCCGAACATCATGATTGGACAATGGGGGCCGTTCTTGTTCGAAGCGCGACCGGTGATGGGCTTGAGCAGCAGCTTCTTCAGGTCCTGA
Source organism: Chloroflexota bacterium (assembly GCA_027364875.1). GTDB lineage: Bacteria > Chloroflexota > Limnocylindria > Limnocylindrales > CSP1-4 > Fen-1039. The sequence continues at coordinate 81,435 of DAHXON010000003.1, forward strand.
GAATCATGGAGGAGGACTCCATTTTGGTGCCGGCGGAGTTCGTCTACGTCGAGCTGGGGCATGGGCTTTCTCAATTGGAAGACAGACCGGTGGCGCAAGCCCTGCTCAACGACGCCGGTGCAGGCCTGTTCCAGCAGGTAGGCGTCACGGATTGGTCTCGCCTCTCGCGAAGCGCAGAGGTGGCGGCCGCCCTGGCGCAACGGCTGATCAATTGCCGGGTCTGCCTTTCTGACAATGTGAAATCCAGCTGCCAATTCTTCCCCGCTCGATAGATTCGCCTTTCCATCGATGACACACATAAAGGCATGCACTCGATATGGACCACAGCGTTGGTTGGCGTCGAAGAAGAAGAAGAAGACGTGAAAGAGAATGTACCGGGGTCCTGCGTCATGGCAGTCCGCACAAGGTGGACGCGGACCGACTTGTGGAACGGGAGTAAGATCCAGTCATGACGACCCGGCAAGACCTCATTAGGAGTACGTGGACCGCACTGGTGGCGTTCTGGACCAGTTGGGTTGCGTCACTTCCGGTACATGATGACTGGCGGTTCGGGGCGGTGTATGTTCGCGAAAGCCATGCCGAATCGCTTGAAGGCCGGCAACCAGAAATCCAGCTGGCCATCGTCCTAGAAATCTACCGAGCGAGACACATATATGTTCGGCTAGAGAACATCTACTTCGACAACGTCTCGGCCAAGAGCTTGGAGGGTCGCATTCAATTCGGGCGGCTCCTCGAAGATGCAGAGGCGGGGCAGTTTGCCTTCGTTGCGGCCTTCGAAGCAGATCGGCTCTTCCGAAGCGTCGATGACGCCACGAGCGTGACTCGCCGCCTGGCTCAGGCTGGTGTCCAGCTGCTGTGGTCTGGCAAGCAGGAGAGCGACTGGCTCAATCCGGCCAACTGGATGGCAGATCACATGGTTCATGCACTGTCCGAGCACGTAAGTAGGACCACTAGCTACAAAGTCGGCACCGACCTGGCCGCCAGCAGCAAGAACGGGTTTCCTTTAGGCCCCCTTCCCGAGGGTTACGCGGTAAAACACCGGAGGGATACCCTCAAGGGTCGGTTGGGGCCGCCCGAGTCGTGGGAGCGGGTCGAACCGCTTGCCACGATCATCGTTCAGGGCAGGGACCGGTATGTGAAGGGGGGCAGCATCAAGGATCTAGCAAGCTGGGCCGAGGAGACTGAACTTCACGGACTTACGCCTGCTGGGAAGCAGATGGGTCGGTCGTGGTGGCGCGAGACGCTGAGCAACCCGAAGTATGCCGGCTATCAGATGCCGATCGAATATCGTGGTTTCAGCCAGGACGTTGGCCACCGACCGCACCACCGCGGGCTGGTAGTCGCAGATCTGGTCCCTTGCCAGCTCCCGGCGTTGTTCACGCTTGAGGAGTTCCTCGAGACCCGGAGGGTCATGGCGCAGCGGGCATGGAAGTCGCCAGGCCGCCGCTCGCCCAAGCTGAGCCCCCTGTCGTCCCTTGTCGTTGACGCCCGATGCCTGCGCGATCCAGCCCTGGCCAAGCTCAATCACCGGATGCACGTATTGTCGCGGGCTAAGGACGGCTGTCTGAGGGCGAAATGCGCCTCAGCTTGTGAGTCGCGCACCAAGCACCCCGCGTCGAGTTTCATTCTCGCGGACATCGAACAGGACGTCTGCGACCTGGTTGCCAATCTCCGCTTCGATGACCCACGCCTCCGCGCGGAGATCGAGCGTGAGTTAAGGGCCTTCGACGAGGCACCCGTGCCACCCGTCAATGCGCCCCGCGAGCACGAGATCGCTCGGTATATGAGGATCATCAAGGACTCCGACTCCGAAGGCGACAAGGCGATCCGGAACCTTGCGGAGCAGAAGCTCGCCGAGCTGAGAGAGGAGAAGGCTCGCGACGAGGAGGGTCGGACCGTCCAGCGCTTTCGCGACTCTGTCGAGGATTTGTCCAGGTGGCCCGAGATTTGGTCCCGTTCTTCCCCGGCCGACCAGAACGCCCTCCTGCGGGCCGCCGTCGATCGGATCGTCGTAGAGCCGCTGGGCAGACTTCCGCGCGGTGCGACTCAGCCGATTGGAGCCCGCCCACGCGCGGCTCGGATCATCGAGATAGTCCCCAAGGACCCTGTCATAGGGGTCGCGATCGCGACTAGGCTCGCAAAGTTGGGAATGGAGCGGGAGACGGGATTCGAACCCGCGACATTCTGCTTGGGAAGCAGACACTCTGCCAGCTGAGTTACTCCCGCTCGGCGAGCAGGCGTAGTTATAGCAGATCGCGCGAGAGCCACGGAAGATCCCTGTTCCCGGGCGATGTTCGACTATTTGGCGTCGCTCGAATTGACCGCCGCGCTGGAGAACCTGGTCCTGGACCGTCCGGCCGGCGCCGGCGAGGGCCGCGGCGCTTGAGGGGGACTAGACGTTCCTGCCGCCTCTTGGGCCTGCCTTTGTGGCAGGCGCCGATCCGTCGCTGCGTTCAACAGGATGCTGATCATCGACGAGTAGTTGAACACCGCGCGCATCAAGTAGTAGGGGACGTACTGCGGTTCCAGCCGAAGAGTCGTGACTGTGAGACCCCGTACGGCGTCGGCCAGGGGCATCAGGAGAAGCAGGCCGCCGCCGCTGTGTGTGAGCGCCATGCGCCCTAACCCGGCCCCGTCCGCCCGCCATTGATCCAGGGCGAATTCGAGCGTATCGCCAAAGCGGTGGATTACGATGGTCTTCCTGGAAACGCCCATGTGAACGCCGGCGCGCCTGAGGCGCCACCTCAGGTCGATGTCTTCCCCAGAGAGGAAGGAGGCGTCGAGCGGATAGGCCAGCAGCGTCTCCCGCCGGAAGATAGTCGCCATGACGCCCAGCCAGAAGCGGCTCCGGCCGGTGTTGTGGTGGCGCGCAAGCGCTCGCCCCCAGTACCCGGGTCCCGAGGTGCTGTGCAGTCCCGCCTGAAGTGCCGAGTAGCCGCCGCTCCGGAACTCGGTCAGCAGAGCCGCGAGTGCGCCGTCCGGAAGGACGATGTCCGCATCGATCAGGGCGATGAACTCGGATGTGGCTTCGTGGACGCCCATCATCCGTGCAGTCGCGACCCCTCGTCCGCCATCGCTCAGGACGCGGACCCCATGGCGCCCGACGAGGTCGAGAGTTCGGTCCGTCGAGCAGCCGTCTACGACGATTATCTCCGCTGGTGCGGAAGCCACCACAGAGGCCAGGCAATCCTCGATCACGCCCTCTGCGTTCCGGACCGGTATGACGACGGAAAGGGGCAATCGGCCGGGCACGGGCTCGGCGGTGACGCGCGGGGCCGTGGACGTGACTGAGGTCAACGCCAACCCCCGTCGCGTTTCCCGAGCGACGGGTTTCGCGGAACTGGCTCTGCCGTGGTCTTCGCCGGCGATCGGTTCCTGGCGGCGATGTCTGGCCTGGTGTCGACGGGATGGCCAGGGTTGAAGCCCCATGAACCGGAACACCCACTCGACGTCCGTTCTGACGATGGCGGCGATCACCCCCAAAACGGCAATCGCGCGAACCTCCCGCCGGTGGGCGAAAAGGAGACGGCGCCATACTCCCATCGCCTGGCTCCACCGCCCCTCCAGCAGCCCGAGTCGCGCCTGACGAACGGCCTGGACCTCACCCTGGTCAGCCGGCCGGCGCTCGATCGTCCGCTGCAGAGACGACAGAACGTCTGGGGCAAGGCGCCCACGTGCCTCGTCCGTAATCGCTTGAATGTAGGCGGTCTGATCGACGACCGGCTCCAGAAGGCTGGTCGTCGTCCATTGCCTCGCATGGGTCCGGCGGTAGCCGACGGTCTTGGGACATCGCGCGAACTTGCCCGCGGTTGCGAGCCGGAGCCACGTCGGGTGGTCGACGTAAGGTACGCCCTCCGGCTGCAGGAACCCGCCCGTGTCTACCAGCGTCTGGCGGCGCACCATCACGGTCGGGGATATGAGGAAGTTGAGGTCGGCCAGAGCCGGGAGAATGGAACCGACGGGCTCGTTCCTCGCGATCCGGCCGCGGGGAGAGTAGCTGCACCGTGCGTAGACGCAGCCAAACTGGTCCATCAGCCCGGCCAGGCCGTACGTGAGAACCACGTCCGGGTCGTCAAAGAGGGGCAGCTGATCTTCCAGCTTCGTTCGAGGCCAGGCGTCGTCACCTTCGAGGATGGCGACGAAGGGACTCGTGGCATGCTCGAGCGCAAGAGCGTATGCGCTGCCCAGGCCCACTATCCCCTGATGCGCTCGACGCAGGACGGTGATCCGCGGGTCATGTATGGATTCCGCGATCTCTGCCGTCCCGTCCGTGGAGCCGTCGTCGACGATGATCATCTCCCAGTCCTGCATCGTCTGGGCCAGGACACTACCTATGCAGTGCTCGATGAACGCCGCATGCTGATAGGTCGGGGTCACAACGGTGGTTCTGGCCATCAACGGACTCCGGATCGAGAGTGCGCATCGGCTGGCCCCTCTTGGGCGATGCGCGCGGGCCCATCTTGAACCATCAACGGCACGAATGTTGATAGCGCCAGACGAGGTCGATCAGGCCTGCTGCGTTCCGGACCGGTATCGCCGGCGGTAGAGGCAGTCTCGAGGGCACCGGCTCGGGCCCGGGCCTGGTGGGCACTCGCGGAGATGCCGTTCATTCGGGCGGCCTCCCGGGAACCGCACTCGCGCCGGCACCCGTCGCCTGCGGAACGGGCTCGCTCTCAGCCGTCGATGCTTGTCGAGCGTCACGCAGTAGCGGAGCGATCTGAGTGACGAACGCGACCAGCGCCACCGCGGCCTGCCCAACGAGGAAAGCGGCGCCGACGCCGGCTATCCCCATCGCCGGCAAGAAGATGACCGCCAGAGCCACGAACGAAACGGCTTCGGCGGCCTGGATCCAGAAGAGCAGGAGGAGCTGGCGCCTGGCCCGAGCCACCCCGAGGCACACCGCGTTGACGCCGTTCGGGAGGAGGCCCAGAGCGAGGAGTCGCAGGACCGTGGCCCCTTCGTCGGAATAGGCTCTTCCGAATATCTCGAGAATCCAGGGGGCAAAGATCACGATCACGATCACGAGCGGCAGTTCCAGACCCACGAGGAGTCTGAGCATCCGGCGCGTGGCCAGCCCTACTTCCGCCGGCCCCCCCGCGCCCTCGACGCTCAAGGAAATTGCCATGTTCAGAGAGAACATCATGATCGAATAGGCGACGGTCCAGGCGATGTAGAAGTAGGCGCTGGCGCTGGCGCCAGACGTGGTCAGAACGATCAAAGGGAGTAAGGCGGTGGACGCGCTGCCCAGTAGCGACCCTGCGAAGTCGGAGGCCAGGTAGCGGCCTATCTGACCGACGCTCCCCTCAGGCTCCGTGTCGCCATGCCGGGTCACGTGGCTGGGGAGGAACCAGCGGAAGATCATGAGGTTGATCGGGAGAATGGCCAGCGTCGCCGGCACCGTCCAGGAGACGTAGACCCCGGCGCCGGTCAGCGAGCCCGCGAGCAGGACCACCAGAAGAACCTTGGTCGCCGCGAAGATCGTGTTCTCGATCGGCACCCAGACGGTTCGCCGAAGACCCGTCAGGACGGCGTCCTGCAGAGTGAAGAGAGTCCAGGCCATGGTGGCGGCCAGGAACCACGCGGCGGTAGCCGGGGTACCCACGAGGGATCGCACGTCGGGCGCCCAGAGTCCCACCCCGAGGACGAAGATCGAGGCCACTACCGCCGACATCAACACTGCCGCGCCGTAGGAGCCCAGGATCAGGCGCCTGGTGGCCCTGCCGGCCGTTGGAATGAAGCGCGGCAGCGCGCCGGACAGGCTCATCTGGGAGAGGTACGAGAGGAACATCATCGTTGAGATCAGCGCCGCGTTGACGCCGACGTCCTGCGCGTCGTACAGGCGCGCCGCGAGCGCCCAATACAGAAGGCCCAGAACGGAGGTCACAGCGCTGCTGAAGATGAGCGCGTAGGCACGGCCATAGATCGTCGACCGCAGATGAGCGACGATGCCCTGGATGGGGCGGTCTGGCTCAACCATCGCCGTCATCCCGGCCGCGAGACGATACGGCCCGCTGCATCCGGCGCGCGATGCGCTCGACTTTTGTCTGGAGGCGCTCGCCGCGCCAGCTGAGCGGCAGTTCCTCCCCCCGGATCCACGAATCCAGGCGCTGCATCGAAACGTCCGAGCCTACTGTCGCGCGGGCAAGGGCGAATCGATCGTCGTTCGAATGACTGAGCGCCTGCTTCACGGCGCAGGCCGATCCGAACCCGGACGTTTCCACGTACCGCTTGATGCGGCCTGTGTGGCTCCCGAACGGGTAGGCGAACGTCAGGACCGGATGGCGGACGATCTCTTCGAGCCTGGCACGCGACGTGTCGATGTCGCGTACGGCATCCGAGAAGCTCATCTCGTCGAGGGGGATATGCCGATGGCCGTGAGCTCCGATCTCGACGCCGCCCTCATCTAGATCGCGGACCTGGCTCTCGGAAAGCATCGGTCGGTCGCCTTCCCCCAACGGTGCCAGCCATCGGCTCCGCCCGCCCAGGCTGCCCGTAACGATGTAGGCCGTCGCCCGTAAGCCCAACCTCGTCAGAGTGGGTAGAGCTACCGAGTGCCACTCCTCGAAGCCGTCGTCGAAGGTGATCACGAGCGGCCGTTCGGGCAGGGACGCGGTGGGGTCCGCCAACACGGCTGCCAGCTGGCTTACTGTCAGGGTCTGGAAGCCACCCGCCGCGATGTGCTCCATCTGCTCGGCGAACTGTCCCGGATCGATCGAAAAGCGCCTGTACCGATCCGTCGCCTCGGCCCTGAGGGAGTGATAGAGCAGGATCGGGATCACGGTCGGTTGCGTCATCTCGTCGAGTCGTGCCGAGCCCTGCCGCCGGCCCGGAGTGGACCCGGGGAGCTGTGGCCGATCCCGGTCGAGGTCCACCTCGAGCCTGCGTACCGGCAGCCCGGCCAGCCTTGTGGCAACTCGCGCCATCCTCATATGCCCGCCCTTCTCCTCGGAGGAAACCGCCGCACTGGTTCAACCCCCGATCGCAGGGAATCTCCCCACTCGGCCTGCTGCCCTCGGGAACACGAGCCGCACCCAGCGGATGGTACGCCAGGCTCACTTCCCCGTCACGTTGTTGACAGACAGACGGCCGATCGGCGGTTGGCCGTTTCGTAGCGAGTACGACCTCGCCCTCTGGATGAATTCCGCCTCCGGATGGACAGCGTCGACCTCTACCACTGCCCCGAAAACGGGTCGCCCGGATGCTATCGTAGCGGCGCAATGACACCAGCTCGAGCCGGCACGCCATACCCCGACGTGGCCGAGTTCGCTGCCCGCGTTGCCTCGCTGTACGGGCTCCAGCGTGTCCTCGACGTGGGGCTTTCCTGGAGTCGCGAGCTCGCTACGATCTACCCCGAGTTGCGCGCGACCGGCGTTTCGGTCCCCGGCCAGGACCGTGGTTCATCGTCGGCGCGTTACCGGTTCGGGCGCGTCTTCGATATCGCAGACCTGACGGCGGACATGCGGGGCCGGCTCGACGTATCAACCTGCGCCGTGGTTATGGCCGGCGCATCGACGGAGCTTTGCGCACCGAACGGCATCCTGGATGGGCTTGCCGACCTGGTCACCGGCGCGCCGCTCCTGGTGATCGCCACGGATGAGACCGAGCCGGTTTCGAGCTGGCTGTCAGCCCGCGGACTCGAGCCTGAGTTCCTGGGACGAACGCGAGCCCACGCGGGAGACGACGAGCGTTCGGGGCGGCTGATCGTCGTCGATAGAAAGCTCGCCCGAACCAGGGTCGAGTGCCCCGCCGTTCCGGACGATTTCCGAGTGGTTGCTGTCATAACCGCCTACAACGAAGAAGACGTCATCGGGCCCACCATCGAGAAGTTGATCGGCGACAACGTCGGCGTATATGTCATCGACAACTGGTCGACCGATCGCACCGGCGAGATCGCGCGGGAGTTAGAGGGCAAAGGTCTTGTAGGCTTCGAGCGGTTTCCCGAGACTCGTGACAACCGATTCGTCTGGAGGGCGCTGCTGCGACGAGTAGGCGAGGTGGCGGGCGGGCTCCAGGCGGATTGGTGCATCCATCACGATGCCGACGAGCGACGGTCCGGACCCTGGCCGGGCCTGGGACTGCGCGACTCCTTGTGGCGCGTCGACCGGGCGGGCTTCTCGGCAGTCGATCACAGCGTTTTCACCTACCGCCCGATCGATGACACGTTTACGCCGGGCAGCGATTTCGAGAACCACTTCCGCTATTTCGAGCTGGGCCGGACGGGGGACATGCTGCTGCAGATCAAGGCCTGGAAGAACGCGGGCCGGGTCGATCTCGTACGCTCGGGCGGGCACGCAGCCGAGTTCCCGGGCCGGCGTGTCTTTCCATACAAGTTCCTGCTGAAACACTATCCGATCCGGTCGCAGAGTCACGGGGAGCGAAAGGTATTCCGGGACAGGGCCCCTCGCTGGGATCCCCTGGAAAGAGCTCGGGGTTGGCACGCTCACTACGACGGCGTCGTACCCAACCAGTCGTTTCTTCGCGATCCTGCCACTCTGATCGCCGATCACGGCGCGGAGACTCGAGTCCTCTACCTCCCCGAGGTACTGACCGGCGCGGGGCTGGCGCCGCTCCCTGTGCCGTGGTGGGCTCTGGGTGGCCACGCGGGGAGGACCGTGTCCATCAGACTGCGGGCGTTCGAGGGCACCCGCATCTACCGGCCCATTCAACGCCTTTTCGTCGCCCCACGCGTGATCGCTCGAAGGCTTCGCGAGATACCGTCCGGACGATGACCTCCTCGCAGAAGGACAGGCTCGTGCGTGCTGCTCTCAATGAGGTATCAATCGTAAGGCGCCGGTTTCGCTTGCCCTCCAAGGACGGGCCCCTGGTTCTGGGTGGCCAGAAACCGAACGTCATGGTCGAGGGCGTGGACCACCTTGCCGGCTGCGGCAATCCGACCCGCGTCGCAGTCATCGCTCATTGGGCGCCCGACAGCAGGGTGAGCCGATCCGTCGCCGAACTAACGCGAGTTCTGAGCGCCCACGAATACTGGGTGGTCGTCGTGAGCACCGCGGAGGGAGCGGATCCTCTCCAGTGGCCAGAATCGCAACCGGCCGGGGTTACGATCCTGCGGCGGCCTAATGCCGGATACGACTTTGGCTCCTGGGCCACGGCATTGGATCGATATCCGGTCGTGGCCGGGGCCGACCAGGTGCTTCTCATGAACGACAGTCTGGCCGGCCCATTCGAGCCGATCGACCATCTACTGGCGCGATTTGACGATTCCAGGGCCAATGTCTGGGGCCTTACGGATACCACTCAGTTCGGCCACCACCTCCAGAGCTACTGCCTGGGTTTCAAGAAACAAACTCTGCGGGAGGCGCCGCTGGCCCGCTTTTGGCGGGGCATTCGCGTTGAGTCGTCGCGCGACGACGTCATCTGGCGCTATGAGATTGGCTTGAGCCGGCTCCTCCATCGCGAGCACTACACGCTGGATGTCGCCATCCCCTGCAGCAGCGTCGTCCGGGAGGGCCAGAACCCGACCATCATCGGCTGGCGCCGGCTCCTCGACAGTGGGTTCCCATTCGTCAAGCGCCAGCTCTTGCGTACTCCGGAGGGCCCCAAGGCATCGGCCACTCGACGCCTGGCCAGGGCAGTCGTGCCGGGTGAGGTCGCGCCCGATCGGGATCAGGTGCGAGAGGAGATCGAGCGCAGATACGGCGTCGATGTCGATGACTGGGTCTGAGGATCAGGTGTATTGAGCGGCGGTGGGCCGAGTCACGGCGGGAGGTTGGCATGAAGGTACTCGTATCAGGTGGCGCCGGCTTCATCGGGAGCACAGTCGTCTCGGCCTGCCTGGATGCCGGCCTCGACGCAGTCGTGCTGGACGATCTCAGCAAGGGTCGCCGCGAGTATGTGAAGGGAAGGTCCTTCTACGAAGGCTCCGTCGGCGACGGCAAAGTCGTCCAGCGAGTCTTCGAGGACAATCCCGACATCGACGCCGTGATTCACTGCGCCGCCCGTATCGTCGTCCCCGAATCCGTTGCCGACCCGGAAGGCTACTATGCGAACAACGTCGCACAGGGAGTGGAGTTCGTTCGAACGCTCGAGCGGCTCGGATGTCGGAACCTAATATTCAGTTCCTCGGCGTCGATATATGACCCGGGCCCAGAGTTGTATGTCGACGAGACCAGCCCCCTGGCTGCGCATAGCCCCTACGCTCGAACGAAGATGATGCTGGAGTGGGTGTTGGAGGACTGTGCATCTGCGGGACATATGAACGTCGTGTCGCTTCGCTACTTCAATCCCATCGGTTGCGATCCGGCGATGCGAACCGGTCTCCAGGATCCGAATCCCACACATGCTCTGGGCAAACTCATCGAAGCCTACGAGAACCACTCGTCGTTCACGGTGACCGGCGTGGACTGGCCCACTCGCGACGGCTCGGGAATGCGCGACTACGTCCACGTCTGGGACCTGGCACAAGCACACGTCGCGGCTCTGACACGCGTCCGGTCTACGTCTGTTCAGCACGACGCGATCAATCTCGGGACGGGTCGGGGTACGACAGTCAGGGAACTCGTGGCCGCATTCGAGCGGGTCGTGGGCAGGCCCATGCCGGTGGAAGAGGCGGCACCCCGCCCGGGTGATGTGGTCGGATGCTACACGCGAAGCGACAAGGCCAGGTTGCTGCTCGGGTGGACTTCCCAACGAAGCATCGAGGATGGCATCCGCGACTCCCTGGCCTGGACCCAGCGGCGCCGGCTCGTGCTGGGGGCCTGACTCGGAAGGCGGTCCTACGCCGAGATCGCCGTCGGATCCGGAGGCGTAGTGCTGGCGAGCGGGTGCGCGGCCCGCGCGATCGTGCGAACCGTTGCCCGCTCCACGAGCCTCGGCTTCATCGGGCTGAGTTACGCCGGCCCGGCAGGCGCCCACCTTAGCCCCAGGGAGGTCCGGCCTCAATGTCGCGGCGGTCTCAGGGCGGGTTGAGCAGCCGGCCCGGATGGTTGCTCAGGGTTGGCGGGACCGGTCGCGCGCAGTGATTCCTGTGGTCGAGGAACGGCATGTCTCCGACCCTGGGCGACCGACGCTTATCCCGCGCTTATCTCCGCCTTATCCTCACCGCCCTAGACTCGCAGACGAGGCGGTCGCTCGACGGCCCCGTGGGAGCTTCAACGGTCTGGTCGATAGGTGAGGCCTGCGTAGGCACTCACCCGGGCGCTCCCAGGGCGATCGGTTGACTGGGTCGCGGGCGACATGCGACGCAGCCTCAAAGAAGAACGGATCGGCGTTACCTCCGATCCACCCGTCAGTTCTGTCAGTGGATCCACAAACGCAAGCACGGGCGTCCCTCTCGGGCGCATGACCCTCGGCACTCCATGGCTCGGAGTCGGTCGAGTAGCCGGATGGAGGGCAAATCATGGTCTTCCGGGACGAGACACCATGGACCCGCGAACATGGATCGCCTGAGCCAGATGCGCGCGGAGGCAGCGTCGAGTCGACGTTCAGGGCTCCCCGCCCGTCCAGACGGCTCCGCAGCCCGCTGATGACGCTCGGTGTGGTCGGGGCGCTTGCCCTGATCGCCGCTCTGACGCCGGCCGCGGCCACCGCAGCACCCGCACAGCCGCAGGTCTCTGTGGTCGGCTCTACCTACCATGCCCTGACCCCGACCCGGATCCTCGATACCCGCAACGGCACCGGGCTCTCGGGTCCCTTCAGCTCCCATGTCGCCCGAACGTTCGGAGTGGCCGGGGGCGGCGGCGTGCCGTTGGGCGCGAGCGCTGTGACCGGCATCCTGACCGTGACCGCCCAGACTCGGGGCGGCTTCATCGCCATCGGCCCGGTCGCGTCCAACAACCCGACGAGCTCGACGCTCAACTTCCCGGCCGGCGACGACCGGGCCAACGGCGTCACCGTCGCCCTGAGCGGCAGCGGCACTCTCTCGATCACCTACGCGGCACCCGTCCTGGGTCCGACCGCCCACGTCCTCTTCGATGTGACCGGCTACTTCACGCCCGACACCAGCGGCGGCGGCGGCGGCGGTTCTCAATCCGGGTGGGTGACCGTCGTCGACGATCAGTTCAACTCAGGCGGGCTGTCGAGTTCGTGGCGAAGCTACGACGGCCCCTACGGTTCGGGTCCCGGCAACTGCGCCATCCCTTCGCATGCCGTCGTATCGGGCGGATATCTCCACATGATCATGAGCTACGAGACCTCGGGCTCTCTACCCTGCGGCCCCGGCTGGTACACCGCCGGCGTTGTTCTGGACGGCTACAGCTCCGTGGATCAGCGCGTGACAGTGCGTTTCCGGGTCGTCGACAAGGGCGTGGCCAGCCACTTCATCATCCCGATGCGCTGGCCCGACGATGACTCCGCCTGGCCTGCCGCCGGTGAGGAAGACTACTGCGAAACTGACGTCGCCAGCTCATGCACGACGTTCCTCCACTACTCCAGCAAGAACTTGCAGAACCTGCACACCTACACGGTTGACATGACTCAGTGGCACACAATCCGGTTCCAGCGGCTCAACTATGTGGTCTCGGCGTTCATCGACGATATGAACACGCCCGTATGGACCTTCAGCGGGGACTCGTACACGTTGCCCGACACGCTGAAGCACGTCGTCCTGCAGCAGGAATGCCAGAGTTCTTGTCCGGCAGGAACGGCAGGGAGTCAGGACATCCAGGTCGACTGGATCACGGTAGAGAACCCGGGCTGACCCGGTCCGAGCGGATCGGCCGTCACGCGCGACTTGAGGGCGGACGAAATCTTCGCTCGATCGTGAGCGTCGTCTCCGGAGCCGTGAGATCGGATGGAAGGCCCACGAGGTATAGTCGAGGTACCTCTGGCGGCCGTGATCGGGTCGTGGACCGTGACATACGTGGATGTCGGCGGTGTCCATCGGTCCAGGAGGGCTCGACGTACGGTCGCTCGACCTGGAGTTCGGCCTTGTCCACAAGGACGTCTTGCGTATCGGTCGTGGTGTCCGCCGACGCCTGGACGGTGAGCTGACATGGCATTGGCACTCGCGTCCAGGGTGACCGCCCTGGCCCCGCTATCGGCCTGGTCGGCCTGAGATGCCTGCGATGCCGGCCAATCAGGCCCGGATGACGCCTCCGATCCTCACCTCGCAGATCGAGCTCTCGACAACGATCGAACCCATCGACGATCGCCACCCGGACGGTGGCCGGTACGGTTGGGCCGTCGTGCTGGTTCGGCTCCACGGCGTCCCGCTAGGGCCCCTCTTCGTGGCACTGCCCAACGGCGGCTCCTCGGGCGAGACGGTGCGCTGCCTGGCCGAGGCGCAGTTCGCCAGCGAGATCGCTGAGCACCTGGCGGCCGACGGCATGTCCGGAATGGGCGCCTCGGTGAACTCTCAGGCGGACCCAGCCTGCCTCCGGTCCGCCGCTACCTTCCTCGAGTCCGCACCTCCACTGTCGGTGGTTGTGGCCACCCGGGACCGGGCCGAGCGGGTGGTGGCGTGCGTGTCGGCGCTCCTTGCCACGAGCTACCCCAACCTGGAGATCGTCGTCGTCGACAATGCGCCCACCTCCGATGAGACGGCTCGCCTGGTCGCCGAACGGTTCGCCGACCGTCCGGAGGTCCGCTACCTGCGCGAAGATCGACCAGGCACCTCACGCGCTCGAAACCTTGGCCTGCGCGCGGCGACCTCCGAATTCGTGGCATTCACTGACGACGACGTCCTTGTCGACCCGGGCTGGGCGGCGGCGCTGACAAGGCCGATGGTTGAGGATGACCGCGTCGGCTGCGTTACCGGACTGGTGGTCGCCGCCGAGATCGAGACGGAGGCCCAGCTCTGGTTCGAGGATTACGGCGGGTTCTACAACGGCTACCGGCGCGTGGCCCACGAGCTCGATGGCAGCGAGCCGGAGTCGCCGCTCTTCCCCTACGCGGCGGGCTCCCTGGGGTGCGGTGCCAGCATGGCTTTCCGCAAGCGGGTCCTGCAGGGGATCGGCGGCTTCGACGCGGCGCTCGGCGGCGGGACGCCATCCCGAGCCGGCGAAGACTCGTCCAGCTTCGTCGAGGTGCTGCTGGCAGGCTGGCGCCTCACCTACGAGCCGGCCGCCGTGGCACGGCACTTCCACCGCCGCAACTACAACGAACTGCGACGGGTGATGCTCGGCTACTCGGGCGGTTTGAGCGCCTACCTGACCCGCACGGCCGTGCATCATCCCCGCCGCATCCCCGCGATGGCGTTACAGGCGTTCAGGGGCGCTCGCATCATGCTCGATCCGCGGTCGTCGAAGAACGCGAAGAAACGAGCAAGCTATCCGGCTGAGCTGTCGCGACTCGAGATGCTGGGGATGGCTTGCGGACCCTTCTGGTACGCCCGCAGTGTGGTCGCGACGCGTCGTCTTCGCCGCTTCCGGCCCTCCGGCCCTCGCTCTGCCGGCCGGCCGTAGTCCAAATCCGCCCGCTGGTGTCGGATCGACCTCGGCCGTCGGGGCCCCTCGTCTGCACAGGCATGGGGGCCTGGAGAGCGGGCGCATCTGGGGTCAGGATCCGAGCGAAACCGGCGACATCTGAGTCTCGGGCCGGGCGGTCGGCCTGAGCCGTCGGCGTGCCGTTCCGCCGCAGAGGAGTCGCCCCGGTCCTACGCCGAGATCGGCGTCGGATCCGGAGGCGTGGTGCTGGCGAGCGGGTGCGCGGCCCGCTCGATCGTGCGAACCGTTGCCCGCTCCACGAGCCTCGGCTTCATCAGCGTGGTGGTTCCGCACTCCTTGCCGACCTCGAGCTGGTGCAGCAGGAGCGTCAGCGCCAGCCGGCCCATGCCCGGCTTGTCCACGGCCATGGTGGTCAGCGAGGGCGCGATGATGCTGGCCAGGTCGATGTCGTCGAAGCCGACCACGGACACCTGGTCCGGGATCGATATGCCGGCCGTTCGGGCGGCCTGGATGAAGGTGATCGCGACCAGGTCGTTGGCGCAGAAGATGGCCGTCACCTGGGGGTTTGCCTTGATGTACCGCACCGCCGCCGCGGCCGAGAGCTCGTGATCGTAGTAGGGGACATCGATGAAGTGGGGCGTCAGGCGGGCCTCGCTCAGGGCCTGCTCGTAGCCGACACGGCGCTCGCGGATGCCCGGGAAGGCATCGGGCGTGGTGCCCACGATGGCGATCTCGCGGTGCCCGCGGCCGATCAGATAGCGAATCGCGGTGAGCGCCCCGAACACGTTGTCGATGTCGACGGAGTCGAGCACCTCGTCCTCGGCGTAACCGTCCACGAGCACGGTGGGAAGCCGGCCGCCCCCGAGCATCGAGGCCGATCGAGGGCCGAAGTCGGCCCCGACCAGGATCAGCCCGTCCGTGCGATGGTCGGTCACCGATCGTGGGATCTCGAGCGGGTGGTTGTGCTCGTCGACGGGCATGATCGCGAACATCAGGCGGATGTGGAGCCCGCGGCACCTCTCCTCGATCCCGGACAGAATCGGGCCGTAGAAGACGTTTGCGGCCGGCTGGTCGGGGAGCGCCCTCACCACGAGCGTCACCGTGGCCGGTATGTGGCCCCGCTGTCGGGAGCTGGACCGCTGCTGGTAGCCCAGTCTTCGGGATGCCTCGAGGACGCGTTCCCTCGTGGCGTTCGAGACCCCCGGCTTGCCGTTGAGGGCCAGCGACACCGCGGCCGGCGACAGGTCGACGGCGGCCGCGACCTCGGCCAGGGTTGTCGTCTTGCGCTGGGAACGCCGCAACAAGGTCATCTCCGACACTACCGGATCCAAGGCGCATCAGTTTACTCGTGTGGGGCGTCCCCGAGCGCCGTGCCGTTCATCGGCGAGTACCTGATAATGCTCCGGTTGTCCGATCGGCAGGCACGCTCAGGACCGGCGAGGGGACGCGGGACCCGGGGTCGAGTGCGCGGCGGGCGATCAGAGTGCGCAACGAGCCTGCCCAACCGGCCGCGCCGGCTCGAATCGCCGCCGCCTGTCCGCGGGAAACCAGGGAGCAGTCATGCGACAGGTCGCGGTCGTCACCGATTCAACCGCCGATCTCGCGCCGGATGTGGCGGCGGCGGCCGGCCTGCGGGTCGTTCCTCTGCACGTACGCTTTGGCGACCAGGAGTTCCGGGACGGAATCGACATTTCGCCCGCGCAGTTCTGGGAGCGGCTGCTGGAGCCCGGCTCGCCGTTTCCCTCAACGGCGGCTCCCTCGCCGGGCATCTTCGGCGAGGTCTTCAGCTCATGCTTCGCTGAGGGGGCCGAAGCGATCGTCTGCCCGACGATCGGCTCGAAGCTGTCGGGCACCTTCGGGTCGGCGACGCTGGCCGCCCGGGCGATGCCGGACCGCGAGATCTACGTTATCGACACGGGGACCACCTCGATGGGCACCGGCATTGCCGCGCTCATGGCGGCCGAGCTGGCGGACCGCGGGCTGCCTGCCGCCGCCATCGCCGCGACGGTCCAGGCGCGGCTCGCCGACATCGACCTCTACGTGGCCATCGACACCCTGGAGTACCTCAAACGAAACGGTCGGTTGTCGCCGGCGCGCGCGGCCATCGGCACGATCCTCTCGATCAAGCCGATCATCACGGTTCGTGACGGCATCGTCGTCCTCGCCGAGAAACCGCGGACGCGGAGCAAGTCGCGCCAGCGGGCCATCGAGCTGATCGCGGCGGCGCCGCTGGAGCGAGTCGCGATCCTGCACACTCCCACGAGCTCGCGCGAGGAAGTGGAAGCATTCCGAGACGGCATCGTCGCCAGAGTGCCGGGCGGCATCGACACCGACCGCATATCGACCGGCCTGATCGGCGCTTCCACCGGCCCGCACCTGGGACCGGGCATGATGGGAGCCGTCTTCCTTCGAAGCCGCTGACGCGAGGGGGCGCGCAAGCCCCGCGCTCGGACCAGAACGCGGGACGATGACTCGACCGAGGCGCGCCGATGCGGGCCCCGAGGCGCGCTTCGAGGTGCGCCGGTCGCCGGTGAGGGGTCCTACCGCCACGGGGACGATTACCTCACTGGCCTCGCGGCGCCGCGGGGGTAGTCTCGACCGCGCGGATCTGTGCCACGCCCAATCCGACGGCCAGTCGGCCACCAGGCGACTGGATCGAAAAGGCAAACCCGAGGCGACTCGGGGACGCAAAGCCACGGGACTCCACGATCGGGAGTCGGCCGGGCTGCCGATGGAGGGATCGCATGGCCTCCTGGAACAGGACCTCATGGGACGGAGCCCCATGGTCTCGAGGGACCCAGCCCCCGGTTCCACCTACCTCAGTCCTCTTGCGCAGGCATCGCTCCGGCCGTCTTCGCGACCTCGGTTTCAGCGCCCTGATCGGCACGGCTCTGGCGGTCACCGTAATCCTGCCCGGGGCCGCCTGGGGAGGGCGGCACTCAGTGGCGCCGGTGCCGCCGGCCGCTTCCGCCACGCCTTCCGGTATCACGAATGATCCCAGCGGCCAGGTTCCACCGGCCGATGGAATAGCCGCCGCCAACGTCCAGGGAGTAGAGACCACGCCGGCCACCTCCAGGACGCCGGCCCCTACGCCGGTGCCGGAGCCGACGGTCGCCGCCGGGCCCACCGATCAACCCACGCCTTCGCAGCAGGCTCCGACGGCCACGCCGACTCGTCCGCCCTCCGCCACGCCGATCCCCGTGGCCACTCCGAAACCGGTCAAGACTGTCGGTCCCACCCCGGTCCGAAC
>DAHXON010000040.1:0-30847 GCA_027364875.1 Chloroflexota bacterium
AGGTTGCGCTCGGATTGGGCGACGCGGTTGGATCCGGGGCCGCCGTCACGGTGGGACTGGGGACCGCGACGGTGGGACTTGAGGTGGCGGTCGCGCTCGGGGTCAGCGCGGCCGACTGGAGGAGGGTCTGGCTGGTCCCCGTAGACGCCGTCCCGCTGAACCCGATCGCGGGCGCGGACGCGGCGCTGCCCAGGAGCGGCAGACCCCACGCCTGCTCGATGGTTCGCAGGATCGAGTAGTGGTTGTAGGTGGAGCCGGCCGAGAAGACCGCGGTCTGGCCTGAGGAGATGGCGATGGTCAGGACATGCCCGCCGCCGTTCAGGTTGCTCGTGCCTTCGTCGAAGGTGATGAAGACCACCGAGTTGGTGAACGCGGCGCTGCCGGTGATCTTCGGCAGGAATGCCGAGAGGAAGCTGTCGCCGTCGGCGATCGTCCCGTCGTGCATGTCGTTGATCAGGTTGGGCGTGATGAAGTTGAAGGCGGCCGCGGCCGGGTCGAAGCTCGCGAGGTTGCTTATCTTCGCGCACTCGGCCGGGTTGCCGCTCACGCTCGTGAAGCTGATCGCGGGGTCGTGCTTGCGGACGTAGCTGCCGGACTTGCCCGGTCCGTCGACGACGGCCCCGGACGAGCTGCCGGTGAAGCAGCCGCCGGGGTAGCCCTGTTCGTAGGCATGCCAGGAGTAGCCCGCGGTCTGCAGCTGGGCGAACAGGTTGTTCGCGCCGAGGTTGTAGACGCCGTCGTCCGTGACCCCCTGCGTGCTGCCCGAGACCAGAGCCAGGTAGTTGGGCTCGGAGGGGTGGCGAACTCCATAGAACGTGGAGGACGCGCCATATCGGGCGATCAGCGAGTTGATGTACGGCGCGGCCGAGGAACCGACGATCTGCGAGTACTCGTGGTTCTCGAAGACGATCAGGTACACGTGGCTGAAGCCGCTCGCGGCTCCGGCCGGAACCGCCGGAGTTGAGGCCGAGGCGGACGCTCCGGGACTGCCGACGGGAGCCGACGGCGGTGGCGAGGACGGCGGTGGCGAGGACGGCGCGGCGGACTGGCCTGTGGATCCGAGGGTGGAGACGATGGCGAGGGTCGTCGTGCTCAGCAGCTTGCTGGAGGTCGTCTTGGCCGAGATTCGACCCCGGCCGGGCACGGCCTTCTTTGGAATCGTGAACGGGAGGCTGAAGGCTCCGGACCGGGAGGCACTGAACCTTTCGATCACACCGCCGTTGTAGGTGAGATTGCCCGACTGGCCGGCGGAGAAGCCGCTGCCGGACACGATGACGCTCTGGCCGGGCATGGCCTCGGACGGCGCCGACAGGTGAGCCGAGGCGGCTTCGACGGCGGCGAAGGCCGAGAAGGCAAGTACCACGGCCACGGCTGCGAACAGGAGTCGATGACGCAACGAATGCACACGATGGCTTGTGGCGGCGTGAGTCATGTCGTCTCCATCTACGTCGGTGTGTCGAGCGCCAAAGCCACGCTGGCGGTTGGGGTCTGGCCCGATATCCCAGGTAGGGCCGAGCCCAGCGGGGCGAGGTGTCGAGTGGCGACACTGTCGAGAGTGTCGACGAGAGGCGATCGACGCGGAGGCCGGTCTGACTGCGCCGGAGCTGTGACTCTCCGGGCGGCAGGTTCTCTACCCTAGACAGTGGGCGGTGAACCGCGCAATGGCACGGCGCGCTCAGCGCAACCCCCGCCGGGGAGCCCTCTATTTGGCACGGTTTTGGTTGACGTTACGTATCCAAACCGCTGGCCATCGCGCTCCAGCTCCCCGAAGAGCGGATGGTTCGGAGACCACGGAGGGCGCGGCTGTTCAGCCGTCCACGATTGCGTCCTTGTCGGATCGACCCGGTTGTCCGCCCGGCCCGGGCGTCAATATCCACTCAGATCAGCGTCCCGCCCCCTGAGGTTCATGGTTGGCCACGAAGACGGGCACCTGCGCTCGTCGCGTAAGGCCGAGTTTTGCCAGGATGGAGGAGACGTAGTTCTTGACCGTCTTGTCCGACAGGAAGGTGGCCGCGGCGATCTCCTTGTTGGACTTACCCTCGGCGATGAGCGGCAGGATCTCCCTCTCGCGCGCAGTCAGACCGTTCGCTCCATCGGTCTCGGAGTCGCTGGCGATTTGCCGAATGCGCTCGAGGACCGCTCCCGTAACGCTCGGATCGAACTGTGACTCCCCATGCCCGACGGCCTCCAGCGTGCGAACCAGCTCCGCCGACCTCGATTGCTTGAGCACATAGCCCCTCGCCCCGGCAATGACTGCGGCCATGACGTCCACTTCATCCGGCGAGCTCGTCAGGAAGACGACCGGCATGGCCGGGAACTCATCGTGGAGCAACCGGCAGGCCTCGATCCCGGTGGCATCCGGCAGGCGGACATCCATCAATACGAGATCTGGGCGGAACTTTCGCGCCTGGGAGATGGCCTCCGCACAGGTGCCGGCCTCCGCGACGACTTCGAACCGGCCATGGCGATCCAGAAAGGCTATCAGCCCCTGCCGAACCACCTCGTGGTCATCGACGACGAGAAGGTTCAGGCGGCGATCCGTTGTCGGCATCTCGCAACCAGAATGCGCGTTCGACGCGCCCACCGCTCCAGGTGATGAGATCGTGTCACCGGCCGGGATCAAGTCTGGTCGCTGGGTCGATCCGGCCCCCTCTGGGGTTGCTGCCGGCCGCGGCGGGCGAAAATTGGGCCGACCACGGCGCACGACGGTGTCTTGCGCGTCAAGAAGGAGACGCCATCGATCCGGGCGGCGCCAAGCATTACCGAGCGTAATGACAAGAGGGCAACCCACCCGCAGACTCAAGCGGCCGCTATCACGGGCGGTGATCGACGGCGGCCTCCGTCGTGTTCGCAACGAACCGACGCGGCCTCGTCCATCAAAGGAGATTCTCATGGGTCGCGTGGAATACAAGGTCGAAATGGTGCACTGGAAAGACGAGCCGGAGGCCCGCCTCGACCAGCTGGCCGACCGCCTTAACGAATTTGCCAAGGAAGGCTGGCGTGTCGTGAGCGTGGATCTCATGGCGCACGCAGCGTTCGCAACCAAAGCCCTGCCGGTACTGCTCGAGCGCGAAGTCCTGTAGCTACCGGACCCTCGTTTCCCCCCTTGCAACGACCGGGAGGACCGCCGGCCGAGCCCTGTGGGGCCTCGGCCGGCGGTCGGGACGGGACGCGGGACATTGGAGTCTGACATGCGAGTTCTACTGGGAGTAGACGGCTCCACGTCATCCGACCGTGCAGCGGCGCTCGTGGCGAACCTGGACTGGCCGATGGGCAGCACCATCGACGTGCTCACTGCCTATCCCGGAACGGCCGCGATCTACGGCGTGCCAGGCCTGGTCATGGCGGCCGACGTCATCCAGGAGACCGAGGACGCCATGGCGGCCGAGGCTCGGCGCCTGGTCACCGACGTCGCCCGGCGGTTCGCGGCCCCGGATCTCACGGTGGAGACGCAGGTCGTACGCGACCGCGCCGGGACGGCGATTGTCGATCAGGCCGCGAAGGACGACGCGGACCTGGTCGTCCTGGGCAACCGCGGTCGTGGGCCTTTCGAATCCGCCGTACTCGGCTCGGTCTGCGCGGAGGTCGTGGAGCAGCTCCATCGACCGATGCTCGTCGCACGCCGCAACAAGATCGATCGCGTCTTGATCGGAGAAGACGGCTCGGCAGGAGCCGCAGCCGCGACGGAGATCGTGCGCCGGTGGTCGATCCTTCACCACGCAAAGGTGCGGGTTCTGAGCGTCGCCGACGTCGACCCGCAATCCAATCCCTGGCTGCGGCTGGTGACGCTGGGGGATGCTCACCACGCGGGAAAGGCGAAGCTTCACACCCTTCACGGGAAGATCGCCGAGGAGGCCGCGGCCGGTTTGCGCAAGGGCGGACTTCAAGTTGACGAAGAAGTGCAGGACGGCAGTCCGGCTCGCAGGCTCGTCGAGGCGGCCGTGACCTGGGATGCCGACCTGATCGTGGTCGGCCATCGAGGGCAGAGCGCCATCGAGCGGCTGCTCATCGGGAGCGTCGCTCGCTCCGTCCTATACCATGCGCCCTGCTCGGTCCTGATTGTGCCCCAGTCACCCTCAGGGTAGGCGGGCGCTCGTGGCTGACCGCACTCAGGCGGTGAAGCTTCCATCCTCGCGCCTGGGCTGCACCGCCCTTCATTCGGCGGAGACAAGCCGACCGTAACGACCTCAAGGACTCCCGGAGCCACTCACGCCGATGAATCGGGCCGGGCAGGCCGCGCGCTCGGGCGGCCGCTCGCCGTCAGACCGTGGCCAGTCTGTCGAGCCACTCGGGGGGAAACGTCAGGTCCGTGTTCCCGAGGAGGAGCGACCGGTAGGTCGTCATCGCCGCCTGCTCGAGATTCAGGGCCCGGCGAAACGCCATCGCGATCGTGTCGCCGAGGCAGGAACAACCGTGGAAGGCGAGGATCACCGCGTTGCACTCGAGAGATGCCTGAGCCACGGCGTCCGCCAGCTCGTCCGAACCGGATGGGAAATACGGCACGCGGCCGATCGATCGCACGTAGTAGGCCTGGTCCAGCGAGATAGGGCGTACCTGATGACCCAGGCCGTCGAGCAGGACCGTGTACTGAGGATGCAGATGGATCACGGCGTTGACGTCGGGCCGGGCCAGATACGTCCGCTGGTGGAGCTTCCACTCGCTCGAGGGAGCAGGGTTCCCGCCCCGCACCAGGCCGTCGAGACCCACGAGCGAGAAGGCGGTCGCGTCCAGTCGATCGAGGTCGGTGCCCGTGCCGGTGACGACGAACTCGTCCGAGCCTGGATGCCGCGCCGAGAGATTCCCGCACGACGCGAGAACGAGCCCGTGAGCGGCCGCGGTCCGGCCGACGTCGGCCAGCTGTTCGAAGAGATCGCCGTGGGCTGACATCGGCCCTCCCTACTGGGTTCGAGCGCGTGCGGCAACTTCCCGCAAGCGGAAAAGGGCGGCTTCCCATTCCGGGCCGCCGCGAGGTTCGTAGACGTCGAGATGGACCGAAGCGGAAACGGCCGCCCGCCCCTCTGCCACGCTGCCCAGCTCGCCGGCCGCGATGGCCTGGACCATCACGTTGCCCAAGGCCGTGGCTTCTACGGGGCCCGCGACTACCGGCAAACCGCAGGCATCGGCGGTGAGCTGGCAGAGAAGCCGGTTCTGGCTGCCGCCACCGACGATCCGCAGGGTCGCGGGGCGCCGGCCGGTCACCGCGGCCAGGTCGTCGAGGGCCGCCCGGCACTTCAGCGCCAGGCTGTCCAGGCAGCAGCGCACGATCGCGCCGACATCGTCCGGCGGCTCCTGGCCGGTCGCGCGACAGAGCGCCTGCACCGCGATCGGCATGTCGGGCGGGTTCAGCAGGCCTGGATCGTCCGGATCGATCACGGACCTCAGCCCCGGAGACCGCTCGGCCATCGCGATC
Source organism: Chloroflexota bacterium (assembly GCA_027364875.1). Taxonomy (GTDB): domain Bacteria; phylum Chloroflexota; class Limnocylindria; order Limnocylindrales; family CSP1-4; genus Fen-1039. The sequence goes on from DAHXON010000040.1 coordinate 5,411, forward strand.
AGCTCGTCCCACCCGTACTCCCGGCCGTCACGCAGCCACCGGCGCCGGCACTCGGACACGAGCCACAGCCCGGCGACATTGCGAAGCAGTCGCGTCGTTCCCGCGACGCCCCCTTCGTTGGTGAACCCGGCCGCGAGGACTGCATCGGTGATCAGCGGGGTTGGCACCTCCACCCCGATCAAGCTCCATGTGCCGCTGCTGATGTACGCGCTGTCGGCATTGAGTCCCGGTATGGCGGCCACGGCGCTGGCAGTGTCGTGAGAAGCCACGGCGAATACCGGCGCGGCCAGCGTGCCCGCCGCAACTGTCACGTCCGCCGAGGTGGGGCCCAGGAGAGTGCCCGGCTCGACCACGGGCGGCAGGAAGCGGGTGGGAATGCCCAATGTCTCCATCAGGCCGGTCGCCCAGCCGCCGGCACCTGGCTGCAGGCACTGTGTCGTGGTCGCGTGGGTGCGCTCGGCAACGGCGACTCCGGTCAGCCAGTAGGCGAACAGATTCGGCATCGTGAGCATCGTCGCGGCGGCGTCGAGCTGGGGATCCTTCGAGTGAACCATCGCCAGGAGCTGGTAGAGGGTGTTGTAGTGCATCGGTTGCACGCCGGTCGCCCGGAACACGTCACGCGGGGAAACGCGATCGAACGCATAGGCCATCACCCCGGCAGTTCGCCGATCGCGATAGTGGTACGGGTTGCCCAGCAGGTTTCCGACCCTATCCAGCAGGGCGAAATCGACGCCCCAGGTGTCGACGCCGATGCCCGCGAGCTCTCCGCGCCGCTCCGCCGTGCCCTCGGTCGCGGTTCCGCACGGCTGGCCGGCGGCATAGCGGGCCAGCCCTGCCTTGACCTCGGACCAGATCCCCAGCGCGTTCCATTGGAGCCTGCCCATCTGCGAGACGGGTTCGTTGGCGAAACGGTGGACCTCCTGAAGGGCGAACCTCGATCCATCCCATCGGGCCGCCAGCACTCGGCCGCTCGACGCCCCCAGATCGATCGCCAGGAAGTCGCGCGACCGTTCCATCCGGTCTCCGAGATCCAGACTCACCGGCGGCCGTAGAGCGGTCCGAGAACCGCACAGGCTCGGAAGTCGGCGCCTTCGGGATCGGCCGTGCCCAGGCTCATCCAGACATTCGGTCGGAAGAGCCGATCCTCGGGCAGGTTGTGCATGTTGACCGGGATGCGCAGAACCGCGGCCAGGGCCACGAGATCCTCCCCGATGTGGCCGTAGCTCATCGCGCAGTGGTTGGCGCCCCAGGCCGACATCATGCTGTACACATCCCGGAACGCGCCGCTTCCTGACAGCCGCGGGGCAAACCACTGCGTCGGCCAGGTGGGGTCGGTCCGGGCGTTGAGCGTTTCATGGACGCGGTCCGGCAGGTCGACCGTCCAGCCTTCCGCCAGCTGGAGCACCGGCCCGACGCCGTGGACCAGGTTGATCCGGCCCATCGTCACCGGCATGCCGCCCGGGGAGACGAACTGCGACGAGAAGCCGCCGCCGCGGAAGTAGCCGGTGACGGCCGGGTACCAGGTCGTGGCCGCCAGGCTCGCCGCCGCCTCGGCCTCGCCGATCTCCCAGAAAGGCTTCATCGCCGGCGCGCCATCGCGCGACAGACCGCCGGCCGCGTCGAGGCTCGCCGCTCCGGAATTGATCAGGTGGATTACGCCGCCGGCCGCTCGTCCCTCGAGCTCGACCCCGGTCACCCGCTTCACCGCTTCCGGGCTCCAGTAGGTGCGAACGTCGGCGAAGACCTGAGCGGTGTTGGTCAGCAGATACCCGAACAGCATGGCCGCGCCGTTGAGGCTGTCGTTCTCGGTCGCGAACACGTAGGGAGCTCGGATGCCGTCCCAATCGAACGAGGTGTTGAGGAACGCCTCCATGAAGTCGCCGTTGGGCGAGTGATCCGTCCACTGCCGCTGGCCCTGGAAGCCGCCTGCGATGGCGTTGTGGCCCATCGCCTCCTCGCCGAAGCCGATCTCGGCCAGACGCGGATTGCCGACGAGCAGGTCACGCGCAATCAGGAACATCGTCACGACCGTTTGCCAGTCGCGATCCTTCTGTTCCCGGCTGCGGGTCTGCTCGGGCGTGTTCCGGTCCCGGCCCTCTCGGCAGTTGGCCCGAACCCACCGGTGGGCGCGGTCGAACTCCGCGGGGTCGAAGATGCCCTCCTCGATGCGCCGCGAGATCTCGCTCATGTCGACTGACTCGACGCGCATCCCGAGGTACCGCTCGAAGAATCCTTGATCGACGATCGCCCCGGCGATGCCCATGGACACGCCGCCCAGCGACAAGTACGACTTGCCACGCATGATCGCCGCGGCCAGCCCCGCTCGGGCGAACCGAAGCAGCTTCTCCTGCACGTCGGCAGGGATGTCCGCGTCGCCGGCGTCCTGCACGTCGCGGCCGTAGATGCCGAAGGCCGGCAGTCCCTTCTGGGCATGGGCCGCGAGGACGGCCGCGAGGTAGACGGCCCCGGGTCGCTCGGTGCCGTTGAAGCCCCACACCGCCTTGGGCGTCAGGGGGTCCATATCCATCGTCTCGGAGCCGTAGCACCAGCACGGGGTCACCGTGATCGACAGCCCGACGCCCTGATCTCGGAACAGCTCGGCCGCGCGGGCCGCTTCGACGACCCCACCGATGCAGTCGGCGGGAACGACACACTCGACGGGGCTGCCGTCCGGGTAGCGCAGGTTGGCGCTGAGGAACTGCGCGGCTGCTCGCGCCAGCCCCATGGTCTGGCCTTCGAGCGACTCACGAACGCCGTTGCGGCGGCCGTCGATCGCCGGGCGTATCCCGATCCTGGGCCAGTCGCCGACGTACCTGCGCGTCACGGGCATGGGCGTGATCATGGATCGCTCCTCGCTAGAGCACGGGTGCCTGACCGGAAGGCACGCTCGGGAGCGGCCAACGGGCGGGCCTCTTGGAATGGGTCTTCATCGCTGTGGTGGACCCAACCTCGTCAGTCGGGCCGCGGTGCGGCCGTGGATCGACGGACTATCAATTCGCTCGGCAGGATGATGCTGCGAGGTCCTTCCGGTGCCTCGCCGGCCAGACGCTCGAACAACAAGTTCGCCGCCTCGGTCCCGATCTGATAGGCGGGCTGAGCCACGACTGTGAAGAACGGGTCCACTACCCAGCCCGGGGGCAGGTCGTCGAACACGGCCACGGAGATGTCCTCCGGGATTCGAAGCTCGAGCTCGTGGAGGGCACGCATTGCGCCGTAGGCGATGAAGTTGTTGGCCGCGAAGATGGCCGTGGGGCGGCGATCGGCTTCGAGGGCGCGGCGGGCCATCGAATATCCGCTCGCTTCGTTGAACTCTCCGAACAGGACCTGCCCGCACTCGCCGCCCGGGCAGACCTCGCTGAGAGCCTCCCGGTAACCGGCGACGCGGTCCGTGGAAGTTGAGACTCCCTCGGGGCCGGTGAGAATGGCGATGTTGCGATGGCCCAGCCCCGTCAGGTGCCGCACGACCGAGTACGCGCCCGCTCTGGAGTCGCCGCGGACTTCGTCGGTCTCCACATCGCGGACATGGCGATCGAGGACGACCGTTGGCATGCCGCGGGTCTGGAGCATCAGCACGGAGTTGCCCGCTCCCCCGGCCGGCACCAGGAGAACCCCGTCGACGCGCCGCTCGATCAGGACGCGGATGTAGGCGGCTTCTTCTTCCTCGGACTCGTAAGTGTTGCAGAACATGACCGCATAGCCATGGGTGCGGGCCATGTCCTCCACGCCGCCGGCGATCGTGGTGAAGAAGGGGTTGCGGATGTCCGTCACCACCAAAGCGATCGTCTTGGTCCGCTTCGCCCGGAGCTGGCGCGCGAGACCGTTGGGCATGTACCCGAGCTCGTCGATCGCGCGCTCCACCTTTGCCCGAGCCTCCGGGCTCGCGTAGCCGGAGCTGTTGATGACCCTCGAGACGGTCATCGTCGAGACTCCCGCCAGCTTCGCGACATCGTTGAGGGTAGTCACGTCTTTGGGGTCCTCTCGAAGATTTCTGCGATTTGGGCTAGCGCAACGACGCTGTTAGCGTTACCATCCCGGTCAGGCAGGTGCTGTTAGCGATAACACATACCACCTGGTCACTTCTGGTAACGGTAACACAGCTTCCGCCCGCATTCCTGGCGAGATTGGAGGAACAGCCCCGTTGGTCCGGTCACTGGAGCGGCCTTCGCCGGGTTCCATTGTGCAGCATCGGGTGCCGCCGGCCGCGTGCAACCACCGCGCTGGCCCTCTCGCGGCCCGGACGGCACCCGGATATCCAACCCCGAAGGCTCGGCCGAGCGGTCACGTCGCCGGCGCTCTCAGTCGACTCTCGATTCGCTGCGGCGCCAACCCGCTCGTCACGTCTCGGGACCTGCGCGCCGCGAGCACCAAGGCCTGTCCATTCCCCTCGTCCGCCACGGGACCGGCGAGCGAACGGCCCCATCCGTCACATAGAGGAGCGTATGCGAAGAATCGGCACAGGGGTTTGACGGAGACCACTCTGACGCTGTAAGCAGCTAGTTCCAATTGGGAGATGGAGTAGATGAAACGAGCCCTGATTCTTCTCGCGGCCGTGGTCCTTGCCGGTTGTTCCGGCGCCGCCGCGACAGCCTCCCCGACGGCGGCCCCGACGCCAACTCTGGCGCCCGGCGCGACGCCGGCCCCCGCCACGCCCACCCCGGCTGCGACCAAGCAGAACCTCACCCTGACGGTGCTGGAGAGCCAGGGCTGGGTGTACCCGTCCGAGCAAGCCCTCGCGCTGAGGTTCCAGGACCTGACGGGCATCAAGATCGACTACCAGATCGTCCCGTCGGCGAACTACTTCCAGGTTCTTAGCACCAAGCTCAACTCGGGCCAGGGCCCGGACATCTTCGGCGGCCAGAGCGGTGTCTCCGACCTCAAGGTCACTTACAACGTCGAGAAGAACGCCGTCGACCTGTCGAAAGAAGAATGGGTGAAGCGCGAAGATCCGAATGCTGTTGCCCAGGCGACCCTGAATGGCAAGGTGTATGGCCAGGAGATCTGGGACATCTACAGCGGCTACTGGATCGTCACCTATGACAAGGGGATTTTCCAGAAGGCCGGGATCACCAGCGTTCCCACGACCTACGACGAGTTCACGGCTGCCTGCGACAAGATCAAGGCGCTCGGCGTCACTCCGATCTACGAGCCGATCAGCGACGGCTGGCACCATGTCCTGTGGTTCCCCGAAGTCGGCGCCCAGATGGAGAGCCTCGAGCCCGGGTTGTACGCGAATCTGAACGCCAACAAGACGACCCTGGCCGCGAATGCGAATGCCCTCAAGGCCATGACGCAGCTCAACAACCTGTACAAGAGTGGGTACCTCGGCAACAGCTCGTTGTCCGCAACCGTGGCTGATCAGGAAAAGAACATGACCACGGGCAAGTTCGCGATGACCGTCAGCAACCTGACGCTCCCCACCGCGATCAGCACCGACTTCCCGACCGTTCCGGCGACCAACTACGGCTTCTTCCCCATCCCGCTCCTCGACAACCAGCTCCTGCCGACGCATCCGGCAGGCCCGACCAAGTTCATCTGGTCCGGCAGCAAGCAGATCGATGCGGCCAAGCAGTACCTCGCCTTCCTTGCCCAGCCGGATAGCCTGCAGTACCTGATCGACAACACCCCGGCCTTCGCCACGCTCGACTTCACGGGCGTCAAGGCCAAGTGGACCGCCGACCAGCAGGCCTTCATGGACAAGTACAAGGCCGCGACCGTCAACGTCCTCCAGGACGACGTCATGTACGTGAACCCGCAGTGGATGGACATCGGCAAGGATGAGGTTGCCATGTTCACGGGCAAGGAGACGCCTCTCCAGGTGCTCCAGGCCATCGACAAGCGACGAGCGACGCAAGCAACTACCGCAAAGGACCCGGCCTGGTCCAAGTAGGTAGCCGGCGATCCGACATGTAGCTGCAGACCGGCCGGGGCGGGTAATTCCGCCCCCGACCGGTCTGCCCACCACCAGCCACGTCGAGAAGGGCGGCGCGAGGTCACGCAAGAGGGCCAGTAGCTCCCTTCCGGTTCGGGCCTGTCGCAAGAGCCACGCCACGCAGCCCAGCGAGTATTCGCGATCGAAGGAGCCTGGACGCTCCTGTTCGCATCCAGGACAAGGGCGCTGAAGCACTCCGCCCTTACCTGACCTCGGGACCCATACGAGTAGCTCCGGTCGCCCCGCCAGTCGTCCGTCAATGGAGGGCGGATCCAGGAATGAGCCAGGGAACATGAGAAGAGCCTATCCAACGTGGTTCGCCGCTGGGGCGCTCGCGCTGTATGTGGTGTTCATACTGCTACCCAGCCTGTTTGGTCTCGGGTTTGCGTTCACCGACTGGAACAGCTACTCGAGCGAAGTCAACTGGGTCGGCCTCGACAACTTCGCGACCATCTTCGACCCGAACGGGACCTATTTCGGCGCGATCGAGAACACGGTCATCTTCACCGTGGCAACGATCGCCATCAAGACCGTCATCGCGCTCGGACTGGCCGTGCTCCTCACCAGCGGCGTCCGACGGTTTGCCTACCTGTATCGAGCGCTCATCTACTTGCCCGCCGTGCTCCCCATGGTCGCCGTAGGCATCGTATTCAAGTCCGTCCTCAATCCGGACACCGGCATGCTGAACCTGGCGCTCCGGTCAGCGGGACTTGGCTTTCTCGCTCAGCAATGGCTGACGGACATTTCACTGGCTCTGTGGAGCGTGATCGGCGTCGACACCTGGAAAGGCGTCGGCTACATCATGGTCATCTTGATCGCCGGTGTCGTCGCGATACCGCGCGATTACTACGAAGCGGCGTCAATCGACGGCGCCACGGGCTGGCAGGCGTTCAGGTACATCACGCTGCCGCTCCTTCGGCCCGTGCTTGCCGTCACGACCGTGCTCAACCTTCTATACGGCCTGCGTGTGTTCGACATCGTCTATGTCCTTACGAACGGTGGGCCGGGCTACGCCACCAGCACCGTCTACACCACGGTCTTCGACTCGTTCGGGCTTGGCCAATGGGGTGTCGCAACGGCGCTGTCGAGCGTCTTCGTCGTGGTCGGTCTCGCCCTGAGCTTCGTGGTCGTGCGGCTCATGCGCCCATCTGAGGTTGACTAGCCATGTTACCGGTGCGCTCGTTCCGCGCTGCCATCACCAACCTCCTGGCCAGCCTGGCTGGAATCATCGCCATCGCGCCCATCTACCTCCTCTTCGCGAACGCGCTCAAGACCCAATCCGACGCCAACTCGATGAGCCCGGAACCTCCGCTGAGCCTGCAGTGGAGCAACTTCGCCACGGTCATCGATCAGGGCAACCTGGTGATCGCCTTCCTCAACAGCGCCCTTTATGCCTTCGGGTCGACGATCCTGGGCGTGCTCGTGGCCGCGCTCGCGGCGTACGTTCTGGCGCGCCGCCGGACGAGGTGGCATCAGATTCTCTACCTGTCGCTGATCATGGGCATCGCGCTCCCCACCAACTACGTCACCCTGACCAAGGTGATGCAGATGACCGGCATGATCAACACGCAGATCGGGATGATCGTCCTTTACGCGGCGATGCAGCTGCCGTTCAACGTGTTTCTGATCTATGCGTTCATCGGCACGGTGCCTCGCGAACTCGACGAGGCGGCCTACCTCGATGGTGCCTCGCCGATCCGAACCTTCCGCTCAGTAATCCTTCCAATACTGACGCCGGTCCTCGTGACCTGCGGAATCCTGAACATACTCAACGTGTGGAGCGACTTCATAAATCCGCTCTACTTCCTGAACAACAGCGACAACTGGCCGATGACGCTGTCCGTGTACAACTTCTTCAGCCAGGGCACGAGTTTCAGCGGAGCCGGCGGATCGAACTGGGCACTTGTTTCCGCCGATGTAGTACTGAGCATCCTGCCCGTGATCATCATCTACATCATTGCCCAGCGCTGGATTCTGTCCGGACTGGGTTCGGGCGCGGTCAAGGGGTGAGCGCCGAGACCGGGCCAACCTCGCGCGAATCCGAACGCGACTCCGCCGCGCCGGCAGTGGTTGCGATCATCGAGAGTTCCGCCGGCGTGGGGGGCCGGCGGGCGGCTCGCTCGACGTTGACCGACCAGGCTGGACACATCACGGGAGAGGAACTGTAGAGATGAATGGTGGGACGGGCCAGTCCCGGCCGAGCAAGTTCGGGACCGCCGGCGCCGGCGAACCCGCGGAGGCCACCAGCCTGCGTCAGGGCGATACCTACCTGGACGGCAGCTTTGCCGGCGGCCCCATCACCGGCCCGTTCCGCCCCAATTGGGAGTCGCTGAAGGCCTACCGGATCCCCGACTGGTTTCGCGACGCCAAGCTAGGTATCTGGGCTCACTGGAGCCCACAGTCCGTCCCCGAGCAGGGGGACTGGTATGCCCACGGCATGTACGTGCAGGGCAGCTCTCAGTACGACTACCACGTCAAGACGTACGGGCACCCATCGGAGTTCGGATACAAGGACATATGCAATATCTGGCGCGGGGAGAACTGGGATCCCGACGAATTGATTCGCCTGTACTCGAGGGCGGGAGCCAGGTACTTCGTCGCGCTGGCCAACCACCACGGGAACTTCGACTGCTGGGACTCGAAACACCAGCCCTGGAACTCCGTCAACATCGGACCCAAGAAGGATGTCGTTGGAACCTGGGAGCGAGTAGCTCGCGCGCACGGGCTCAGGTTTGGAATCACATATCACGGAACACCTGGGCGAGTCTGGCGTGAGTTCATGCCCGTTCGCTACCGCAGCGACGCGACGGGTCCGCTCCGCGGAGTGGCATACGATGGCGTTCTGACGAAAGCTGATGGCAAGGGCAAGTGGTGGGAGGGGATGGACCCGCGCGCTCTGAACGGGCGGCCACACGGCAAGAATGACCCCTGCCCCGATTTCGTCGACGAGTTCATGCTGCGTGTCCAGGACGTGATCGACAAGTACAACCCTGATCTTCTGTACTTCGACGACAACTGCGATTGGGACTTCGACGACGGTGCCGCGTTCGGCAGAGACCTTCGTGTCTGGCTCGGCATGCCCGAGCTCACTCCTCACATCATGGCGTACTTCTACAACGCCAACCTCCGTCGAAACGGCGGCAATCTGGACGCGGTGTTCAACATCAAGGAGGTCCCAGCCGCGGTGCTGGGCACCCTGGTTCGCGATTTCGAAATGACTCAGGCGAGCGGGATCGAGCCTCATCCATGGCAGACAGACGCCTGTCTCGGTGCGTACCACTACGACAGGTCGATCTACGAGGAGCATCGGTATCGCACCGCCGAGGACATAGTCCACCTGCTTGTCGACGTCGTCAGCAAGAACGGCAACTTGCTCCTCAACATCCCGCTGCCCGGCCATGGGCGGCCCGACGACGATGAGATGACTTTTCTCGACGAATTGGCTGCCTGGATGACCGTCAACAGCGAGGCCATCTACTACAGCCGACCCTGGAAGGTCTACGGCGAGGGTCCCTCCGAGAGCGCCGGAGTCTCGCTCTACAAGGGTTCTCTACCGACGTTTGTCAGTCGCGACATTCGGTTTACGACCAGGGGAGACACCCTCTATGCCATCGCACTGAGCTGGCCCCAGGGTGGACGTCTCGAAATCAAGTCTCTCGCGTCTAACTCTCCCTACTATCGCGGCGAGATCGTCAGAGTCGGGCTGCTCGGATCGGACCTCGATCTGGCGTGGTCACGTAGTGCCGAGGGCCTCACGGTAAACCTGCCGGCGACGCCGCCGTGCGAGTACGCGTATGTGCTCAAGATCAGCCTTGCGGGGGCGTAGCGACGTGCCGTCGACTCATGAGGTTGCCATGAGGTCTGAACGAATGGCCTGCGATCTGGCATTCGTGGGCCACATGTGCCTCGATGAGGTGGTCCCTTTCGATGGGGAACCGCAAGTCGCGCCGGGCAGCGCCGTGCTGTGCGGTGCCCTGGCGGCGGCACGCGTCGGCAAGCGAGTGGCGGTCGTGACCAGGATGGCCCGGAAGAACGAGGAGATTCTGGAACCCATGAGGCGGGCCGGAGTAGCGGTCCACCTGGTTCCGGCAGCGTCCACGACCTACATGAAGGTCATCCACCCCAGCGGCGACGTCGACGATCGGGAGATGATCCAGCTGGCGAGCGCCGGCAGGTTCGCGCCACCGGACATCCCGGATCTCGACGCACGCCAGGTCCACCTCGCCGGGATCACGGACCAGGAATTCGACCTGGACTTCGTGCGAGCGATGAAGGCCCGCGGCTACCGGCTCTCGGCGGACATGCAGAGCTTCGTGCGCCAGGTGGATCCGGCCACCCACCGCATCACTTTTGCAGACGTCCCCGACAAGGCCGAGCTCGTCGCCCTCCTGGACATGGTCAAGCTCGACGTCGTAGAGGCGAAGGTTCTCACGGGGACGGATGACCTCGAGCGGGCCGCTCTGCGGTTCGAGGAATGGGGTTCACCTGAGACTCTGATCACGCGAGCGGACGGCGTTCTCGCTCGCGTGAATGGGAAGACGTACTGGGAGCAGTTCACCAATCGGAGCGTGGTCGGCAGGACCGGGCGTGGCGACACCACGTTCGCGGCCTACATGGCCCGCCGGCTCGACCACGACGCGGAGGAGTCGCTGAGATTCGCGTCCGCGCTCGTCTCACTGAAGATGGAAAGGGCCGGTCCGTTTAACGGAACGATCACCGACGTGCTGGACCGGATGGCGGAGGCGGCCTCCTAGTCCGATGCATTCCACATCTCACGCCACCCAATCGCCCATCGCCACGATCGTTCTGCTCGTCGGAGTCTGACCATGCACTTGCCAAAAACGCCGATCGATTACTTCCGGGGTGACCCCTGGACGATCGCCGAAGAAGGTTTCGACCCCGCGTATCAACGCGTATCGGAGTCGGTCTTCTCCGTGGCCAACGAGTTCATGGGCGTCCGCGGCTACTTCGAGGAAGGCTACGGCGGCGACCACTTGCTGGGCAGCTACTTCAACCATCTCTACGAGATGATGGACATCCGCCACGATCAGCTCTTCAAGGGCTTCGTCACCCAGGGCGCGGCCATGCTGAACGCCGTGGACTGGCTGTACACGAGGCTGTCGATCGACGGCGAGCAGCTGGATCTCGCGACTTCGTCGTTCGAAGACTTCTCGCGCAAGCTGGACATGCGCGAGGGCGTGCTCACGCGTCGGTTCGTGTGGAACACCCGCTCCGGCAAACACCTGAAGCTGACCTTCGTCCGTTTCACCGACATGCATTCGACGCGTGTTGGCTGTCAGCGCATCGTGCTGGAGCCGCTCGACTTCTCGGGCACGGTCCAGGTACGCGCCGGCCTCGATTTCGACACGCACTATGAGATCGGCGCCGGCTGGGATCAGACGGGCGGCGGCTCGCGACCGGGCGAGGTCATCAACTTCTGGCAAACCCGCCGGAAGGGTCCTGTCGATGCCGGATGGGCCATCCAGGCCGAGACGCTGCGGAGCGGCCATCAGCTGTTCTCGGGCTTCACCGTTCATGCCGACCAGCCCATCCAGACAACGCCCGTGGAGGACGCCAAGTTCATCGGCGTCGACTTCACTCTGAACGTCGAGCGGGCCGTGGCCAGCACCGTGGACAGGATCGTCGTCAACGAGTGGGCCCAGACGAGGGACGTCGACCTCATGTGGGGCCGAGGCCTCGGGTTGATGCGGCGCCACGCCGACGCGACGTTCGACGCCTTGAGGGCCGAGCATGCCGCTGCCTGGGCGCGCGTCTGGAACGTGCTGGACATCGACATCGAAGGCGACCCTGCCGTCCTGCAGGGCCTGCGCTTCTCCAGCTTCCAGACGTACCAGTCCTACCACGGCGAGAACCCCGACCTGAACGCGCTGTGCAAGGGCATGACCGGCGAGGTCTATTTCGGCTGGACGTTCTGGGATAGCGAGATCTACTCGCACCGCCTGATGATGTTCGTCGATCCGCCCGCCGCCCGGAATCTGCTGCTGTATCGCTACCACCGTCTGGGCAAGGCGATGGAGAGGGCCCGCCAGCTCGATTGCGCGGGCGCCCGCTTCCCGTTCGCCACTATCACCGGCACCGAAGATTCGGGTACGTGGCAGCACGTCGATCTGGAGATCCACTCGGACCTGGCCGTCGCCTATGCGATCTGGCACCACGACGTGATCCTGCGGGACAAGGAGTTCCTGTACCGCGAAGGCATCGAGATGCTGCTCCAGATCTGCCGGTTCCTGGCGAGCGCCGGCGGCTGGAGTCCGTTGAAAGGGGACTTCGGCTTTTGCGGCGTCATGGGACCCGACGAGTTCCACATGATGGTCAACCACAACTGCTACACGAACGTCATGGCCAGGAAGGCGTTCGAGTTCACGTTGTCGGTGCTCGACGAGATGCGCGCCGGCGTGCCCGATCTATACAACGAGGCAGTGGCGAAGACTGGCCTTCAGCCGGACGAGCCTGCCCTCTGGGCGAACATGGCCGAGAAGATGCGCATCCCCAAAGACGAGGAATCCGGTGTCTTCGAGCAGCACGCCGGCTACTTCGATCTGCCCCACGTGGACCTCGAGCACCTGCCGCCCGACCAGATCCCGATCTACAAGAACTGGGCGTACATAAAGATCTTCCGCTACGACATGGTCAAACAGCCGGACGTGCTGAACCTCATGTACTTCTACAGCCGCGACTACACGCCGGCCGAGAAGCTCGCGAACTACGAGTTCTACGAGGCGCGGACGATCCACGAGTCGTCGCTGTCGCCATCGCTGCACGCGATCCTGGCCGTGGAGCTCGGCAAGCTCGACGATGCCTACGAGTTCTTCTCGTACGGCGCCCGGATGGATCTCGACAACTACAACCGCAACACGGACCAGGGCCTGCACGTGACGTCCGCCGCCGGCGTCTGGGCCAGCATGGTTTTCGGCTATGGCGGCCTGCGCACCGATGGCGACATCCTGGCCATCGGGCCCACTCTGCCGACACAGTGGCGGTCCTACCGGTTCCGGATCCGGTACCGGGGCGCCCTGATCGAGGTGCGAGTGGACGCGGAAGGCGTTCGTCTCCACGTGGTCGACGGCCCGCCGGTCACCGTCCAGGTGTACGGAGCGGACCTCGAGATCGATGCCGGAGAAACCGTCGTCCCGCTGACAGTTGATCCAACTGAATCGCGGAAAGGCTGGGGTCCGACCCAATGAGCGACCTTGTCCCAACCAGGGCCAAACCCGCGGTCGGACGTACTCCCGCGCCGCACGCCGCGACCGCTCACGAGGTGGGCGATGGGCCGAAACCGGACACTCGCCATGCGGTCGCGTGCGAGGAGATCGAATTCGCCGGCTGGCCGGGGTGCATTCGTCTGAGCAACGGCCTCGTGGATCTGGTGGCCACGACGGCCGTAGGCCCGCGCATCATCCGTTTCGGGTTCGTGGGCGGCCAGAACCTCTTCAGAGTCTTTCCGGAGTCCGCCGGGCTCGTTGGTGGCGATGAGTGGCACAGCTTCGGCGGCCACAGGCTCTGGCACGCCCCGGAGGTATTTCCGCGAACCTATGCGCCGGACAATCTCCCCGTCGACCACTCCTGGGACGGCGTGACGCTCAAGCTCCACAACGCCGAAACCCGGAACGGCCTGGCCAAAGAGACGCTGGTGACTCTGTCGCCTTCGATCGCACAGGTAAGCGTGGTCCACCGGATCACGAATCGAAACCCGTGGGCGATCGAGCTGGCTCCCTGGGCACTGTCCGTGATGGCCCCGGGAGGCCATGCCATCTACCCCCAGGAAGAATTCAGGCCACACCCGGACTGCCTCGTGCCGGCGCGGCCGCTCGTTCTGTGGCACTTCACCGACATGAGCGATCCCCGCTGGACGTGGGGACGCAGGTACATCCAGCTCCGGCAGGACCCCGCGGCAACATCCAAGCAGAAAGTCGGGATGCTCAACGCCAGGGGCTGGGCGGCATACGTGCTGGCGGGAGACGTCTTCGTCAAGCGCTATGGGTTCGACCGGACTGCTGCCTATCCCGACATGGGCTGCAACACCGAGACGTTCACGGACTCGGGCATTCTCGAGATCGAAAGCCTCGGCCCCATGACCCGCCTCGAGCCGGGGGCGACCGTCGAGCACCCGGAGGCCTGGTTGTTGGCCCGGACCGAATGCGGCCAGGACGAGGACGAGATCGACGATCGGATCCTCCCGCTCGTCGGACAGCTGCCGCCCGTGTAGACACGGAAGTCGAGTGCACGGCGACGAGCGCCGAAGTCAGCGCCACGCCCGTCGCCCTGCACTCCTCCTTCAACTCGGGGAGGGACGCTTCGGGTTCCACAAGCGCCCCTCCCCCAGTCTCCCAGCTGGACGTGAAGCCGTCACTTCGCCGCGGGTTGTCATTGCCCTCGAGCCATGGTAACGTTACCATCTGATATCGATAACAGAGCCGCTCGTATCGCCTGTCGCCGGTGGTACGGCGGGTCAATCCAGGGCGACCCGAAAGGCGGTTCCTCGAAATGGACAACGGCAAGGGCGGGGTTCTGGGAGCGGACGTCACCCGCGACACGAAACCCGACGATCTGATCGTGATCGCGGGAGCGGGCGGGTTCATCGGGGGCTCGCTCGCGCGCTACTTTCACGATCTGGGATACCGGCGTATCCGCGCCATCGACCGCAAACCCCTGCCCGAGTGGTACCAGCGCGTGCCCGACGTCGAGTGCATCTCGATGGACCTCAGCAAGGAGCCGAACGCCATCCATGCCGTCGAGGGCGCGACCGAGGTCTACAACCTCGCGGCGGACATGGGCGGCATGGGCTTCATCGAGCGATTCCGGGTCGAGTGCCTGCGAAGCGTCCTCATCAACACCAACATGATCGAGGCGGCCTACCGAGCCGGCGCGCGGCGCTACTTCTTCTCCTCATCGGCGTGCGCCTACAACACCGACCTGCAGCGCAGCCCCGAGGTCCGGGCCCTCAAGGAATCGGACGCGTATCCGGCGATGGCCGAACGCGGCTACGGCTGGGAAAAGCTGATCTCCGAGATGTTCTGCGAGGAGTACTGGGCGGAGCGCTCGCTCGAGACCCACATCGCCCGGTTCCACAACATCTACGGACCCCACGGGACCTGGGACGGCGGCCGCGAGAAGGCCCCGGCAGCAATGTGCCGCAAGGCCATCGAGGCGATCGATAGCGGACGCCACCAGATCGACATCTGGGGCGACGGGACGCAAACAAGGAGCTTCTGCTACATCAACGATTGCGTTCTCGGCATCGACAAGATCATGCACTCGGAGAAGCTGATCGCCACCCCGGTCAACCTCGGCTCGAGCGAGCTGGTCTCGGTCAACGAGCTGGTCTCCATCGTGGAGGGGATCGCCGGAATCACGCTCGAACGCCACTACCAGCCCGATGCGCCCAAGGGCGTGGCGGGCCGCAACAGCGACAACACCTTCATCGAGAGCGTGCTCGGCTGGGAGCCCCGGACCCCGCTCCGGGAAGGCATGGCCGCCACGTACAAGTGGATAGCGGGCGAGTACGCGGCTCGCAAGGCCGGCAAGCTCGTGGCGGTGGGCTGATCGTGGTCCAGACCGTTGGGACCGCAGCGGACGGCAGTCGTCAGGATCCCCAGGCCGTCGGCGACGTGGTTGGGCGTTTGCCCTATCGCGTCGCCCTCGCCGGTGGTTGGATCGACCAGCCCTTCGTCTCCGCCCTGAACCCCGAGCCGCCGGGATCGATGGTGGTCGTGTCTCTGCAGCCGACCGTTCGATTCATGGACCGGAGCGGCATGGCGACGGGCACGCGCCAGGTGGCCCGTGCCCTCTGGGGCGAGACGCTACCGGACCGGGATCCGCTCGAGCTGATGCGCGAGCTGTTCGAGGCCGAGAACGAGAGTCTGCCGCACCCATCGGGCTCGCAGGACATGGCCGGCTTGATCATTCCCGGTGTCAGCCGGCTCGACTACGACGCGACCGTGGACGGCGGAGCCTTTCCGTGCCACATCGAGTCCACCTCCGATCCGGAGACGGTTGCCTGGCTGGAGCGCGTGCTCCATCTCATTCCCGTCGGGCCGCGGCCGCCCGGCTACGACCCGCTCGAGACCAGGCGGCTCGATCCCGAGTGGATCCGTCGCCTCGGAAATAGCGGCCGAGATTGCTTCGACGCCATCGTCGATCGCGACCTGGCCGCCTTCGGGGCGTCGATGGCCGAGTGTTCGGCGGCCTGGGAGGCGATCCTGCCCGGTACCTTCTCGCATCGGGCGATCACGATCGACCTGAAGCGGCTGCTCTCGGCTTACCAATCGACGTATCCGGGCGCGATGTTCTCGGGCTGCGGCGGTGGCTATCTGATCGTGGCCTCGGACGCGGACGTTCCGGGGTCCTTCACCCTGCGGGTGCGAGTCTGACGTGGCCGATCCACCGGACTCGACCGGGCGGCCACGGGACGTCGTGGTTGTCGCAGGTCTCGATCAACTTGGATCGCGGGAAGTCCGCCTCCTGCAGGAGGCTGCGAGGCTCGGTAGCGTTCACGTCCGGCTCTGGTCGGACTCGCTGGTCGAGTCGCTGACCGGTCATCGAGCGCGGTTCTCCGAGGCGGAGCGACGGTTCTTCGTGACGAACCTCCGCTTCGTGGACAGCGTCGGCGTCGTGGACTCTCTCGAGTCGATTCCCGGACCCGTCCGCGGTCTCCCCCCGGCCGCGATCGTGGGTCTGCCGAACGACAACGGCACCGCAGTTCGCCGGGCGTGCGAGAAGGCCGGAATCCGATACATCGACATCGGCGCGGACGGCGTCTCGGGCTTTCCGTCGCCTGGGCCAGGAACCCTGGCTCCCGAGGACCCGGCCGCCCGCCGCGTGGTCGTCACCGGTTGCTTCGACTGGCTTCACTCGGGGCATGTGGAGTTCTTCCGCGACGCCGCGGGCCTTGGCCATCTGTACGTGGTCGTCGGCAGCGATCGGAACGTGCGGTTGCTCAAGGGCGATGGGCATCCACTCCACTTCGAAGCGGAGCGCCTCTACATGGTCCAGGCGATGCGCCCGGTGCATCGCGCGCTCCTTTCGACCGGCAGCGGCTGGATGGACGCCGAACCCGAGATCGCATCGATCAGGCCGCATATCTACGTGGTCAACGAGGACGGAGACAAACCGGAGAAACGGGACTTCTGCCGGACCCACGGCCTCGAGCTGGTGGTGCTGCGCCGGCGTCCCCATCGCGGCCTGCCACGCCGGACGAGCACGGGACTGCGGGGGTTCTGAGCGTGGCACGACGAGAGGCCCGAGGCGCCGCGTGTACGCGGTAGTCCTCGCCGGCGGAGGCGGAACTCGCCTCTATCCCATCAGCACACCTGAGCGCCCGAAGCCGTTCTTGCCTCTCCTCGGCGCGGAGACTCTGCTGCAACGGACGGTGACGCGGCTGGCGCCGCTCATATCACCCACCGATGTGACCGTCGTCACCGACGTACGGTACGAAGCGCTGGTCCGGGCGCAGCTGCCGCTGTGTCAGGTCCTGTCGGAGCCCATGGGCCGGAATACGGCGGCGGCCGTGGCGCTCGCCGCCATTCGGGTTTCGCAGCCGCCGGACGAAGTCATGCTCGTGCTTCCGGCCGATCACCTGATCGAGCGCGAGGACGAATTTCGGGACCTTCTGGCGTCCGCCGAGCGCGTCGCCGGCGGCCTGGACGGGCACCGCGAGCCTCTCGTCACGCTCGGCATCGTTCCCACGCACGCGTCGGTGGAGTACGGCTACCTGGACCCCGAACCCGGTGCCACCTCGACGGCCGCGGCCGCCCGCCCTCTGCGCGCTTTCGTCGAGAAGCCGAGTGTGTCCGGCGCCCAGCAGCTGCTCGAACAGCCCGGCGTCGCCTGGAACGGCGGCGTCTTCCTCTGGACGAGGCGTTCCATCCTGGCCGCGCTTCGCCGCCGTACCGTCCTCCCGGTCGCCCTGAATGCCGCCGCCGACGCCGATTCCCTTCGAGCCGTCTACGCGGATTTGCCGTCGATCTCGATCGACTACGCCGTCCTCGAGCCGGAGGCCCGGGATGGCCGCGTTGTGATGATTGCGCTGACCAGCGGCTGGAGCGATCTCGGGGGGTGGCCGGCGCTGCTGACCGCCCTGGGCGGGCCGCCCGTGGGTCGGGTCGTGAAGCCGGGTGAGACCGTCACCGCCGGAACGTCGGACCTGCTGCTTCGCCGCGACCGGGGCAGACTCGAGCTCATCGAAGGAGACGGGCGAACGATCACCTGGACCGGGCCGATGGCCTGCTTCCCGGATGCGTCGGCCTGCCGACCGCTCCTGGCCGATCTGATCGATCGCGTGACGCGCCGCGCCGTGTGACGCGCGCAAGCTGTCGGCATGGCGCCGTCATCCGATCGGGGGCTTCGTCCTGCGAGACCTCGAGGTAGCGCACGCACGGCCGAACGAGTGATAGACAGGGCGATTCCACGAGGATGCGCGGGACGCAATGGGCATGGGCCGGCGAGCGATCACGCGTCGGCCGCCGATCTTGCGTCCTTCGAGCGTCTGGCGGTCCATGCTCGCGCTCGTCGTTGGTCAGACCACTGCCCGGCCGTGGCCGCCGCTATCGAACCCCACGCTGGACCGGGCAAGCCCGTCCTGGGCAAGAGCGTCGGCCCGCGTGTGACCGGTCGTCGTTCCAACCGAACGAGGTGTCACTCGTCCAGACCGGATGACTCCGGCACCCAAGGAAACGCCCGCCAGGGCTCCTCGATCGGGGGCTCATGGACCGGCATCGTCTCGATCACCGTCCCGGGTGCGTAGGCAGGCGGCGCGAAGACCGTGATCAGTCGCAGCGGGATCGTGGCCCGATTGATGATGTTGTGCCGCGTGCCAGCCGCGACGAACACGAGGTCTCCGGCCTCCACCGCGAGCTCGAGACTGCCGACTCGTGCTTCGCCGTTGCCATCGACGACAACGAAGAGTTGATCGGCATCGGAGTGGACCTCTTCCCCGATCTCGGCATCGGCGGGCAGCGTCATCACGACGACCTGCTCGCGCGTACCCGTGTGGATGACGCGGAGGAACCCGCGGTTCATCAGCGCCTGCGCCCTGATGTCTACCCGAGTCTCCCCTTCCGTTACGGAGACCGCCGAAAGCATCTGTTCCTCCTGACCGTGTCGCGAATGCATATCCAGCTGGCGTTCGCTGCACAGAAGGTCGGTCTCGACTGGATGACCGGTCGTCAGCCGATTGGAGTGAATCGGAGCGGCGGCGAGGCGCGGGCCGGCCAACTGGGGCGGCGGTCCTGGACGCGCGGCAGCCGGCTCGCGCGTATCGCCTCGCCCTCGTCCAACAGCGGTGCGCGCGCTCTGTGCCGCGTCGACCGTGCGTGTCTGTTCGGCCTCGTGCAGGCGACGCCGCGGCAGCTCAGTGCGAATCTCCCTGGCATTCGGACGCTTCATGTCGATACCTCCGTCTCGCGGTCACGCGGCCGCCGTCGCGGGCCCGCTCGCGCCGACGCCATCCGCTTCCGACGCCTCGACCGCTGCCACGAGCTCGGCAAGCCGCGCCGCGGATACGGTCTCCTTGCTGGTCAGCTCACCGGCGAGCTCGTCGAGCGTCGCGCGGTGCGCGCGCAGGAGATCGATCGCGGCAAGTCGCGCCTGCTCGATCATCGCCTTCACGGCCGCGTCGATCCGGGCTGCCGTCGTCTCCGAGTACTCGCGCGCTTCGCCCATCTCGCGCCCGAGGAAGGGGTGCGTCGCGCCGACGCCGTAGGAGACCGGTCCGAGCTCGTCGCTCATGCCCCACAGGCCCACCATCCGCCGGGCGAGGTCGGTGGCCGCCTTGAGGTCGCTCGCGGCGCCGGTCGTCTGCTGCCCGATTACGAGCTCCTCGGCCGCCCGGCCGCCGAGCATCACCGCAAGGCGTGTCTCGAGGTATGCGCGCGAGTAGTTGCGACGATCCTCGTCGGGCCGCTGCTCGGTCACGCCGAGTGCCTGGCCGTGCGGCACGATCGACACCTTGTTCACGGGGTCCGCCCCAGGCATCAGGAACGCCACGAGCGCGTGGCCGCCCTCGTGATAGGCAACGATCCGCCGCTCGTCCGGATCGACGAGCCCCGCCTGAGGAGTTCCGAGCATGACCTTGTCCATGCTCTCCTCGAAGTCCGACATCTCCACCGTGTCATGGTTGCGCCGGGCGGCGAGCAGGGCGGCCTCGTTCGCGAGGTTCGCCAGGTCCGCGCCGGAGAAGCCCGACGATGCGCGCGACAGATTGACGAGGTCGACGTCGGGTGCGAGCGGGATCCCTTTCGTATGGATCCGCAGGATTGCCTCGCGGCCGGCCCGGTCCGGATAGCCAACGGTGACCTGGCGGTCGAAGCGCCCGGGGCGAAGCAGCGCGGGATCGAGAACGTCCGGGCGGTTGGTCGCCGCGATGACGACGAGGTTCGTGGACGCATCGAAACCATCCATCTCGGAAAGCAGCTGGTTGAGCGTCTGCTCGCGCTCGTCGTTGCCGCCACCCATGCCGGTGCCGCGCTGGCGTCCGACTGCGTCGATCTCATCCACGAAGACGATCGCGGGCGAGGCCTTCTTCGCCTTTTCGAAGAGGTCGCGCACCCGTGATGCGCCTACGCCGACGAACATCTCGACGAATTCGGAGCCCGAGATCGAGAAGAACGGGACGGCGGCCTCTCCCGCCACGGCGCGCGCCATGAGCGTCTTGCCGGTTCCTGGAGGTCCGACGAGGAGGATGCCGCGCGGGAGGCGAGCCCCGAGCTTCGAGTACTTGTCGCGGTTCTTGAGGAAGTCGACGACCTCCGCCAGCTCCGTCTTCGCCTCGTCCTGGCCGGCCACATCTGCGAACCTGACCTTGGGTTGCTCGGCGTCGTAGACCCGTGCCTTTGAGCCGCCGAAGCCGAGGAGCCCCTGCTGGCTGTGCTGCATCTGCTTGGAGAGGTAGAAGAGAAATGCGATGAACAGCAGCGCGGGCAGCACGCTGGTGGCGAATAGCGTGATGAGCTGCCAGATGAGAGACCCCCCGCTGCTCGTGTCGGTGGCGTCCACCGTGACGGCTTGCTGGCGGAGCAGCGGCAGAAGTTCGGGGTCGCCCGTCGGGGGCATCGTCGTGGTGAACTGCCCGTAGGAAGCGGGCGCCGAGCCGTTCGTGCCCGTGGACGCGGCCGAGGAGGCGTTGGGCGACGCCTCGGGCCAGACTATGGGCTGGCGGAACGTGCCCGTGATCCCCTGGCCGTTGAATGTCACGGCCGCGACGTTGTCGCTCTTCGCCTGGGTCACGAATTCCGAGTACGGGATCTGTGCCGATGTCGACCCGAACGACACCAGGAGGATCGCGTTCCAGATCGTGAGTGCGACCAGGAACCCGACTACCTGCTTCCATGTCGGCATCCGGGATCCATTCGGCGACGTCCCGGGTTGCGAGGCGTCCGCGTCGCTGCGCGCCGGCCCCGGCCGCGCGAACATCTGTTGGAGTCGGCTCGCCTTCGACGCGTTCGGAATGTTCGTATCGCTCGAGTCGCCCGTCGTGGCGGGGTCGCGCACGTCGGCGGGCTGTGACGTTTCCATTCTCAATTCCCTTGCTGCGAGATTTCCGGTTGCCGCCAGCGTCTGGGAAGCGAGACTGACTCGTAATCGTTCGATCCGGACGATTCGCCGACTCTCTGCAGAGGGAGCCGGGAGCGGAGCCCCGCCGGAACGGTCAAATCGAGGTTCAGGCCGCTTTCCGAAGCGCTTCCGCCCCGCGCCTGGCCGCCATCACGGCAATGCGGGCGTCGAGGCGGTCCACCAAGCCGGAGCGGCGGGCAAGGAACACGGCGAGTGCCCATGCGATCGCGATGAGCCCCAGGCGAACCGCGTCGGCGACAGGAATGGGTTCGACCTCGTAGAACCAGCGCGCCAGAGGAAGCGCCATGAGCGCGCCGAACAGCGCGGCCATCGCCAGCGCGAGAACCGTGGGGCGCCAGTCGAGGTCGCGGAAGCGCGCACGACCCACCGCCCCGCTCCGATTCGACGGCGCCAGGATCGGGATGAGCAGCGTGCCGCAGAAGGTCGTGATGGTGATCAAGGCCGATTGTGCGATTGCCACCGAGCCGGTGTGCGCGAGGTAGTAGGCGTAGACGGGCAACGCCACCACGGTCACTGCGATTGCCGCCGGTACCGAGAAGCGAAGCGTCGTCCGCACGAAGTCAGGCGGCGACTGCACAGGCCGCGCCCAGGCGACGACCACCATGCTCGGCAGACCGACGGTCACGAGGGCCAGCAGCGAGTTGTTGCGCGGCGTGAAGGGAAACGCGAGCCCGCCGATGGCCGCTCCGAGGACGATGAGCAGCATGTAGAAGGTTCGGGCGAGAAGTAGCGCCGAGCTCCCGAGCATGCCGTCGACGATCTTGCGTCCCTCGGCGACCGCCTTCGGGAGCACCGCGAATCGATCGTCGAGAAGGACGATGTCGGCAACCGCGCGAGACGCGCCGCTCCCGCTCTCCATCGCGATGCCCAGCTGGGCGCTCTTGAGCCCAAGGATGTCGTTGACGCCGTCGCCGATCATCCCGACGTAACGGCCGCCGTCGCGAAGCGCCTGCACGATCCTCGCTTTGAGGGCCGGCTCGACGCGGCCGACGACGATCGACCTCTCGACGGACTCGCGCAGCGCGCGGTCGTCCATCGCGGCCAGATCCGGCCCGTTCGCGGCGGCCGCCTCGGCGCCCTCGAGACCGGCTTCCTGCGCGATGTGCGCGACAGTTCGAGGGTTGTCTCCGGAAACGACTTTGATGGCAACGCCCGCGTCCTCGAAAGCCTGGAGAGTTGCCTTCGCGTCCGGGCGGATCTCTTCCGCGAAGCCGAACACGGCAACCGGCGAAAGCGCCGTGGACAGGGCAGGCTGCCCGGCCTCGTCTCGCAGAGGCGTGCTCCCTTGCGCGAGCACGACGACCCGAAGGCCGCTCCTGGTCCAGTCCTCGACCGTCTCCGTCAGCGCGGGCTCTGCCGCCGGCGAGAGAACGACCTCCGGCGCCCCCAGCACGACGGATCGACGCGTGGCTGCCTCGGCGACCCCCGACCACCGCCGCGCGGACGAGAACGGGACGACATCGACGACGGTAGCGGCCGGACCCACGTCGCTCGACGCGGACGCCGCCGCCGGCGGTTCCGTCTCTCGCAGCCCCGCGAGCCATTTGCGGAGCGCGTCGCCGATTCGATCGCCGGGAGGCATCCGGGTGGCAACGACTTCGACAAGCGGCGTGAGGGCTGCCTGGTCGATACCGACCGGGAGGACCTCGCGAAGCTGGAAGTGGGGAGCGGTGATGGTCCCGGTCTTGTCGAGCACGAGCGTGTCCACGCGACTCATCGACTCGACCGAGTTGATGCGCTGAACGAGGGCGCCCGCCCGGCTGATGCGAAACGCCGCCGTGGCGTAGGTCACCGTGACCATGATCGCAAGGCCCTGGGGGACGAGCGCCACGAGCACGGCGGCAGCCTGCGCGATTTCGGTGGCCGTCTGGCCCGCGCCCATCCTCGACGAAACCGCGACGACGAGGCTGACCAGGACGACGAGGATCGTCGTGACGGCGATCAGCCGATCGACGCCGCGCTGGAGCGGCGTCCGCTCCGCCCGCATCGACTGCGCCTGGGCGGTGAGCTGGTTTGCATAGCTCTCGAGGCCGACGCGGGTCACACGTATGAGTCCGGAGCCCGACACGCAGACGCTGCCGGAGAGGAGAGCGTCGCCCACGTGGCGCACGACGGGATCAGATTCGCCCGTCAGGAGTGATTCGTCGACCTCGATTTCGCCGTCGACGATCTCCGCGTCGAGCACGACCTGGTCGCCGCGCTTGACCGGTAGGACGTCTCCGCGAACCAGTCGCGAGGGGTCGATCGATCGTTCGGTCCCGTCGCGAACGACCGTCGCCGTCGGTGTCGAGAGGATGCGCAGACGATCGAGACGCCATTTCGCACTGGCTTCCATCGCGGCACTGACGACGATGTTACCGAGGACGGGCAGAGCGGTCAGCCCCGCATCGATCGGCAGGCCGAGGACGACGAGTGCGCCCGAGACGGCGAACAGCACGAGATTGATCGGTACGAAGGTCGCCTGCCAGACAATTGCCGCGTACGAGCGGCCTGCTTTCGCCTGGAGCCTGTTGCCTTCGCCGGCGTCGTACCGACGGACCGCCTCGGTCTCGCTCAGCCCCTTGACTGCGGGCCCGGGCATCTCAGAGGTGGCGGTGATCGCGGACATCACTATGCTTCCGCGGTGCGTTCCGTCTTCGATTTCGACCGCGTCCGCCGCGGCGCGTCCGCTCTCGGCCTCGCGCGCCGGACCTCGAGCAACTCGAGGCCGAGCGCTTCGATCCGGCCGAGAACGCCATGCAGCGCGGACTGATCCGGCAGTTCGCCGGTCAGCACCGTCTCGTGATCGCGCATCCGTGCGTGCATCTCGGGGAAGGCGCTGAGCAACCTGTCGCTCAAGAGGCCTCGAACGCGGATCTCGTACTGAGTTGTCGTGCCGCTGTCGTCCATGGCGACGAGCCTCGGGTCGCACGGGATGAGGGCGCATCCACCGGATCGTGCGAGCGTGCCGATGCGCGCTTGAAGACGTAGGGGTCAATCCGGGCTACAGGCAAGGGACGGGCTCGGCGCGGCTCCGCGGACCAGACGGCGCTGGCGACGGGATCGAGCGATCCCACTAGCGAGACGCGCGCTCCCAGTTTGATGGGCTCACGCTCCCGCCCTCATTCCGGGAGGACGCGCCCGCGGCGGGCCAGCGTCGAGTCCGGCGCTTCCCCGAAATCGGCCCAATCGTGTGACGACCCCTCATCCTCGTGCCAACGAATCTGCGAGCACCAAGCCATTTAGCAGCAAGGAGGTTCATTCAAATGCTCAGTTTGGTGTCTCGGGATTGGTGGGTTTATGCGGTCCGCGGGATCGCCGCGATCCTGTTCGGGATCATGGCGCTCATCTGGCCCGGTCCGACGCTCGCTGTCCTAGTTCTCCTGTTCGGCGCGTACGCGTTCGTCGACGGAGTCGCACTGCTCGTCGCGCTCGCGCGCGGCGACGTTCTGGCCCGCAGCCACAAGTGGATCACGGGGCTCATGGGCGCGCTCGGCATCGTCGTGGCGATCGTCACGCTCGTCTGGCCCGGCATGACCGCCCTGACGCTCCTCTACCTGGTGGCGATCTGGGCGATCGCGATGGGCATTCTCCAGATCGCCGCGGCGATCGAGTTCCGCCGCGAGATCAATGGCGAATTCTTCGTGGTCCTCGGCGGCATCTTCTCGATCGTGTTCGGCAGCCTGCTCGTTGTATTCCCCGGCACGGGACTGCTCTCGCTCGTCTGGCTCGTCGGGTTCTGGGCAGAGTTGTTCGGGTTCTCGAGCCTGGGCATCGCCTACCGGCTCCACGGGATCGACCGCGACCTGAACAAGCATTCCAGCGCGCGCAAGCTTTCGAGCGCGGCGTGACGGCCCGACCGTCTGGATGCTGAAGGCGTCCAGCTCCGGCCAGCCCCGGCTCTCTCGCAACCTCGACGACCGGCGCGGACGCCCACG
>DAHXON010000040.1:30857-31192 GCA_027364875.1 Chloroflexota bacterium
CCGAAGCACGCCAGGTCGCCCTCGAGTTCCATCGCCAGGCGTTCATTCGCCGGACGCTCAACCCCGACGACGCCCTTCGGCGGCGCGTCGTCGCATTCGACGCCCTGTCCGCCGCTCTCCTCGCCGAGCGTGACCAGCTCGGCGTGGATCACGCGAGCGGCGAGGGCTACTGATCAGTCCGGGATGGACCAAGGAGGCAAAGGCAATGAACACACCGAATTTGCAGGAGATCCGAGCGGCACTCGAGGAGCGTCGCCAGCGAGATCGCGAACGGATGCGCCGGGAAGAGGCGGCGATGGACGCGTTCGCTGTCGAGGCGGTGCAGTCTGTCACGC
>DAHXON010000041.1:0-2720 GCA_027364875.1 Chloroflexota bacterium
GCGCTGTACGGCGAATCGGCCAGGTTGGTGACCGGAGTGTCCTTGAGGAGATGCTGGGGCAGGATCGGCTGCGAGGCGAGCCGCAGGAAGCCGGCATTGGCCAGGGACATGGTCATCTGGACCGTGTAGACGCCGGTCGCGGTGACGTGAACGCCCTGCCATGAGGCGCCGGCCGGGCCCGTGTAGCGAGAGTCCTGCAGCAAGCCCAGGGTGAAGACGACGTCGGCGGCGGTGACGTGGAAACCATCCTCCCAGAAAGCGTCGTCGCGCATCTGGAACGTGTAGGTGCGGCCCTCGTCGCTCACGGACCAGCTGGACGCGAGGTCGGGCAGCAGGCTGCCGTTCGGGCCTTCCCGAACCAGGCCCCGGAAGAGCAATGCCACGAGGTCGCGATCCGCCTGGGAGCGAGGCGTCAGCGGGTTGATCGAGCTCGGATGGCCGATGATCCCTTCACGGTAAGGGACCTCGGAAAGAGGAGGCGTGGGCGAGGCGGCCGGTTTGGCCGGGGTACCGGGCATGAGCAACGCCGCGCCGATGACGGCCAGGAGGACGAGCATGCCGCCGATGGCGACTCGATCGTGGGCTTTCATCGGACGGGTCTCGAGGCGGGAGAGGCCCCATCGAGCCGGTGGCTGCCCGGCAGGCTCTGCGCCGTCCGGCTGTTTCCGAGCGGCCTCAATGAATTAGGAAGCTCGCCTCGGAGAAGAAGCAGAACAGGACCGCCAGGACAATCGTGAACTGCCACAGGCGGCGCTCGATGCCGCGGCGACTTCGATACACCGAGGAATCGCCACCGAAGGTGGCGGAAAGGCCGGATCCTCGCGCCTGCATGAGGATGGCGATCATCAGGAAGATCCCGATGATGTCCTGGCCGATGGCGATAGGTGCGTTCACGTTTGGGGGAACCTCTTCATGGCTGCCGGACAGCGGGCCGAATAGTAGCACGGACCGCCCGACCGGAACGAGACTTCGGCCTTCGCGGTCGCCGCGGACTCACTCCCTCCGCCGTCGGGCGCGAGCTCGCTGGTGGCGGCGCCGTTTGGGGCGAAGCCTCGGACCGACGGGTTGCCGGCTACTTGTCCGCGAGGAGCGAGTGGCCCACGACGCCGTCCCAGGGGGCGATGCCGCCCAGGTCGATGAGCGTAGGGGTCACGTCCGCCAGGCGGCCGTCGAGCAGGCGCTTGTCCTTCATGCACCGGCCGATGCCCACGAGCGGCACCGGATTGAGAGAGTGCTTGGTGACGGGATTGCCCTGCTCGTCCTTCATCTCATCCGCGTTGCCGTGGTCGGCGGTGATGAACAGGACCGCACCAGGCGCCGCCGGATCGTCCGCATCCACTCCGAGGACCGCGTCGGCGACGCGGCCGAGGGCCCCGTCCACCGTCTGGCAGGCTATGACCGTGGCGTCCCAGACGCCGGTGTGGCCCACCATGTCCGGATTGGCGAAATTGGCGATGATCAGGTCGTACTTGGACGACTCGATCGCCTCCACGAGCGCGTCGCAGACGCCCTCGGCCGCCATCGTCGGCTGGAGGTCGTAGGTCGCCACAGTCTTGATGCTCGGCACGAGCTTGCGATCCTCGCCCGGCCACGGCTCCTCGCGACCGCCGTTGAAGAAGTAGGTCACGTGGGCGTACTTCTCGGTTTCGGCGACGTGGAACTGCTTCCAGCCGGCCCCGCTCGCGGCACCGGCCAGGCTCGGGACCACCTCGGGGCCGAAGACGACCTTGACGGGCAGCTCGGCCTCGTATTCGGTCATCGTCGAGTAGAGGATCCCCTTCGGCGGCTGCGCTTTGGCGCCGTCCGCGGACGCGCGATCGAAGTTGGCGAAACCCGCGTCGGCGAGGGCATGGGAGAGCTGCCGGGCGCGGTCGGCGCGGAAGTTGCAGTGGAGGACCGCGTCGCCGTCGGCGATCTTGCCGTGATCCACGCCGTCGATGACGGTGGGCAGGATGAACTCGT
Organism: Chloroflexota bacterium; assembly: GCA_027364875.1. Classification (GTDB taxonomy): domain Bacteria; phylum Chloroflexota; class Limnocylindria; order Limnocylindrales; family CSP1-4; genus Fen-1039. Next base: position 1,963 of record DAHXON010000041.1, read on the forward strand.
CGTTCTCGCCGCGGTCGTAGCCCGCCTGGACGGCGGCCGCCGCGGAGGCGGCGTGGTGGTCTGCCACGGCGTGGACGATCGCCTGGTATCCCTTGCCGGTCCGCTCCCAGCGCTTGTCGCGGTCCATGGCGTAGTAGCGGCCGCCGATCGTGGCGATCTTCGCGTCCGGGTGGGCGGCCGCCAGGCGCTTCTCCAGATCCGGCACGAACTCGATCGCGGAACGCGGCGGAGTGTCGCGCCCGTCGAGCAGCCCGTGGACTCGGACGCGCTTGACGCCCTGGTCCGCGGCCATCTTCACGACGGCCACGAGGTGCCGGTCGTTGGCGTGGACGCCGCCGGGCCCGACGAGGCTGATCAGATGGAGAGTGTGGTCGTCCTGCGCGGCTCGCTCGCACAGCTCGAGGAGAACGGGCCGCTTGAAGAACGCGCCCGATTCGATCGATTTGTCGATGCGCGGCAAATCCTGGAGGACCGGCTGGCCCGTCCCCAGGTTCAGGTGTCCGACTTCCGAGTTGCCCATCTGGCCGACGGGCAGACCGACGAACTCCTCGGAGGCTTCGAGCGAGCTGTGCGGCCAGCGCTCGAGCATCTCGAGGTAGTTGGGCATGCGGGCCTGGGCGATGGCGTCGACGCTCGGGATGTGCCCGATGCCGAAGCCGTCGAGTACCACGAGGACGATCGGCCGCGGGCGGCCGGCGGCGGGCACGGGGCTCACTCGCCTTTTCCTTCGGCTGCCGCGCGAGCCATCGCCGTCACGG
>DAHXON010000041.1:2730-30939 GCA_027364875.1 Chloroflexota bacterium
AGCGAGGCGCCGCCGACTAGGCCGCCGTCGATCGAGTGCTCGGAGAGGAACTCGCCGATGTTGGCGGAGGTGACGCTGCCGCCGTAGAGAACGGGGACCTGTTCGGCGGCGCTGTTCCAGCCCAGATCCGCGGCCAGGCAGGAGCGGATGGCTTCGGCCATTGCGGCGGCGTCGGCGCCGGAGGCGGTCCGCCCCGTGCCGATGGCCCAGACAGGCTCATAAGCGATCACGAAGCCACCGGCGAGCAGCGCCTCGACTTCCTTGCCCGCGAGGGCGCCGCGGAGCTGGGCCGATACGACTTCGACGGCCCGGCCGGCTTCACGCTCGTCCAGAAGCTCGCCGACGCAAAGGATCGGGCGCAGACCGGCGGAGAGGGCGCGGGCAAGCTTCTTGCCGATGAGCTCGTCGCTTTCGAGCTGGTCGCGGCGTCGCTCTGAGTGGCCGATGATGACCCAGGTGGCGAGGCCGCTGAGCATCGCGGCGGAAATCTCGCCGGTGTATGCCCCGCCCTGCTCGTGGTGGACGTTCTGCGCCCCGACGAAGACGTTCTTGCCGGCGAGCGCGTCCTTGACGGCGGCCAGGCAGACGTACGGCGGGCAGATGACTCGAGTGACGCCCGGTTCCTCCGTGCGGGCGGCGATGGTCGCGGCGAGCTGTCCGGCGTCCGCGGGGGTGGTGTTCATCTTCCAGTTGGCGGCAATAATCACAGGTCTCATGAAGGGAATTCTGACAGGTTGAGTTGGCCCCTCGCGCGGGACAGTCGGCCCTTCGTGCGGCGCCACTTCGACAGGGATCGCGTGCCCGTCGGACCCTCCCCCGGTGTCCAGCTCTCGCATTTGCATGCGAAGATCGCGTAAACGAATCCGCCCCCGCCTGCGTTCACATGTCGACGGCCAGATCGCGACGGAGAGCCCCTTGACCGAACCCGCTGAGGTTGAAGGCTTCGAAACCTTCTACCGCGACGCGCTCGATCCCGTCTATCGCGCCGTCCTCCTGGCCACGCGTCACCCGGAACGGGCGGAGGATGCGGTGCACGAAGCGTTCGCGCGAGCCCTCGAGCGGTGGGATCGGGTGTCGGTGCACGAGAACCCGCGGGCCTGGGTGATCCGCGTGGCACTGAACCATCACACCTCGTCCTGGCGGATCTGGCAGCGCGAGGCACCCGAGCCGCCGGAGATCGCCGTGCAGGACGAGCTGCCGATCGATCCCTGGCTTCTCCGAACGGTCTGGCGGTTGCCGCGCCGCCAGCGCCAGGTAGTCGCCCTGAGAATCCTTCTCGACCTGAGCGCCGAGCAGACGGCCGAGACGCTGGGCATCACCGTTGGGGCAGTTGGGGCCCATCTCCATCGAGCCCTCGGAACGTTGCGATCCATGCTGGGCGCGACGTCATTCGCGGAGGCAGCCGAATGAACGACGAACAGCTGGTCGCGGACGTCAGGCGGGCGTTCGGCCGCTACCGGATGGAACCGGTGGCCATCGCTGAGCCGGCCGTGCCGATGCCCACGGACGGGGTTGCCCGTCCGCCACTCTCCGGCAGGCGTGGAATGCTCGGCGGTCTCTCGATGGTCGGCGTGGCAATCGCGCTGGCTGTCGCTTTCACGCTGGGAGTGGGGCCGGGCCACGGCCCCGAATCCGCCTTCGCCGGCTGGCAGCCCGTTCCCACGATGCCGGACCGGGCGATGCGAGCCATCGCGGATACCGAGTGTCACAGGTTCATGGACGGGAACGTGGACACCCTTGGAGGGCAGCTGCCGCTCGTGGCCCAGGATCAGCGTGGTCGCGCTGCCCTGTTCATGTTCGGCGAGAACAGCAAGTACCTCGCCTGCCTTGTCCGGCCCAACGATTACGGAACCTACGACGCGTTCGGCTACGGCTCCGCAAGAGCTTTGGAGCCCCTGAACGGGCATATCGAACTGGCGGCACTGGGAGGGAGCCTGAATGTTCCCTCCCCCGGGCCCAGCGACTTTGTCGTCATCTTCGGGCGAACCGATGCCAGCAAGCTCGTCATCGAGCGGAGCGACGGAGTCGACGTAACGGCCACGGTCAGTGATGGCATCTTCGTCGCGTGGTGGCCTGGCAACGGCGGCGGCAGGACGTTGATCGCGTACGACGACACGGGCCGGGTCATCGAGTCGGCTCAGCCCTGGGCGACGCCCTGTATCTGCAGAGTCGAGCCACCGACGCCGAGCTCGGGTAGCTGACGGTTCGTCGCCCGGACCGGCGGCCACGGTTGCCAGCGGCGCGACGACCGCGAGGTCCGGATTCTTGCCTATCTCACGCCAGGGCGACATTAGGCCGCTGCGTTCGAGCGTGAGATGAGCGCCGCGGGCGGCGCCGGCCGCCACGGACTGGCCTCCGACACCTTCTCCGGGCTCGCCAGCGCCTAAAGTCGCTTTCTTGTGAATTCGGAAAGGGTCGCGGCCGAGCCGGGTCGGGCCGGTCCGGGCCGCCGGCGGCCGATGCCTTCGTCCGGGTGCAGCGCCAGGCGTTCGATGCGATCGATGGCGCGCTGCACGGCCGAGCGATGCAGGCCCAGCCGTTCGGCCAGCTCGGTGAAGGTGGCCTCGGGCTCCTCGCGGCGGGCATCCGCGACCAACCGAACCACGTAGGGCTGCCTGGCCAGTCGTCCGTCCGACTCCAGCGAGTCGATGGCCTCCAGCTGATGGGCCGACGCGGCGACCGCCCGCACCAGGTTCGCCGATTCGGCGTTGATGATTCGGTTCAGGTCGCCGCGGACCGAGCGCGAAACCTGGCGCGACTCGAGCTCCAGCAGCGCCGCGCCGCCGCCGAGCAGCTTGAAGAACGTGCCCACGGTCTCGACGCTCTTCCAGGTGACCACTCCGCGACCGCGTCGGATACGCCAGGCGGCGGGCATGTCCATCTCGCCGAACCGCTCGCACAGCACCCTCGCCTCTTCGACGGGCAGGACGAATTCGAGGTGCGTGCGGCCGGAGGCGAGACTCAGGGAACCGTGGCCCAGGAACCGGCCACGCAGGTAGGAGACGCGGCAGTGTTCGGCGGCGCGAGCCCAACCGAAGTCGGCCGGCGCGGCCGGCGTCGGCGCCGTCTCCTCCCCCGCGTGATCGGAATGCGCCCGGCCGAGGCGCAACCCCAGCCTGATGGTGGTTCGCCGACGCCTCTCGGACGCGCCGGCCAGCCCGGCCAGCTCCGCCTCACGGCAGCAGCGACGCGGAGGGACGATGGCCGCGAGCTCGGCCCGGAGGGAATCGACGAGATCGCGCTCGGCGGTCGTCATCGGCCGAGCCTCGTCATCGGCCGAGCCTTGTCATCGGCCGAGTCCTTCCCCACTCCGACTCCCCGCTAGGCCGTTCTGGAGATGCGGGAGCGGCGCCGGCCGTAGGCCTCGCTTTCGTATATCCGCATCAGGGCAGCCGCGAGCCGGGCGGAGTCGTGGTGGTGGGCGTTCTCCGGATCGACGACCTCGTCGAGGACCAGCCGCGGCATCGGCGAGCCGCCGATCGCCCGCACCGGCGGCCAGCGAAGCTTGACGGGCTGAGCCTCGTAGCCGCCGGGCCGACGCGCGTCGAACTTGTTGTTGGCCAGCACCACGTCTATCAGTCCGGGCCCGATGTGCTGCTCGATCGCGGCGACGTGATCGACGAGGTCGTAGCCCAGGGTCTCCCCTTTCTGAGTGGCCACGTTGCAGATGTAGACGCGAAGCGCCGTCGAGGCGCGAAGCGCATCGGTGATCTGGTCGAGGAGCAGGCTCGGCATGATGCTCGTATACAGGCTGCCGGGCCCGATCACGATCATGTCGGCTTCGACGATCGCCCGCCTGGCGTCGTCGCAGGCCGTCACGCCGTCGGGTGTCAGCCAGACCCGGTCGATCTTCGTCGCCTTCGCGATCAGGGATTGTCCCGAGAGCAGCGTCCCGTCCATCAGTCGGGCGTGGAGCACGACCGGAGTGGCCGTCGCGGGCACCACCTGGCCGCGCACCGCCAGGACCCGGTTCATCTGCCGGACGGCTTCCTCGAAGTCGTCGCCCTCGATGGAGTTCATGGCCGCCAGCAGCAGATTGCCGATCGTATGGCCGCCCAGGCTCGCCTCGTTCTCGCCCGGGAACCGGTATTGGAGAAGCTGGCCCATCAACGGCTCCGAGTCCGCGAGGGCGGCGATGCAGTTGCGGATGTCGCCAACGGCCGGGATCCCGAGCTCTTCGCGCAGCCGCCCGGACGATCCGCCGTCGTCGGCGACGGTCACTACCGCGGTGATGTTGCTGGTGTGCTCCTTGATGCCGCGGAGCATCGTCGAGAGGCCGGTGCCGCCGCCCAGCACGACGATCTTGGGGCCGCGCGACAGGAACCGCTTCTGGTAGATGACCTCTACGAGCGGCTGGACCGCGTCGCTGCTCAGGAACGGGCCCATCAGGACTCGAATGGCTCGCCACGATCCGTAGACGAAGAGGCCGACTCCCAGCCCGCCGACGATCAGGCCGCGCAGCCAGTACGGCAGGAACTGGAGCGTCAGAACGTACAGGACGCTCTGCCCGGGGCTGCCGGAGAAGTCGTACTCGCGATACAGCTGGCGCAGGAGGAGGGCGCCTGCTAGAGCGAGGAACGCCTCGCCCACGAAGACGATGGCGAGCCAGCGCTTGAGGCCGATGCCCGGAGTCAGCCAGCGACGAAGGATCGGGACTGTGACGTTGAAGCCGGGAAGTCTGAGCGAGGGACGCACCGACGGCATCCGTCTCATGCGCGCTCGAGCTCTCGATGGAACACGGCCACGGTGCCAAATCCCTTCTGGTCGAGCCACTCGCGCAACTCTTCAGTGATGGCGATGGACCGGTGGTAGCCGCCCGTGCAGCCAATCGCGATGGTCAATCTGGTTTTGCCCTCGCTCTTGAAGCCGGGGACGGTCAGCTCGAGGAAGCGGGCGAGGAAGTCGAAGAACTGCTGGGCGATCGGCTGGCCCATCACGTAGTCGCGAACGGCGGGCGTGAGGCCGGACAGATGCCGGAGTGAATCGACGTAGTACGGGTTCTCCATAAAGCGAACGTCGAACACGAGATCCGCCTCGAGCGGAACGCCGTACTTGAAACCGAAGCTGATCAACTGGAAGACGAGCCCCTGATCCGAAGGAACGTCGCTCAGGTGGGCGAAGATCCGCTCCTTGAGCTGGCGAAGCGACAGGTCTGACGTATCGACGACGATGTCTGAGTCGGCGCGGACGGGATCGAGGAGGCGCCGTTCTTCCGCGATCGAACCCGCGATGCCTCGCCGGCCGCCGAGGGGATGGCGATGGCGCGTCTCCGAGAAGCGGCGGATCAGGACTTCGTCGCGGGCCTCCAGGAAGATGACCCGGGGCCGGATGCCGCGGCCTTCCAGCGCTCCGCGCATCGCCGCAAGCGCCAGGGGCGCGTTTCCCGCGCGAACGTCGAGAACGATGGCCACCTTCTCGAAGCGCTGGCGATCCGTGGACACGAGCTCCGCGAGGTCCGGCAGGAGCTCACCCGGGACGTTGTCCATGCAGGTGTAGCCGAGATCCTCGAAGAGCTTGGTCGCGGCCGTCTTCCCTGCGCCGGAGAGGCCGCTCAATATCACGACCCGCTGCTCGGACTCACCGGCCCGGTGATGCGACGACCTGGCCGCGGAAGTGGCGCCGCGAGAGGCAGGATGGCGTTCCTCGACTCGTGCCGGCGCCGAGCCGGCCAGTTCGGGCGCGTCCGCGTTCCTTGCCATGGCTTCATAGTACCGCGCCACTGGAGCGTTACCGCTTTCGAGCGCAGGCCGGGTCAATCTCCGAGATCCGGCAGCGCGCTCGAGTAACGCTCGCGGAGGGCCCGCGCGCAGTACCGCTTGGCCCTGTGGTCCGTTCCCTTCTCGGCGACGTGGGCGATGGCGTCCCAGACCTGCTCGTCGTCCAGATAGAAAGCGCCCCGGATGAGCCACGGCAGAAGCGCCAGATCCTGGACCCGGATGCGCGCCAGGATCTCGTCCCGGTCGCGGTCGAAACACCAGCGGAGGACGGTAAATGACTGGTGGATGACCTCCGCATCGGGCCAGGCGGTAAGGACCGCGTCCATCTCCTCGACCAGCAGCGGGTCGCGCATGGCCAGCAGCTTCCAGGCGGCCAGCTCTACGTCCGCCTGATCCCCGGATCGAAGCCTTGCCCGTACGCCCGGCCAGAACGCTTTGCCTCGCTCCGGCGCGACTTCGACGAGACGGTCGAGCGCCCGATCGGCCACGTCGGCGCGCTCGTCGCTGGAGGCGACCCGCTCCAGCATCGGCGCCACCTGGACGCCGAGCCGCCCCGACGCGTTGGACACGATCCACTTTCGGACTTCCGGGTCGGTGCTGTGCGATAGCGCGTTGACGATGTTCAAAGCCGACTCGTCGGACTCCTGGGCCAGCCACGCGAGCGATTCCATGTCGGCGTGGCGGCGGATCAGATCGACGAGAGCGGCCGCTCGGGGCCTTTCCGGCTGAGTGTCCGCGGCGGCCGCATGCGCTCCACCGGCCCAGATCGCGATTCCGGCCGCGACATAGATCGAAGCGAGAAGGACGACGGCCACGCCGAGCATGCTGTCGTTCCATTCCAGCTTCTGGCCGGCCGCCGGCACGGATAGAACGCGGGCCAGCACGAACATGGCGACCAGGCCGGCCGCGCCGCCCAGGAGCAGTCCGTTTCTGGAGGGCGGGTCCGACGTCATGAGACCGCGGAACGGCATGAAGCGGCGCTCGGCGTAGAGCCACAGCCCGCCCGCCGCCAGGAACGACACGAGGACCGCCGTCAGGAGGTTTGGCCAGAAGCCGGACGGCAGCACGCCGAACGGTCGGATCCAGAGGACGACAAGGGGCGAGATCAGACGCACGGACAGGTCGATCAAATCGGCCTGGCGGGAGTCGATCGCCGCCCTACCGGCCATCAGGACTCCCCCACTCCCAGTCGCACTCCCAGGCGGGCGAGCGAGAGCCGTGACGACCACTCTCTGGCGGCGTCCGCGAGTTGCTCGCCCACGTCGCGCGATGGCACAGTGCCGGGCGAGCCGCCCGCGTGGGCCGCGGCGGAGATGCCGCGAGACACGTTCACGAGTAGGCCCCCGCCCGAAGTGGCAGATGACGTGGGCGCCGTGGAGCGCGGGGGGTCGGTGGCGGCGGTTTCCGTGGCGTGCGCGGTTTCCGTGGCATGGACGGACGCGCGCGCGGGGCCGAAACGAAGCACTGGCTCCACTTCCCCACCCTGCGCTCCGATGCCCGGGACCAGGAACGGCAGGCCGGGGGCGATGCCGCGGATCCGCTCGAGCTAGGCCGGCGCGGTCGCCCCGACGACAAGGCCCACGGTCCCGCCCGGGCCCCATGCCTGGGCTCGCCTGGCGAGGCGCGCGTACAGGGGCTCCGCCGGCGCGCCGAGCGCGGGATCGGGGGCGACCTCGAGGCCCTGCAGCTCGCCGGCTCCGGGATTGGAGGTCCGGCAAAGCAGGTAGGCGAACCGGTCGACGCGCGAGATCAAAGGCTCGACCGCCTCGGAGCCCAGATACGGGTTCACCGTGACCGCATCCGCCCCGAGAATGTCGAAGATGGCCGCTGCCTGCCTGGCGGCGGTGCTGCCGATGTCACCGCGTTTCGCGTCCGCGATGAAAGGCAGGTCTGCCGGAACGCGCCTGCGCAAGCGCTCCAGGGCGGCGATCCCCTCGTGGCCGAAGGCTTCGAAGAAGGCGAGATTGGGCTTGACGGCTGCCGCGAACGGCATGGCCGCATCCAGCAGAACCTCGCAGAAGCGTTCCACGCCGGCGAGCGTTGCCGGGAAACCGTCTGGAAGAGCCTCGGCTTGGGGATCCAGACCCAGGCACAGAACGCTGGACACGGATTCCGTCCGCGCGGCAAGTCGCTCGAGGTAGCTGCTCACGTCGCGAAGGTTACCGGAGCCGGCGGCGCCGCGGAGGTGCAACCGGCACATCCCCCGCCGGCGCCGCCGCGGATCGGTGCCACAGCGGAGTTCTCCGGCGCCGCGGAGGGATCGGGCGCCGCGCGCTCCTCGCCCGGTCGGCCACGTCACCGGGGCCGGACCGCGAGCGAGCGGATCTGGGCTCCTGCGTCGGCGACGTCAAGGACCTCGAGCTGCATGGTCTCGAGGCCGCCGAAGGCCCGGACCGAAGCTCTCGCGACGACGTCCACCAGATCCCCTTCCTTCAGGTTCTGGGCAAGATCCGGGCGGCGGAAGGCGATCGCGTCGAGGACGTCGCGGGTCCGGCGCAGCACGAGCTGGGTGTGGCCGCCGTTGGCGGTGCGCGCCCGCACCACTCGAAACCCCGAGATCGCGAGGGTCGGGCGCGGGTTGCCCGGGCCGGTCGGCTCCATAAGCTCCATCTCGCGCGCGAAGGCGAAATCGACCGAATCTGCCTCCAGGACGATGTCGACGGCGAGCTCGGGTTTGGCCGGCGGGGTTGCCCTGGCCGCGGTGATCTCCAGGAACCGGCTAGTGAAGGCCGGCCAGTCCTCGGCTCGGATGTCGAAGCCGGCAGCGGCCTCGTGTCCGCCGTGCCGGATCAGCAGATCCGAGCAGGCGACGAGAGCTTCGGCGAGGTTCAGGGCGCCGCCGCTCCGACACGATGCCCGCAGGCTCCCCGCCGCCGCGTCGAGGGTCGTGGCCACGATCACCGGCCGCGAGAGATCGTCCGCGAGCCGGCCCGCGATGAGTCCCACGATCCCGACCGGCCACTCACCCCTGATAAGAATCGCGGCCGGCAGCGTCTCCGGGACGAGCACCGGCGTGGGAACCGGAGCTGTCACGTCCGTGGCGGCGACGGACACGGTTGAGTCCACGTCCGCACCGGCTTCCGCCTCGACGTCAACCTCGAGCACGTCCGGGTCCGCTTCGGCCGGCACCTGGACACAGAGGCTCCGCCTGACCTCGGCGAGGGCGGTTCGCGTCATCTCCCGGCGTTCTCTGTTCGCCCCGTCGATCTCGCCGGCGAGCGCCTCTGCCTCCTCCGCGTCATCCGTCAGCAGCAATCGGGCGGCCCGGCCCGCCTCGCCCACTCTGCCCGCCGCGTTCAGACGAGGCGCGACGGCAAACCCGATGTCCTCGAGGTCCAGCCGCTCCCTGGTCAGGTTCGCGCGGCCGACCATCGCGGCAAGGCCCGGCCGTGGGTCGTGGCGCAGTACTTCCAGACCCAGGCGAGCGATCGCCCTGTTCTCGCCGAGCATCGGGGCCACGTCCGCGACGCTGCCGATCAAGGCCAGGTCTGTCATGGCCCGAACGGCGGCCGGGAGTTTGTGGCCGGCAATCCCCGCATCACTTGCCCCGCGGAGCAAGAGGTGGGCCACCTTCCAGGCGACACCCGCGCCCGTCAGCCGATGCTCCGGGTACTCGCTGTCGGTGCGCTGGGGATTGACCACGGCCACGGCCGACGGAGGTATAGCGGGAGCGTGGTGGTGGTCCGTCACGAGGACGTCGATGCCCAGCTCGAGGGCCCGGGCGATCTCCGGTTCGCTGCTGGTGCCGCAGTCAGCGGTGACGATCAGCGTCCGGCCTTCCGCCGCCGCCCGGTCGATAGCACGCAACGAGAGGCCGTGTCCGTCTCCGAGACGTTCCGGCACGTACGGCTCCGCGTCCAGTCCGATAGACCGTAGCGTCAGGACGAGGATCGAGAGGCCGCACAGGCCGTCCGCGTCGAAGTCGCCGTACACGAGAACCCGTTCGCCCCGCGCCCGCGCCTCCTCCACTCGGCGAAGCGCGACGGCCGCGTCCGGAAGCAGCGCCGGGTCGTGTAACTCATCGTCCGGCGGCGCCAGGAAGCTGGCTAGCTCGCTCGCCGACGTGACTCCGCGCCGCGCCAGCAGGGCCATGAGCCGGCGAGAGATCCCGCGCTCCCTGGCAAGGTCTACGCAGGCGCGCTCGACGGACACGGGCGCAGGAAGTCGCCACTGGTAGAGGGGTTGAACCATGCCGTTCAGGATGCCACGGGCCGCTTATCCGCGACGTATCCGCGACGTACTCGTGGCTCATCAGGATCCCCGCCGTGGGGCAAAAGAAAAGCCGGCGGCAGAAGCCGCCAGCTTTTGCTCAGCGTGGTCAGCGTCGGGCTCGCATCGCGGCCATTCTGGCGGCGCGACGGTTGTCCTCCCAGAGCTGCCAGACCACGAGCAGCGGGCTGGCGTTGAAGATCGACGAGTACGTGCCCGAGATGATGCCGATCAGCAGGGCGAGCACGAAGTAGTGGATCGACGCGCCGGCGAACAGCAGCAGCGCCAGCAGCGTGATCACCACCGTGAGGCTGGTGTTGATAGATCGGCCGAACGTCTGAAGGATCGAGTGGTTGACGATCTGGTCGAACGGCTCGCCGGCATGTCGGGTCTTGTTCTCGCGGATCCGGTCGAAGACGACGATCGTGTCGTGGACGCTGAAGCCGATGACCGTCAGCATCGCCGTCACGAATAACGAATCTATCTGGACCCCGAAAATGGTGCCCAAGATCGCGAAGATGCCGACGACGACGATGACGTCGTGGATCAGCGCGGCAAGGGCGGTGGCACCGAACTTGATGCTGCTGAACCTGATCCCGATCCAGATCAGGATGCCGATGGACCCGAGCATGATGAGGAGAACGGCCTGCTGGATGAGCTGTTCGCTCACCACCGCGCCGACGGTGTTCTCAAGACCTGTGCAGGTGATCGGTCCGAGGTTCGGGTCCGCCTGGAGCGCGACGGCGAGCTTGGATAGCACACCGGTCTGTGGGACGGCGAGGTCGCAGCTCTTGCCGTTCTGATCGACACTCTTGATGGCGCCGGGCAAGGCGGTCGGAGCCGCGGTTGGCGTCGGCGCTGCCGTCGGAGATGGCGAGGGAGACACGCCGGCGCTGGCCTGAGCGCTCGCCTGGGCACTCGCGGCGGCGCTCGCCTGAGCGCTCGCACCCGCGCTGGCTGAGGCGCTCGCCTGAGCCGCGCTGGCGGAAGCCGCCGCGGCTGAAGGCTGAAGCGTCGGCGCCAGCGTCGGCAGCGGGATGAGATCCGCTGCCTTAGTGCTGAATGTGAACTGCTTGGCGGCGTCCTGGGTGATCGAGAAGCCCTGTGTTACGCCGTTGTCCTTGAGGACCTTCTCGGTGACCGTCCGGACCTGGTCGATCGAGGCGTTGGGGTTCTTGAAGGTGAACTGCCAGACGGTTCCGCCGGTGTAGTCGATCGAGAACTGGAGGCCGGCTTTGCCGTTCGTGAGCGGCGTCAGGAGGATGAAGATGATCCCCGGGATCAGGATGATGCCGGAAAAAAGGAAGAACCAGTTCCTCTTGCCGATGACGTCAAACACGTCCGCGAGCCTCCCGTCGGGTCGTGAACCGCGAGGTCGCCGCTCGGGCCTGGAACTCTTCGTCTGTGACGCCGTAGAGCCCGGCCCTTTGAGCGAAGCCTTGAACGACCACGAAGCGAAGCAGGGTCCGCGAGACGGTCACGGCCGTGAACATCGAGGTCGCGACACCGATGATCAGGACCAGGGCGAAGCCCTTGATCGTGGACGAGCCTCCGAAGTAGAGGATGCCGGCCGTGATCAGCGACGACACGTTCGAGTCCAGGATCGAGTTCCAGGCTCGGTTGAAGCCCGCCTCCACTGCGGTGGCCAGCGTCTTGCCGGTCCGTAACTCCTCTTTCGTGCGCTCGAATATCAGGATGTTGGCGTCGACGGCCATACCTACCGAGAGCACGAAGCCCGCGATTCCTGCGAGGGTGAGGGTTACCGGAATGATCCGGAAGAACGCGAGCACCGCGACCGCGTAGTAGGAAAGCGCGAGCACGGCGACGAGGCCCGGCAGCCGGTAGTAGACCAGCATGAACAGGGCCACGAGGCCGATGCCGATGCCGCCCGCCAGGAGAGTCTGATTGAGGAAGGACGCGCCCAGGGTGGCCGGAACGTCCGTGCTCGAGAGCTCCTGGAGCGGGTAAGGCAGAGCGCCGTAGGAGAGGATCGTGGCCAGATCCTTGGCCTCGGCCTGCGTGAAGGTGCCGGAGATCTCACCCTTGCCGCCGGTAAGCTGGCTCTGGACGAACGGCGCGGACTCCACTTTGCCGTCGAGGACGATCGCGAAGTAGTCGTTGACATGCTGGCCCGTCCACGTCGCGAAATCGCTGGCGGCCTGGCCGGCGAAGGCGAAGTTGATCAACCAGGTGTTCGGGGTGGCGCCGGTCTGGGTGTTCAGTGCCGCGCCGATGGACCCCGCGTCCAGCTGGCTGCCATGGAACTGGGCCGGAAGCGTCGGATCGATCGGCTGGCCCTTCGCCGGGAGCGGCTTGCAGGTCGAGCTCGGCTGGGTGGGGCAGCTCGTCGAAACGTTGGTGCCGTACTGGTCGGGTGGAAGGAGAACGAAGTCCAGCTGGCCCGGCTGCCCGACCAGATTCGCAATCTGGTCCTTGTTCGTGGCGCCCGGCACCTGGACGATGATCTCGTTGGTCCCCACGGTCTCGACGATCGGCTCCGAGACGCCCGTGCTGTTGACGCGGTTCTCGACGATCGAGCGGATGGTGTTCATCGCGCCGGAGCCCGGGTTGGCCGGCGTCTTGTCCTTGTTGACGGCCTGATACGTGATCTCGAAGCCGCCGCGCAGGTCGAGTCCGAGCTTGGTCTCGAGCTGCTGTCCAGGCCCTCCGTTGACGTTGCTCAACAGGAAGAACCTGGAGCCGCTTCCCAGCCCGCTGGTGCCGGGCCAGAAGTCGATGTAGAGGGCGACCGCGCCCAGAAGCAGGATCAGGATCGGCAGCAATCTTCGCACGAGGCGGGATGATACCAGGGTTGAGGTTCTCGTCGCGTGGCCGCCGCCGCGCGAGAGCGAAGGCGCCGCCCGATCCCATGCGGCCCGGAGCAGCCCCTACCGGTTCGCGGGCTCGCGCCCCTACTCGCCCAGGCCGGCCTTGATCTTCGCCGCCAGCGAGGGCCCTATCCCGGGCACGGCGGCCACCTGCTCGACCGGAGCTTCGCGAACCCGCTTGGCCGAGCCGAAGACCCTCAGGAGCGCGGCACGCCGCTTTGGGCCCACGCCCGGCATCTCGTCGAAGGCGGAGCGGGTGGCTGCCTTGGCACGGAGAGAACGGTGATACGTGATCGCGAACCGGTGCGCCTCGTCGCGCAGCCGCTGCATCAGGTAGAGCGCCGGTGATGTGGTGGGCAGCAGGACCGGCTCGTCGCGATCGGGTCGGAAGATCTCCTCGCGCTCCTTGGCCAGGCCGACGACCGCCAGATCGTGGTAGCCCAGGTCGTCGAGGACCTCCTTGGCGGCCGAGAGCTGGCCTTTGCCGCCGTCGATCACGACGAGATCGGGCAGCTGCCAGCGCAGTTCCTCGGCGTTCCCCTCCTCGCCCGTCTTGATCCGGCGGAAGCGGCGCCGCAGGACTTCCTGGTGACTGGCGAAGTCGTTGGGTCCCTCGACGTCCTTGATCCGGAACCGGCGGTACTCGCCCGTCCGGGGCTTGCCGTCCTCGAAGACGACCATGCTGCCCACCGTCTGGGAACCCTGGAAGTTGCTGATGTCGTAGCACTCGATGCGGCCCGGCAGGCCCGGCAGCTCCAGCGCATCGGAGAGCTCTTCGAGGGCGGTGAGGGTCTTGCCCTGGTCGGCCAGCCAGCGGGCGTGCTCGCGGGCGATCGTCTCCGTGGCGTTGCGGGAGGCCAGCTCCAGGAGCCCGCGCTTCTCGCCGCGCCGCGGCACGTGGAGGTGGACCGCCCCGCCGCGTCTGCCGGCCAGGAAACCCTCCAGGTCCGTGGCGTCCTCCGGCAGGCAGGGCATGAGCACGGTCGGTGGGATGCTGGTCGCCCGTTCGTAGTACTGCTGAACGAAGCCGGACAGCACGCTGGCGTCGTCGGTCTCCCGCGGCGCGTCGAGCAGGAAGACGTCCCGCCCGACCATCTTCCGGCCCCGGACGGCGAAGAGCTGGACCGCCGCCTGGGTGTCCTGGCGGGCCAGGCCCAGGACGTCCTCCTCGGTGGTCCGATGGGCGGCCATCTTCTGGGATTCCATGGTTCGCTCGATGGCCTTGACCTTGTCCCGAAGCGCCGCCGCCCGCTCGTACTCGGTCGCCTCCGAGGCAGCGTCCATCTGACGCCGGAGCTCGCGCGCGACCACCTCCTGCCGCCCTTCGAGGAACTTCTCGATCTGGCCGATCTGAGCGCGGTAATCGGCCATGCCGATGTAGCCGACGCAGGGCGCCTGGCAGCGCTTGATGTGATAAAGGAGGCAGGGCCGCTCGATGGCTTTGCGCCCTTCGTGGATGTCGAGCGTGCAGGTCCGGAACGGAAAGAGCCGCCGGATCAGGTTCATCGCTTCGTCGACGCTGGAGGCCGAGGCGTACGGCCCGAAGTATCGACTTCCGTCGGCCGGCAGCTTGCGCGTCCGCTCGATGCGGGGGAAGTCCTCCGCCATCGTGATCTTGATGAAGGGGTAGCTCTTGTCGTCCTTGAGCCGGACGTTGTAGCGGGGCCGGTAGCGCTTGACCAGGTTGATCTCTAGGAGCAGGGCCTCGCTGACCGAGTCGGTCATCGTGTAGTCGAGGTCGGCGATCTTGTCGATGACGCTCCGGACGAGCTGGCCTTCAGGCCCGATCGACTGCTTCTGCCAGTAGCTCCGGACGCGGTTGCGCAGGCTTTGCGCCTTGCCGACGTAGATCACCGTCCCCCGCGCGTCCTTCATCAGGTACACGCCGGGCCGGTCGGGCAAACGCTTGAGCGTGGCTTCGAGATCTGGGGTCACTAGGCCATTCTAGGCCGGGTGCCGCCGAGGGCTGGCTGGACCCGCCGTGCTACGGCGCGCTCTCGACCAGGAAGGCATATCTGCCCTTGTACGGCCCCGCGGGCGTGAACGGCGCTTGAATATCGACCGTGTCGCCCTGTAAGGCGGCGAGGACGTTGTCGAGCCGATATACGACTTGCGGCCCCGAGGCGGCGGTCGGGCAGTCGACGGTGAAGCCCGCCAGGGGTGTCTGGCCTCCCTTTCCGTCCTGTGACCCGATGATGATCTGGATCGTCTGCGGGCTGTCGCACATGCCGATGACGGCGAGATGAGAGCCCAGGCCTGGGCCCCCGAAACCGCACCCGTAGGTGTCGCCGCCGAAGTACGCCGCGACCTCGTGCCAATCGGACAGCCCGAATAGGTTCGTCTGGAGCGCCGGGAACCATGCCGGCCGCCGCGAACAGAAATCGGACGGCTCCGCACCGGAGGCAAACACCGTCTCTGCCGGCGTAAGCGACGGTCCACCGTTTCCGGTGTCGGCGCTGGGCGAGGGTGTGGGCGGCGCGGACGGCGCCGTGCCGACCCACTCCAGATGACGGTGGTTCTGTGCGTCCGGCACCTCCACGCCAAGTCGATCGCCTATGTGCACTCCGATGCCCGCGAGCTGCTTCCCGTCGGGACCAAGCAGCGGCTGCCACGTCCTGCCCCCGTCGCTCGACTGCCAGAGCCGCAAGTCCGCCGGCAGCGAAGTGCTCGTGATGTCAGACGGGGCGATGCCGTCGAGGACGCTGGCTACCAGCCGGTCCCCAATCACGCTCAGGCCGATGATGCTCCCGTTCAAATCGCCCTGGTCGGCGTGCCAGTCAACGCCATTTGTGGACCTGAGCAATTGCATTGCCGGACTCGAGGCCGATGCGCCGACCGCGATGAAGCCGCCGGGGACGGCCTGGATCCCGGACAAGAAAGTGACCGAGTCCGGGATGGCGACCCGGTTCCACTGCAGACCATCCCAGCTGACCCATTCCTGCCCGGCATCCATGCCCCCGATGAGGATCCGCGTGCCGTCGGCGGAGAGCCATCCCGGCGTGACCGGCAGTGTCGATACGCGCATCCAATCCGCGCCGTTCGTGCTCACGAAGGCAACACCCGTACCCGCAGGATCTGCCGCCAGGGCGAAGACGCGGCCGTTCAAACCGGCCACGAGGGTAATGGAGAGACCGCCGAACTGCGATTGGTCGGCCCTTTGCCAGCTCACGCCGTCGCGCGAATACCAGACGGTCATATTGCCGCCCCCCGCCGGCAGCGCAGTCGCTACATACGTCTGGCCGGCGTGTGCGATGCCCGTCGGGTGGAAGTCGGCCGGGGCCCGCACGATCGACGGGTCCGGAGGCATGGTCCACTTCGTGCCATCTGGCGACGTGCAAAGCGTGCCACCGCCGGCGAAGAGCTGCTGGAGCTGCTCGAGTGAATCGGCCGGGACCACGGCGCTCTCGCAGATCCCGATGTACCCGCGGGCCACCGGGAAGATCGAACCGACTGCGGTTCCGTCCGCTTTCTGCCAGGTCCAGCCGCCGCCGGCCGCGGGACCGTTTGTCTGTGCCGAACGGAAGCCGGCGACGAACGAGCTGACGACGATGGCGATCACGACCGCCCCTGCGGCCGCAAGGGCGAAACCGCCGCGCCTGAGCCACAGCGAGTCCATGAGACGCGCGGCAATTCGCGGCCGCTGCCGCATCGCCGGAACCGTCTCGATGAATTGATGGAGCGCCTTGGGCGCAGCCGGCGAATGCCCGGCGGGCATCAGCCGAAGCCTGCGCTCTAGGCCGGTGAGGTCGAAATCGTCCACGTCACGCTTCATTGACGGAATCCCCCAGCTCTGCCCTGAGGGCGCGGAGCGCGTAGTGCAGGCGAGATTTCACAGTACCGAGCGGCAGCCTGAGCGTCTCTCCGATCTGCTCGAGAGTCATGTCGCTCCAGAAGCGGAGCACGACCACGGTTCTCTGATCCCGGCCGAGGCGACCGACGGCTCTGCCGACTTCGTCGCCGGCGAGCATGGCCGCGAACGTGTCCGCCGCTTCCACTTCCGAGGCGGCCTCCAGATCTACGATCGTGCGGCGGCTCCTCATCCGGTCGTAGCAGACGTTGATCACGATCCGCTTGAACCACGGCCTGAACGCTTCGATATCCCGAAGGCTCGACCAGTTCCGCCACGCCTTGACGAGCGCTTCCTGGACCGCGTCCTGTGCCTCGGCGGCGTCGCCCAGGAGATAGCCGGCCAGGCGGTACGCGTCGTCGACGTTGGCTTCCGCGGCCGCGACGTACGCGTCCCTCGGCCCGGAGCGAGCCCCCGTCTCCGTCACCAGAAGTTGCCCCTCCACGACTTTCCTCTCGATCGCCGGCCAGGCTGACCGGTTTCGCTTCTGGGACGGCCCACGGCCATCGAAAGGTTCAGAAGTCCGGCGATCGAATTCGTCCGGTTGCCCTGCATAGACTGACCGAGGTCCAACCCAATCTCAAGGCCGGGCCCGGCGCAGGCGCGGCCAATCCCGGAGGAGGAGTCCGTGAACGAGTTCGTCGAAAGCGTCAGGCAGATCCTGGTCACGACGCCCGACCGATGGCTGGTATTGGCCGAGTCGGTCGACGCCGACGCACTGCGCCGCGTCCCGGCCGACGGCCAGTGGTCGGCGGTCGAATGCCTGGCCCATCTGTACGACACCGAGTTGGGCGCGTTTCGGGTGCGGCTCGAATCGTTCCTGGCCGGACGCAAGCACCTGGCCGCCTTCGATCCCGAGGCGGCCGGAATGAGGCCGGACCCCGCGGGCGATCCGCGTGAGCTCGCCCGGCGGCTGTCGGAGGCGCGCCGCGACAACCTGGCGGCGCTCGAGCGCGTGACCGACGCCGATCTGGACCGGATCGCCGAGCATGCCGAGCTTGGTCCCGTGACGATGCGCGAGTGGCTGGCCGAGTGGGCCGGGCACGACCTCAACCACACGATCCAGGCCGAGCGGGCCCTGATGCAGCCCTTCATCGCGGCCTGCGGGCCATGGCGGTCCACCTTCGCGGATCACGACGCGAACCGGCCACACGGCACATAGCGCCGTCGGATCCTGGGCCAAGCGTGGGTCGCGGGTCGCTGCGCGTCTCCGCTCGGCCCTTCAGCCCCAAGCTGTTTGACCGCCGGTCCAGAACAGCGCCACAGCGCCGAGGGGAACCGCGACCGGCGACCTGCCGGCGACCTTGACCTGTGGCGCCCCACCCAGGCCAGCTGGCCGCGACCGTCAAGGCGCGCTGGAAATGAGGGCCGTCGGACTTGATGCTGCCGTGGGGTTTGCGCCAGGGGCCTCGACCGTGGGACCCGACGAGGAGTCCGCCGGAACGGCTGGTTGCGACTCGGCCGCAGTAGGGCTCGCATCCACCGTTGGGCTTTCGGCAGCGCTCGGGCTCTGGTCGGGACCGCCCGCACTCGACCGCGGGGCGGGACTCGCTTCGGCGGTCGGGCTCGCGTCAGCCGTCGGGCTCGCGTCAGCCGTCGGGCTCGCATCCGGGCTCGGACTCGCGTCCGGGGTAGCCGCTCCACGCTCGACCGGTGACAGCAGCCAGTGCACCGTCCCGTGTGCGTCTCTGATCTCGAGCCGATCGCCAAGGATGCCGATCAGGCCGGATACCGGCTGGCCGGACAGATCCAGCAGCGGCCGCCACGTCTTGCCCCAATCGTCGGACTGCAAGACCCTGTGCGGATCCGTGAATGCGACGGCACTTACGTAGACCAACATTCGATTTCCAACCACTGCAAACGCGTCCACGGATCCAGCTGGGGCCGTGTCGTCGATCTGCCATGACCATCCGTCGCTGGATCTGACCAGGACGTTCGGTGCCGAGCCGTCGAACGGCGATGCCACGCCTCGAAGGCTTCCGTCCGGCAGGGTCACGACTTGGCTCAGCTGGCTGTAGCCGGCGGGCATGGTCACGACCTGCCAATCCCGGCCGTTCGTGGTCCTCCACGTGTCGGTCGCGGTTCCGTCGGCGCTCCTCCCCGCGGCATAGAGCCCTGCCGTCAGCGTCGGTCCGAGGTAGTAGCCGGAGCCCGCGCTCTCGGTTTCGAACGGCAGATCGCTGGCCTTTGTCCAGGCGATTCCGTCGGCCGAAATGAACACGCCCATCTCGGCCCCATTTGTCGTAACGTCGGCCATGAAGCCATCCGGCACCGCCACCATGGGGTTGACTTCCATCGTCGGACCGAGCGACGCGGAGGTGTCCACCTGAGCCCAGTGAATGCCGTCGGTCGAGCGCCACAGAGTCCGCCCGGGACCTTTGAATTCGCCTGATCCGCGTGACGATGCGGCGACATAGATCCCTTTGTGGACGAGGACCTGAAGAGGCAGGAAGGGATCGCTCCCATGGACAGACACGATCCCCGGATCCGGCGGAACGGACCAGCGCACACCGTCCGGGGAACTGCAAAGGGTTTGATCCACTATCTCAGGCCCTGCGTTGCGCCCGCAGGTCGCGATGAACCCGTTCGGGACTGCCGACGCACCGAGGGACACGGTCCCGTCCGTGGCTTGCCAGGCCCACCCGTCGAAGCTGGCCGGACTCGGGCCGGCTGGGTTCTGAGACTGGCGGATAGATATGAGGGCAACGCTGCCGGCGAGTGCCGCAACCGCGACGATCGCGGCCGCGGTCGCGAGGAAGCCCCCTCTGACGACGCGACCGTCAAAGAAGCGGGCCAGGTCGCCGCGGGGTTGGACCGTGTCCGGGACAGCCTCCGCAAAGCGCAGCAAGGATGCCGGCGGTCGAGGCGGATTTCCACTCATGACCGACCGCAACTCGTTCTCGAGCCGTTCGAAACGCTGCTCGTCCATCTCGACCCTCACTTCTCACCTTCGGCCAGATCGGCCTCGAGAACCCGCAGGGACCCGTACAACCTGGTCTTGACCGTTCCCAGCGGCAATCGGAGCGTCTCGGCTATCTGTTCGAGGCTCATGTCGCGCCAGTACCGCAGGACGACGACGATGCGGCGGTCGGGCGGCAGGCGGGCCACGGCGGCCGCGACTCTCTGGCCCTCGAACATCGAGGCGAAGACGTCGTCGGATTCGACCTCGCCGGCGACTTCGAGCTCGACCATCCGGATGGTCCGATGGCGTCGCATTCGATCCCGACACACGTTCACGAGGATTCGGTCGAACCAGGGAGAAAAGCTGTCGACCTGCCGCAAGCTGGACCAGTTCCGCCAGGCCTTGACAAGTGCGTCCTGGACCGCGTCCTGTGCCTCCGCCTCGTCACCCAGCAGGTATCCGGCAAGGCGGTATGCGTCCGGCACGCAGTCACGCGTGGCTCGCACATACTCCTCGGCAGCCGTGGCGCGGCGATCGGTCACTGCCAGATGCCCCTCCATTGCCATGCACCCTCGTTTCGTTGTCGGATTGTGAAGCTCCCGACAAACAAGACGAGATAAGGCCGATCGTAAGTTTGCGGCGGCGGCCGGTTTCGGCCTGAGAGTTCGGAGCGACGCGCGCGTCGAGTGCGCTCGAAAGCGTGCGCCGGCTAGCGGTAGTTGGGAGCCGAGCGCGCCAGCTCGATGTCGTGCGGGTGGGACTCGACCTGGCCGGACTGCGTCAGCTGGACGAAGCGGGCGTTAGTCCGAAGCTCTTCGATCGAGCCGGCGCCGCAGTAGGTCATGCCGGCGCGCACACCGCCGATGAGCTGGTAGAGGATGTCCGAGAGCGGCCCCTCGACAGAGATCCGCGCCTCGACTCCTTCCGGCACGAGCTTGTGGCGGTCGATCTGCGGGTAGCGGTCGCTGCCGGCCGACATGGCGCCTAGTGAGCCCATGCCACGGTATTCCTTGACGACGCGGCCGCCGACACGCTCGGACTCGCCGGGACTCTCCTCAGCGACCGCCAGCAACCGGCCGAGCATGACGGAATCCGCGCCCGCGGCAAGGGCTTTGACGATGTCGCCCGAGTATCGGATGCCCCCGTCGCCGACGATGGGAACGTCGTGCGCGTGCGCCGCGGCAGCGCACATCATGATCGCGGTGAGCTGCGGAACGCCGACGCCGGCCACGATCCGCGTGGTGCAGATGGAGCCCGGGCCGATCCCGACCTTGACGCCGTCCGCGCCCGCCTCGATGAGCGCGGCCGTCCCGTCGGGAGTGGCCACGTTTCCGGCCACGATGTCGATGGAACTCCCGTACGCGGCGCGGTAGCGGCGGATCGCCTCGATGACGTTGCGCGTATGTCCGTGGGCAGTGTCGACCACCAGGGCGTCCACGCCGGCCCTCACCAGGCCTTCGGCTCGGGCGATCGAGTCGACGCCCACGCCGACCGCGGCTGCCACCCGGAGTCGCCCGGAGCGGTCGACGTTGGCGATCGTCGCGTCGCCGGGTACCGCCGCGGTCTTGACCGCCGCGACCTGCTCGGCCTGGCGTTCGGGCGCCTGGTTTCGATGAACCACTCCGATCCCGCCCTCGAGGGCAATGGAGATCGCCATCCGATCTTCGGTGACGGTATCCATCGCCGCGCTCACGACCGGGGTGTTGAGGGTGATGTGGCGCGAGAAACGGCTTGCGACGCTGGCGTCGCCGGGGAGGATCTCGGAGTACTGCGGGATCAGCAGGACGTCGTCGAACGTCAGGCCGAGCAACGGCTGGCCGAGCACAGCGCTCGAGACTTCGCCGCCCTCTTCGCCCGTTCCGGCCCTCCCCATCAACGTCGCCATTTCGCCTCCTCGGCGCTGCGGTTCGCGCCTTCTCGTGCTGATGCCTGATCCTCCGCCGCCGGCTGTGCCTCGCGGACCCATTGGTGCGGCGTTCGTGTGCTGGTTGGCGGACATTCTAGGCCGGGATCAGGCACTTGGCGCCCGGTCGGCGCCTCCGCGGGCCCGAACGTCGCTCCACTCACACGCTCGCCGGTAGCACCTCGCGAGACGACCTCGCACTCGGGCCTACCGGGTTGGGTTGGTTTCCGTAACAGGCCTGCCGTGCCGTCGTTCCAGCCTCGCGACACGCGCTCCAATGCGCAGCCCCAACAGCAACAGAAAGGCGAGTGTCCCTATGCGGAGCTTCTCCAGCCACATGAATCCCGGCCGAATCCTGATCGCCCTGATCGGGACCGTAGCGTTGTTCGCCCTGCTCTCCTCGGCCGTGATAGCAGCCAATGCGCCCGGCGCCACGGCGCCCGGCGCCACGGCGTCGGCATCGATGTCGCCGACCGCGGGTGCGACCGCGAACGGCACCCGGACCCCCGAACCCAAGGCCGCCGAGACTTCCGAGGTCGCAGGCGCCACGGCCAGTCCCAAGGCAACGTCGTCGATCGCGCCCGGATGCGTGCCCGGCGTCGAGGGCGTCAAGGACGTGGACGCGAAGGACGTAGACGCAAAGGACCTGGACAAGTCCGGCACTGAAACCGGCGCATCGACGGACAAGGACAGCGCTGCCGCCGACCACAACGGCGACGACACGAACGGGAAGACCGACATCGACGCTTCGCGAACCGATGTCGACTCGCCCACGGCCACAGCCTCGGCCAGCCCGAGCGCCATGACCACCACCAAGCCGACCCAGAGCCCGATGCCGTCAGCCACGCCGACCCCGGTCCCGCTGGCGGGGACGTCCAAGGCCCCGGCCGAGTCCTGCGAAAGCACGGCCGGTGCGGACAAGGACGACATGACCTCGGTCGACAAGGACGACATGAGCCCCCAGCCGACGGCCTCGGCAATGCCCGCTGCCTCGGCAATGCCGACGGCGACCGACCGCGACACCTTCAACGACACCGGAAAGTTCGCCGGCAAGAGCCAGATCAAGCTCGGCTTCCCGTTCGGCGGCTTCCCGTGCGGAAACCGCTGACAGGCGCTGCGCGGCGGCGGCCTCCCCACGCCGCGTAGCGAACCGGTAGCGAGTCGAGCCCCGCCCGTACGCACGGCGAGGACTCGCTCGGGCCAGGACGCTGAGCCCGCTGCCTTCCCGGCGGCGGGCTCAGCTCGTCAACGACACGGATCAGGAAACGTCGAACGGCCGCCGCGAGGCCAGCTGGCTTCGGAGTGAGCGGCGGGCCCGAGTCATCTCCTCGATCGGGTCCACCTCATGGGCCCAGGTTTCGTACTCGCCGTGGCAGCTGGGGCACTCGTAGACGACCCGATTGCCGATCTCCGGATAGCGCCGCCACTCGGGCGCCACGTACTCCACCTCGACGAGGATCAGCCAGGCTCCACAGGAAGGGCAACGGTCCCGGGTCAGGGTCGTCATCGGGATCATCGTACCGGCCGGGCGGTCATTGCGGCGCTCGGGGTCGCCCTCAAATAGGCTGTGGGATGATCTGGCGGTGAGCGAACGCACCGAATCCGCCGCAACACCTCCGGCAGGCCGGTCCGATGCCCCCGGGCCCGCGACTGCTCCATCCTCAACTGCCGGATCCGCAGCTGCCTCTCAATCCGAGGCAGCGCCGCGCTCCGCGCGGGGTTTCGGCCTGGCGACTCTGCTGTTCGGCCGCGCGTATGACCTCCAGTTCGGCAGCGTCATCCTGCTGGTCGCCTGCCTGGTTCTGGTCTCCGGACTCCAGGTAGTTGCCACGTCCGCGAGCTGGGGGTTCACCTACGGAGGCGCATGGAACGGGATCCTCTCCCAGCTCGGTGTCACTGGCCCCGCGGCGATCCTCCTCGCGACGGCAACCACGGCAAACATCCTTGCCGGCGCGATCGTGGTCAGGCTGGCAAGCGCGGCGCCGTTCAGGTCGCTGTCGGACCTGATCCTTGCAGGGCTCGCGACCGCGGTGCTGCTGGACGCGGGAGTGCTGTTCGTCCTGGGAAGCGTGGGGCTCTTCGGCTGGCCGGAGCTGGTCCTGCTGCACGCTGCCGTCCTCGGCACATACCTGCTGGTTCGTTTCCGGACGGGCACCGAGGCCGGCAGCTGGTCGCTCTTGACCGCCCGACCGAGGATACGCCTCCGCCGCCCGCTCGCCTGGTGGCCGCTTGTCCTGGCGATCTGGGCCGGCCCGCTGATCGTCCAGCTCGCCTCGCCGGCGGCCCCATTCATGGACGTGCTGCCCAACCACGTTGCCCCAGTGGAACACATCCGCGTGTTCGGTGACTTCGCAACTCTGATCACGTCGCCCTCGCCAATCTACGGCCCATCGCGGCTGATGCTCGGCTACGTGGCCTTGCTTGGCCAGCTGACCACCATCACGAACCTGGACGCGATCCTGTCCGAAGCGGCCTTCGCCACGCCCCTGGCGATCCTCATGGCCCTCGCCCTCCGCCGGGCCGCCGGAGCCATGTTCGGTGGAAGCGCGAGCTTCTGGATCCTGCTGACGTTCCCGCTCACCTTCACCTTCCTCCGGCTGCCGGACACGCGCGGGACCGTCGCCGCGTTTCCGCTGGCCCTGTGGGCCCTCGCCTGTATCGCGGACGAGCTGCGGGTGATCGCCGAATGGCGGCCGGCACCTTCCTTCCGCCCGGACCTGGCTCTGACCTTCGCCTTCGCCGCTACGGTCCTGATGCATCCGCTGATCGGGATGATCACCTTCGCGGCAGCCATCGGGGTCCTGATCCTCTACCCGATCCAGCTCGGCCCGCGGCTCATACCGGCCCTCGGCGGCGCCGCCGTCATGTCCATACCCCAGGCGCTGACCATGGGCGCCGTGGAGGCGCCGTCCTGGGTCGGGGCGATCGCCTTGCTCGCCGGGTTGGGCGCGGCCTTCGCGTTGGCCGCCCTGATCGCCGGGTTCGTCCGCCTGCTCGGGCGGACGGACGCCGCGGCCGTGATCTCGGAGTGGTCGTTCGACACCGCCGAGACGGCCGGCGTCGTAAGGACCGTGCTGGTTGTCGTCGGCATCGTCGCCGCGCTTCGGATAACCCAGACGCACTTCAACCTGGCCGAGGACTACCCCATCGTCCAGATCGACATGTTCGGACGGCTGGTGGCGGCATGTCTCGTAGGGGCCTTCCTGGCCCTACTGCGACCGCAGCGCGGATGGATACTCCTCGGTTCCGCGGTCGGTGCGGGGGCGGCGGCCTGGGCGTCCGCGAGCGTCTTCGGCGTGGCGAGCCTCACGGAACAGGCGGTGCACTACGAAGTGCCCAAGACCGTGGAGTACTGGCTGCCGGTCGTGCTCGCGCTCGGCGCCGCGGCGGCGATATCGGCCGTCTGGCGGCTCCGAACCCTGTCGATCCTGCGGCCGATTGCCGTGTTCCTGTTCCTGGTCGTTTCGCTGTATCCGATCACCTCACCCGTCGCGCTCGGGCCGGTCACCCTCGACACCTCGGTTGTCGAAGCGCCGCAGGTCTCCAACCTGCAGATCGGCGAGCACCGCGGAGCCGAATCCCTCGGTCTGGCGTTGCGCGAGGCCGAGAGAGGCTACTGGGACTTCTTTGGCTACCCGAACACTCGAACGATCATCGACGCGCCCCGCCAGCAGGTTGTAGATCAGATCCGATCGCTCGAATCGGCCGGCCGCATCGGGCCTTCGAGCGTGGTCCTCCACATCGCCAGCGACTTCCAGCAATGGCACGCCGTCCCGATCGGGGTGTTCACCGGCGCGATGGAGACCTCGATCTCGCTCGATCCGCTGCTGAACATCCATACCGAGGGCGGACGGCTGCTCGGCTTCGACCAGCTCGCGCCGCAGCTCGCCGCGCGGCCGGGGCTCGTGGTGGTGGAGCCGCCCGGATTCAGCGCCGGCGTCTTCGACGCGATCGAGAGGCAGGTCGCGGACGCCGGCTATGTGCCGATCTGGTCCAACATACAGGCGACGATCTACGCCCCAGGCTGAGCCACGGCTCGCCGGCAGACCCCCGAAGGATGACCCGGTGGCGTCACTGGCGTGCGGGCTGCCGCGTCGATCCCGACACCGACGGAGACCCGGCCGCGGCTCCGGCCGGTGCTATGCTCGGGCTCGGTGGCGCCGAGGGATGGGATCGCGGGCCGGATTTCGGAGGGGCATCGTGAAGAAACCGCGTTCGATGGGGATCGTCCTCGGCACCGCGGCCCTGGCGGCCGGCATGGTCCTGAGCTGCGCTGCGCCCGGCAGCTCGGCGTCTGGGATTCCGGCGATCAGGTCCCAGATTCTGGCCAACCACCCGAGGGTCGACGGATCCACCACCACCGGGCCCCTGGCCCGCCTGCTGGCGTGCGACCTCATGGGCGTTCCGTGCGTCTGGTCGGCGCCGGCGTCGGCGAACACGGAGCGAACGTACGTGCCAGATCCGAACGCCGCCGTCTCGTCCCAGACCGCGTCGAAGATCACCGGCATCAAGTTCAGCACCACGCACAACGCCTACGTGAACCTCATCGAGGGCAAGACGGACGTGCTCCTCGAAGCCCGCCTGCCCTCGCCGGACGAGCTGGCGGAAGCGTCGGCAAAGGGCGTTGAGCTCGAGACGCACGCCTTCGCGCTCGACGCCTTCGTCTTCCTCGTCAACACGAACAACCCCACGGAGAACATGCCGCTCGCAACGCTGCGCGACATCTACGCCGGCAAGATAAGCACCTGGAGCGCGGCCGGCGTCGACACGGGCGATCAAGCAGCCCGGATCCGGGCCTATCAGCGCGAGCCCAACTCAGGCAGCCAGGAGCTGATGAAGGCAATGGTCATGGGCACCACACCCATGGTCGACGCTCCGGAAATGATCGTCAAAACGATGGTCGGGCCGTACGACGCGCTCGGCGGCAATCCCGTGACCGGCGACGGCGGCGACAGGCTCGGCCTCGGCTATTCGGTCTACTACTACGCCGCGGTCATGTTCTCCAATCCGCAGGTCAAGATGATCGGAGTGGACGGAGTCAAGCCCACGTCGGCTTCGATCTCCTCGCGCGCCTACCCGCTCGCGGCCGAGGTGTACGTGGTCACGCGCAAGGACGCGGCGGCTGGAAGCCCGACCCTCGTTTACCGGGACTGGCTGCTCTCTCCGGACGGCCAGCGCGTCGTGAAGCAGAGCGGCTACGTACCAGTCTCGTCGCCCGGCCTCTAGGCTCTTCTCGGGAAGAGAACCGCCCTCAAGGCTGCGTTGCGGGCGGCATGTGATAGATGCGGACCAGACTCGGAGGCAGTGGAATCAGCCTCGCTCGGACGACCGACCCGGGGACGATGGCATAGACCAGGGTCCGACCCGCCGGATCCACGACGAAGGCCTCCAGCGAGTCGATGGCCGGCCACAGGCAGGCCAGGACTTCCGCGACGTGGCCGAGGCGCTCTCGGACCAGAAGATCGGCTGCCGCCGAGGTGTCGGCCACGGTCCATTGAACTTCAACGCCCACGTCGTCGGCTGAGTTGGGATTCAGGTTGCCCGGTTCCACGAGGCCGGCGCCGATGATCAGGTAGGCCGCCGTGTTGTCCGCGCCGAGACTGCCCTGGACGGCTGCTCGTGCGGCAGGCCAACCGCAGGAACCCGCCGCCGGGGTTTGAGCTGTCTGCGGGGCCGTCTTGCGCGGCTCCGCGATTGCCGTCCCGGCGGCCTCGACCGCCGCGATCAGCTCGCTCGTCGTCGGGTCGTGCAGGCCCACGAAGGCCCTGACCGGGAGGAAGTCCTTGTACCAGTGCTGGAATCGGCTGTCGACGATCATCGGATTGACCTGATCGAACACCGACCGGACGCAGGGAATCTGGTCGACCAGCTGGTACGAGATCGACAGACCGCGAGCCACGGCCTGACGGTCGGCAGCAGCCACGCCCGAAGGCGGCGCCGCCGGGTCTATCTCCGGGTCCACCAGCCACACCGAGAGCGTCAACTTCTCGCCGATTGTGAGGTAGTGGGCCTCGAAGTCCCGTCCGGCGAGTTGCTGGTCCACCTGCGCGAGCACCGCTGGGGCCGTGCAGTTAAGAACAGGTGACGCGGTGGGAGTCGGCGCCACGGGAGGCGTCGCTGTCGGCGACGGCTGCGCGGCCCGGCCGGAACAACCCACCAGGGCCACGCACAGGGCCGCGGCCCCGGCGACGGCTCTCACGTGTCTCGATGTCATCAAGGTTTGAGCAGCCAGCTGGCGTTCGTGATCTTCCAGTCGCTGGTAGCCCCTCCGGCGATCAGGATCTCGCCGTCGTCCAGCAACGTTGCGCTGAAGTCGTTGATCTCCGGGAACCCGGTGGCGATCACCTGGAAGGTCCCGCTGCCGGGATCGAAGGCCTCGACCGTAGTTGTGGGCGCGCCGTCCGCGGTCGTCCCTCCGAAGAACAGAACTCGACCGTCCTGGATCAGGATCTCAGCCGATCCGATACGCGGCGCGTTCATTGCGCTCACGGGAGTGAACGTCCTCGAAGCGGGATCGAAAACCTGCGGTGTTGCCGAAAAGATGCTCCCCTGCACGCCGAAATCGCTGACTCCTCCCGCCACCAGAACGCGTCCGTCAAGGAGCCGTACGGCCGTCGACGCGTTCTGGGAGTCGATCAGCTTGGGGTTGGCCGATGGATGAGACGGATCGATCAGCTCGGCTCTGTAGCTCGATGAGTCCGAGCCCGGGTGGTAGTTGGCTCCGCCGACGATCAGCACTCGACCATCGGGAAGCAGGGTCGCGGTGGCTCCCGTGCGTGGCTCGGCCATAATCGGCCCACTGC
>DAHXON010000042.1 GCA_027364875.1 Chloroflexota bacterium
GTCGTCGTCTGCGTCCAGATCCGGCGTCCTCACCGACTGACCTCCAAGCCCCGGCGTCTGCCCTGGGAGATGCGCGACGGTCCGGCCGTCTGCGGTCTCGCGCACGGGTTCGCGGCGCTGACAACCGGCGGCCGATTTCTCGGCCGACAGCATCTCACGACGTCAGGAGCTTTGCCACTCGCTCGCGGCCGGGCTCCGGGCGGAGCGGACCCGGGCGGGTGGAGCGGCCGCCCTCGGATGGGAGCTCAGAGTGGCAGGAGCACCGCCACGACCGCGACGACCACGCCGATCGCCAGACTGCCGAGACCTATCTGGAGAGCGCGGAGTCGGTCCCGAGTCAGGTCAGCCGCGCTCTGCACCTGCTGCACGGTGCCTACCCCGCCGAAGTTGTAGACACCTCGGGATCCGAAGTTGGCGCAGAAGTGAAACCTCGCCTGGAGGTATCCGGACGCGGACAGCCCCACCGGCAGGATCAGGAGAAGCCGCCAGGGGCTCGGGGCGTGGACGAGAACCAGAAGGGCCAGGAGGACGACGCTCAGGATCAGGCCGAAGTGTCCGGCCATGCGGCGACGGGCGATTTCCGCCGGCCCGATGTTGCAGACGCCTGCCCGATATTCGCCGGAATCGACGATGGAGAGGGGGTGGGTGGGAGTCAGCGTTTGTCTTGCGGCCACAGTTGCATCCTCAATCGATAGAAATCGATGCTAGGAGGCGTGCGGCGCTTCGCTCCGGACGTTCGCTCCGGTACCGGCTGGTGGCACCCCGGTCACAGGCGGGGCGGGTCCTTTTGGCGTTCTCGGGCCGTACCTTCGGCGTAGACTGGCCCGAGCCCATCGCGCCAATGATTACCCGCGCGGGCTCCCCCGATCCAGTGCCCGCGGAGGATCACCATGGTTTTCAATCGGAAGCAGCCCAAGACCGAAGAAGAGCGCCAGGACGCCCAGTCCACGCTCGTCGAGGTGCTGCTCGACGCCGACGAGCTGGGCCGAAAGCAGTTGCTGCTCGTGGCTCTCCAGACCGGCGAGCTCAAGAAATCCGAGGTGGCCGAGCTCCTCCGACTGGTCGAACGGCTCGAGTCGGTCTCCGGCAAGCGACCCTAGCGGGCCCGCCCGTCCCTGTCGCTCGCGGGCTACCCGGCACTTACCCGCCGGTTTGCCCGCTCAGGCCTTCGACGTGATCCGATCCAGGAGGTTGCGGACCGAGACCGGGATCCACCTGCGTGCCCCATCCCCGGCTGACGGCGTGCCGGCTATGGAACCCATCAGGCGGCCACCCAGGACTTCGAGGTCGCCGACCACGCGCGACGCCGGCGACACCTCTACGGCCGAGCGGCCCTGGTCGGCGGCTTTGACGAACAGCATTCCGGCCGACCGGATCCGCGCCAGCGCCTGGATGCCGACGACGCGCTCGACGTCGCCCGAGGCCACGCCGCTCCTGGCGCGATTGATGATGATCGCCATGCGGTCTCGGAGCCCCAGCTCGTCGGCCACTTCGCGGAACTGGACCGCGGCTCGGATGCACGGCACGTCCGGTGTGACCGGGACCAGGATCCGCTCCGCGAGAGCGAACAGGTTCTGGTTGAGGGGCCCGTAGTCCGGGTGCATGTCCAGGATGATCCAGTCGTACGACCTGCGGGCGTCGGCCACTGCCGAGGCGACGCGGATCGGCTCGAGCACTTCCGTATGGAGTGGCGACGAGGCGAGCACCAGGACCGAGACCCCGGAGCTGTGGACCGAGGCAATCTGGGCGATCCCTTCCGTGGGGCCGCCGCTGGCCGCCTGCTCGTTCCAGGCCTGGGCCAGAGTACGCAGGCGCTCCATCCCGAGCGACGAGGCTATGTGCCCTGTGATCGTGTCACAGTCCACCAGGAGCACCCTCTGGCTCTTGCGGGCCTGCAGCACCGCTCCGAGGTTGATGGAGATGGTCGTCTTGCCTACCCCGCCCTTGGGGTTGAACACGATGATCACGTGGCCCGCCGCGGGCGGCTGGTCGGGCTCA
The DNA here is from genome assembly GCA_027364875.1 of Chloroflexota bacterium. Lineage (GTDB taxonomy): Bacteria > Chloroflexota > Limnocylindria > Limnocylindrales > CSP1-4 > Fen-1039. Next base: position 1,999 of record DAHXON010000042.1, read on the forward strand.
GGGCCCGTCGCCGGCGCCGAGGGCGGCGCGGGCTCGGCGTCTGGAGATGGCAGGCTGTCGATGGATCGGTCTGCGTACCCCGCCGGCGCAGGCGCCAGGCTCAGAACCGCATCCTCCGACGCCGCCTCGCCCCGTATCAGCATCGCCTCGATGCGCCAGCGCAACGACTCCGCCGAATAGGGCCGCTGGAAGTACTCGTCCCTGACCTGGCTCGAGCCGAGCCCTATCCGCCCGAACGATCGCGGCGGCATGAGGAGCAGGGCCGGGATGTGGCGGCCGCCCTCGTGGAGCAGCGCGTACATCTCCAGAGCCGCGTCGAAGTCGTTCTCGACGTCGAGCACGGCAAGGCCGACGTCCTTTCCGCTTCGCAGGATGCGCTCGAGATCGTCGGCCGAGGCCACCGACAGGGCCTCGTAGCCGGCTTCGTCGAGGTGGCGCCGGACAGCGTCGTGTTCGGCGCTCGGAAGCGCTATCGCTACTGCCGGACGAGGCACTCCAGGCTACCCTCACTGAGTCGCGGACGCGGCTTTCGAGTCTACCCGAAAGCGGAACCGCTGGGCCCGGCGCCTTTCGCGAAGGGGCCCCGGCAGGCAAGCGATCCGCTCGCCACAATGTCCTCGTAACCGCGCCGGGACCCGCGGCCTCACCCCGGCGCCGGACCCGTCGAAGCGGTCGCAAATGAGGATCGAAGGTTGTCACGCCCGCTCGCCGAAACAGCCGAACTCCCGCGGGCGGTCGTGGCCGGCCACATCTGCCTCGACCTGATGCCGGGCCTGGGCAGCCGAGCGCTGGACCTTCGGCCCGGTGCGCTGCGGATCGTCGAGCCGATGACCATCTCGACCGGCGGATCGGTGTCCAACACGGGGATCGCGATGCACCGGCTCGGGGTGCGAACCCGCCTCGTGGCGCTTGCCGGCGACGATCCGCTGGGCGGAGTGCTGCGCGACGTCCTGGAGCTGGAGTCCCCGGGGCTCGGGAGCGGGCTCGTCGTCCGTGCCGGTGCCCGGACCTCCTACAGCGTGATCCTGAGCTCGCCCGACACCGACCGGATCGTGCTCCACTATCCCGGAGCCAACGACGACTTCCGGGCCCGGGACCTCACGCCGGAAGCGCTTCGCGGCGCGGAGCTGCTGCACGTGGGCTATCCGCCACTCATGCGGGGGCTTTGCGAGGGCGATGGAGCTGAACTCGAGGCAATCCTGCGGGCCGCCCACGCGGACGGTATCGCGACCTCGCTTGACATGGCCGAGCCCGACGAGCGCGTCGGCGAGGTGGACTGGCGCCGGCTGCTCGAACGCGTCCTGCCGGTCACGGACATCTTCCTGCCGAGCCTGGGAGAGCTCGAGCGAATGCTCCGCGGGTCCGGGCGCGAGGTACGAACCGAGGATTCGATTCCCGACGACGCGACGATCAGGGGGCTCGCGGAGGAGTGCCTGAGCTTCGGCTGCGCGATCGCCGGCGTCAAGCTCGGGCGGAACGGCCTCTACCTGCGCACCGCCGCGGCCGGCCGGATCGCCGACCTCCGCGGTCGCCTGCCCGGCATCGACGCCGGCGCCTGGTCGAATCGCGAGCTCTGGTCGCCCGTCTTCGAGGTCGGCGTTCGCGGAACCACAGGCTCGGGCGATACCACCATCGCCGGCTTCCTGGCCGCGGTCCTCGATCGCCGCGATCCGGTTGCCGCGCTCAACTTCGCCTGCGCCGTCGGGTCGCTGTGCGTCGAGGCCGACGACGCGGTGAGCGGCATCGGCGGCCGCGCCCAGGCAGAGGCGAGAGCCAGCTCCTCGCTCGCACGTCCGGTGCCGCCGCTTCCGCCGACCTGGCACCCGCACTCCGACGGAGTGCTCGCGGGCCCGAACGATCAGGATCGGTCGCGGACCGCTACGATCGACTGACCAGCGTGCCGTTCGTCAGCGGCATCCCCGACTCGAGGACGCGTCAATGTCTGTTCTGGTCCACAGCCTGACTTTCGAGCATCACCGGGAGCCGCTGGGGATCGGCGAAGACCGGCCGCGCCTCTCGTGGCTGACAACCAGCGACGTCGCCGGGTGGCGGCAGCAGGCCTGCGAGATCGAGGTCGCTGGCGGCGGCGACGCGCCGGGAGATCCGGCCGCGAGCGGCAGGCCACCGAATGGATGGAGCGGCGGGCGGGTCGAGTCCGACGAGTCGGTGCTCGTGCCCTGGGGCGCGCCCGCACTGGCATCCCGCGAACGCCGTCGGGCGAGGGTTCGAGTCTGGGGCGCAGGTGAGCCCGATCCATCGGCCTGGAGCGAGTGGGCTCCGGTAGAGGCCGGGCTGCTCGCCGCGTCCGACTGGTCGGCCGTCCTCGTGGGGCCGGACCGCGACGAAGGCGACCGGCCCGATCGACCTCCAGTGATCTTCCGGCTGGCCTTCGAAGCCGGCGGCGAGATAGCCGGCGCCCGACTGTACGTGAGCGCGCACGGCGTCTACACGGCCGAGGTCAACGGCCGGCGGGTCGGCGACCACGTTCTCGCGCCCGGGTGGACGAGCTACGACAGGCGGCTCCGCTACCAGACCTACGACGTGGGACCGCTCCTTCGGGCCGGCCGCAACATCCTCGAGGCGACCGTGGCCGAAGGTTGGTACGTGGGTCATCTGGGGTTCCACGGCGGCAGCCGCCGCATCTGGGGCGAAGACGTGGCGCTCCTCGCCCAGCTCGAGATCCGCTACGCGGACGGGCGCGTGGAGACTCTCGCCACGGACGAGCGCTGGCAGTGGTCGCGCGGCCCGATCGTCTCGTCCGGCCTGTACGCGGGCGAAACCTGCGACGCCAGAATCGCCGCCGTCGATTGGTCGCCCGTCCGGGTTCTCGGACCCGAGAAGGCAGCGCTGGTGGCGCCGGTCGGCCCGCCTATCCGCCGGATTCAGGAGATCGAGCCGGTCGCGATCACCACCTCGCCTTCCGGCAAGACGCTCGTCGATTTCGGGCAGGATCTCGTCGGCCGGGTGCGGATCATGGTCGCGGGCGAGGCCGGCGCCACGATCACCCTCCGCCACGCCGAGGTGCTCGAGGACGGCGAAGTAGCCACCCGGCCGCTGCGCGGCGCCGCCGCCGTGGATCGCTACACCCTCGCGGGCGGCGGCGCGGAAGAGTGGGAGCCGGAGTTCACGTACCACGGCTTCCGGTACGTGGAGGTCTCGGGCTGGCCGTCCAGCGGCCCGGCCGAAGCCACCGGCCGGGCCGAGTCCCCCGGCCCGGCAGAAGCCACCGGCCGGGCAGAAACCGCCGGCCGGCCAAGCGCGGCCGACATCCGCGCGGTCGTCATCCACACCGACATGGCCCGGACCGGCTGGTTCGAGTGCTCGGACCCGCTGCTCAACCGGCTCCACGAGAACGTCGTCTGGACCATGCGGGGCAACTTCATGGACGTCCCGACCGATTGCCCGCAGCGTGACGAAAGGCTCGGCTGGGGCGGCGATCTCGGCGTCTTCGCCCCGAGCGCCACGTTCCTCTATGAGTGTTCCGGGATGCTCGCCAACTGGCTGCGCGATCTGGCCGCCGCGCAGTCGACCGTCGGCACGGTGCCCTTCTGGATCCCCTGGTTCCAGATCACCTTCCCGCTCACGCCGTCGTCGGTCTGGGGCGACGCGGCGGTGATACTGCCTTGGGTCCTCTACCGCCGCTTCGGCGACGCCGGGATCCTGCGCGATCAGTACGACAGCATGAAAACCTGGGTCGACCAGGTGGCCGCCATAGCAGGTCCCTCTCACCTGTGGCAGAGCGGGCTCCACCTCGGCGACTGGCTCGATCCATCCGCACCGGCGGATGCCCCGGAAGCCGCCCGCACGGACAAGTATTTCATCGCGACGGCGTACCACGCGCTGACCACCCGGCTCGTGGCCCGGATCGCCCAGATACTCGGCGAAGTCGAGGACGCGCGCCGGTACGGGCAGCGCGCGGACGAGATCCGCGAGGCATTCCGAGCGGAGTACGTCTCCCCGAACGGCCTCGTGGTCGGCGACGCCCAGACGGCATTCTCGCTCGCGCTCGAGTTCGACCTGCTCGACGAGACGCAGCGTGAACGCGCCGGGCGGAGGCTCGTCGACATCGTGGCGGCCAACGACCACCGGGTCGGGACGGGGTTCGTGGGCGGCCGCGTGATCCTCGACGCCCTCACGAACGCGGGAGCGGTCGATTCCGCCTATCACATGCTCCTCCGCCGCGACTGCCCGTCCTGGCTGTACCCGGTGACCATGGGCGCGACCACGATCTGGGAGCGATGGGACAGCATGCTTCCCGACGGACGGCTCAACCCCGGCGACATGCTCTCGTTCAATCACTACGCGCTCGGAGCCATGGCCGACTGGCTCCATCGAACAGTGGCCGGACTGGCGCCGGCCGAGCCGGGCTACCGGCGAATCCTCGTGGCACCCCGCCCCGGCGGCGGCCTGTCCCGCGCCCGTGCCGGGCATGACACCCCCTACGGGCGCGCCGAGGTGTCCTGGAGCAGGGCCGCCGGCCGGCTGATCGGCGACGTGCTGGTTCCGGTGGGAGCCACCGCGATGGTGAGGCTGCCCGATCCACGCTGGACCGAGCTCGAGGCGGGCCCGGGACGGCACCGCTTCGAGTGCACCTATCGAGATCCGGCCGAGGATCCGGCCCGGCCCGCGCCTCCGGAACCCCTGGGCCTTCCTCCGCAGACCGAATCAGGACTTTTCGAGAACTGAAGTACCAGATTCCGGTGCGCGCGGGCCACAGTTGCATCCACATAACAACTTTCATGGCATACGATTGCACGCCTCGGGGTTCGGTGGCGGAACCATTCGGCGGTCGTGAGGCTCCGGTCACGGTGACGCAGTCTGGACAGGGCGGGCGCGTCAGGCCTCACTTCGCCAGAACGAATGACCCACGCCACCGGCGACAACGGAGGCTGGAGTGCCGAATCGGGAATCGGCGCGCGGGGTAGGCCTTGCACTGGTAGAGAGAGTTCAGCGCGCGTTCTCGCCGGATCGCCGCTGGCATACGTACCTGTTCTTCGGGATGCTCGCCATCGTCAGCCTGTTCTCCGTTGGCGGCAACGGCCTGCGGACGTGGATTCCGCCAATCGCGGCGATCATCGGAGCCACGGCAATCGGCCTCGGGACGCGGCGGATCCGGCCGATCCACACCCGTGCGTGGTACGGCCTGGCGCTGGGCATCGCGCTGCTCGGCCTCGGAGACCTGTCGTCGACCGCCATGGCCGTCGCGAGTCCAAACGGCGGCTCGGCCTCGATCGCGGACGTGATCTACATCGGCGGCTATGCGGCCCTTCTCGTCAGCCTGGTCTCGCTGGCGTGGCCTCGCGGCCTCGCCTCCAGCTGGGAACCGCTCTTCGACACGGTCATCGGCTCATTGGGCGTGGGATTGCTCGCCTGGGTATTCCTGATCCAGCCGGCGCTGGGCCGGACGGCGGGCCTCGGTACCCTGGACTCCCTGGTCACGATCGCCTATCCGGTCATCGACGGCGCGATCGGCGTCCTGCTCGTGGGCATGCTCCTCGCGCCAGAGCGTGCCCGAGCCGTCCAGCTGCTCTCCGTGGCCCTCGCCTTCTTCCTGTTCGGCAACCTGTGGTGCCTGCACGCTGTCTTGAACGATGTCTACGTCGGCGGCTCGTGGCAGGACCTCGCCTGGTCCTTCGGCTTCGTCGTCTGGGGCGCGGCCGGAATGCATCCGTCGGCTCGCGGTGTCGGCCGGCTCGACGGTCGCGATGCGGGTCCCCTCTCCCAGCTGCGAATCCTCGGCCTGACCTTCTCGTGCGTCCTCGCGCCGGCGCTGCTGCTCTGGGAGTGGGGCGGCGGCCTGGTCGCGGACCTGCCGCTGATCGCCCTGACCAGCCTGGTCCTGATAGTGCTCTGGGCCGTTCGCCTGGCCGTGACCGTCGGTGATCTCCGCCGCGCCCTCAGCGCGCGGGCCGAGCTGGAAGGCCGCCTGCGCGATCAGGCGGAGCACGACGTCCTCACCGGGCTCCTGAACCGCGCGTCGTTCATGGCCCTCGTCCGGAGCGCCTTCGAGACCGGCGACCCGCTCTCCGTCCTGTTCGTCGACCTGGACGACTTCAAGGTGATCAACGACACCTCGGGCCACAGCGGCGGCGACACGGTCCTTATCGAAGTGGCCCACCGGGTGACGGGCTTGCTCCGCTCGCCCGACGTTGCGGCCCGATTGGGTGGAGACGAGTTCGGCATTCTGCTGCCCGGCGGCGACGTCGGGGCGGCGCAGGCCGTGGCCTCGCGGATCCTCCAGAACCTGGGACGTCCGGTCTCGGTAGACGGACGGGCGATCCACATCGAGGCGAGCATCGGGATCAGCGTCGGAGGGCCGGACAAGAGCGGCGAGGACATGATTCGGGAAGCCGACGTGGCGATGTATCTGGCCAAGGGCCAGGGCAAGCACCGCTTCGTCGTGTTCGAGGAGGCGATGCACGCCGGCGTCATCCGACGCATGGGTCTGCGCGCCGAGCTCGAGCAGGCGATCGCCCTCCATCAGTTCACCGTCGTCTACCAGCCGATCGTCGCCATGCCGGACGGCGTCGTTACTGACTGCGAGGCACTCGTCCGCTGGCAGCATCCGGTTCGCGGACTGCTAGAACCCGAGGAGTTCATCAGCATCGCGGAGGAGACAGGGCTGATCGTGTCGTTGGGCCGCTGGCTGCTCGACGAGGCGTGCTCCGAAGCGGCCGAATGGCAGGCACGCCTCGGCGACGCGGCTCCCGGCGTCGCGGTGAACGTCTCGGCGCTCCAGGTCCGCGACCCCATGTTCGCGACCGACGTTCGGAACGCCCTGATCCGCAGCGGCCTGGATCCGCATCGCCTCATCATCGAGCTGACCGAGACCATCCTGATCGAGATCGGCAGCGCGATATCCCTGGTGTCGGAGCTGAGCGGCATCGGCGTCCGAATCGCGATCGACGATTTCGGCACCGGCTACTCGTCGCTCGCCTACCTTGCGTCCTATCCGGTCGACATCCTCAAGATCGACCGCTCATTCGTCTCGAGCCTCCAGATCGGCCCGCGCGACACCCGGCTCGTCTCGGCGATCATCGCCCTGGGCATGGACCTGGGCCTGGCGGTCATCGCCGAAGGCGTCGAGACCGAGGAGCAGCTGGCGTTGCTGGTCGAGCACGGCTGCACCTCGTTCCAGGGCTACTACTTCGCCCGGCCGATGCTCGGCCACGACCTCATCCCACTGCTCGTGGGCGCCGCCGCTCGCCACGAGCGGTTCACCAAGAGCCTGCTCGTGCCGGTCGAGAGAACCGCCTAGAAGTCGGCGCCGCCCGGGTATCTCGGGAACGGGATCACGTCGCGGATGTTCGCCATGCCCGTGGCGTAGGCGACGGCCCGGTCGAAGCCCAGCCCGAAACCCGCGTGCGGCACCGTCCCGTATCGCCGCAGGTCGCGATACCACCAGTACACCGACGGCTCGAGCCCCGTCTCGCGGATACGCGCATCGAGCACATCGAGCCGCTCCTCACGCTGGCTCCCGCCGACGATCTCGCCGATCCCGGGTGCCAGGACGTCCATCGCCGCCACGGTCCGCCCGTCGTCGTTCAACCGCATGTAGAACGCCTTGATCTCTTTGGGGTAGTTCATGACGACCACGGGCCGCTTCGCGTATTCCTCGCAGAGGTAACGCTCGTGCTCTGCCTGGAGGGCAACTCCCCAGTGCACCGGGAACTCGAAGGGGCGGCCGGAGCGTTCCAGGACGTCGATCGCTTCCGCGTACTCCATCCGAGCGAAGCTCGACTTCGTCAGCTCCTCGAGCCGCGTGACCGCGTCCTTGTCGATGCGCTCCGCGAAGAACGCCATGTCGTCCGGCCGCTCGTCGAGCAGTGCCCGGAACGAGTACTTGAGCAGATCCTCGGCCAGGTCCGCGTCGTCGTGGATGTCGGCGAAGGCGATCTCGGGCTCGACCATCCAGAACTCGGAAAGGTGCCGGCTGGTGTTGCTGTTCTCCGCCCGGAAGGTCGGCCCGAATGTGTACACGCGCTCCAACGCCAGGCAGTAGGACTCGACGTTGAGCTGGCCCGAGACGGTCAGATAAGCAGGCTTGCCGAAGAAGTCCTGGCTGAAGTCGATCTTGCCGTCGGGCGTGCGAGGCAGGTTCGCCAGGTCCAGCGTGGAGACGCGGAACAGCTCGCCAGCTCCTTCGGCATCGCTCGCGGTCAGGATCGGGGTCGCGATCCAGTAGAAGCCGTGCTCGTTGAAGTAGCGGTGGATGGCGGTCGCCAGCGTATGGCGGACGCGCGCCACCGCGCCGAAGGTGTTCGTCCTGACGCGCAGGTGGGCGACCTCGCGCAGGTACTCGAAGCTGTGCCGCTTCGCCTGGATCGGGTAGGTCTCGGGATCGTCGACCCAGCCCACGGCCTTGACTTCCTCGGCCTGGAGCTCGACTGCCTGGCCCTGCGCGGGGCTCGGCGTGATCGTGCCCGTGACCGTGACGGCACAGCCGGCCGTCAGCTTGAGGATCTCGTCGTTGTAGTTGGGCAGGGTTGCGGGCGCCACGGCCTGCAGGGCGTCGAAACAGGAGCCGTCGTGGATGTGAAGGAAGCTCAGGCCCGCCTTGGAATCGCGACGGGTGCGGATCCAGCCCTGGACCGTGGCCCGGCTGCCCGCCGGCACGCGCCCCGAGAGGACGTCGACGATCCGATCTGCCCTGGGCATTCGATCCTCCTTCTCACCCGGTCGCGGGCGGTGCGGGTGCTGGGGCGAGCCACGACGGTACGGGGCCGCGGCCGCGGCCGATGACTAGGGGCCGCTCGGCCAGTTGTCGAGACGATACCCCGAACGTGCGATGGTTGCGGCTCCATCTGAGGACGGTCGATTCCCCCTCTGGGAACCTCGAGCGCGGCCGAGCGCGGACCGGGGGCCGCCCCGGCGAGCCGGACTACTCTCCCCCGGCCAGCGCCAGGGCTAGCTCGTCGAATAGCTCGCGCTTGCGCTCCGCGGAGGCGAATGAGCCGTTGATCGCGTTGGCGGCCAGCCGGCCGAGCTCGGCCGCCGTGAGACCCAGAGCCGCTGCAATCGCGCGGTAGTTGTCGCCGATGTAGCCGCCGAAGTAGGCCGGGTCGTCCGAGTTGACCGTCACCGCGACGCCGGCGTCGAGCAGGCGCTTGATCGGGGAGCGATCCATCGTGGGGAAGACGCGCAGCCGGACGTTCGAATTTGGGCAGGCGGTCAGGGTGACGCCGCACTCGGCCAGCCGGCGCACCAGAGCCGGGTCCTCGGCAGCCCGGACACCGTGGTCGACCCGGGAGACGGCCAGCGCATCGAGCGTCCGGGCCACGAGCTCGGCCTCGCCCTCCTCGCCGGCATGCGCCACCGCCTTGAGGCCCAGCGAGCGGGCCCGGGCGAAGGTTCCGGCGAACGGTTCGGGCGGAAAACCGACCTCGCTCGAGTCGAGGCCAACGGCGACCAGCCGGTCGAGCCACGGCTCGGCGGCCGACAGGGTGACGTCGGCGGCTTCGGGTGGCAGGTGGCGCAGGAACGACATGATCAATCCGCTGGTGATGCCGTAGCGGCGCTCCCCTTCTGCCAGGCCGTCGAGGATCCCGCCGATCACGTCGTCGATCGCGACGCCCCGGTCGGTGTGAGTCTGCGGATCGAAGAAAGGCTCCACGTGCCTGACGCCGTCCGCGTTGGCCCGTTCCAGGTACGCCAGCGTCAGGTCGCGGAAATCGGCCCGGGTCACGAGGGCGGCGCACGCGGCGTAGTAGACGTCCAGGAACGACTGCAGGCTCGTGAACTCCATGGCGGCCCTGCGCATCTCCGCGGCGGATGCGTACGGCATCGGGATGCCGTTCCGGGCCGCCAGCTCGTACGCCAGCTCGGGCTCCAGAGTGCCCTCCAGGTGGACGTGCAGCTCCACCTTGGGCAGCCGCTCGATCAGGGCGGCGATAGGACCCGCAAGTTGGCGGCGAGGAGCGTCCGAGAGCAAGTCCGGCTGACCTCCGAGTCGGTTTCGCGTCAGTGTATCTACTCCGCACAACCGATCGAGATGTGGCCGCCAGATTCGGCGAGTCGCCCGCGACGGTCCAGATCGCGCCCGGAGAGAGGGGCTTCCTGTCGAGCGAATGCAGCACCTGGGCCGCAATCAGGAGCCGGCGCCAACCGACCGCCGAGCGACCGACCGGCCGCCGACCGACGGCGGGAGTCTGGCCGGACTCGGCCTATCGGCGCGACGTCAGGGTCTGCCTCCGCCGTGGCGGAACCAGTTGGCCGTGACCATGCCGAGGCCGATCGCGATCACGAACAGCGGCCAGACTCGATCCCAATCGAGCTGGGGCAGCGCCAGACCCAGAGTATTGGTGAGGAAGTAGTAGAAGCCGACCGCGGCGACGATGAGCCCGATCAGCACCCTGGCGAGGTCGACGTCCCGCAGCCGCTCCACCTGTCTCCTCACTGTCGCGCGGTCCGGCGAGCCCGTCCGCTCGGACGAGTGTAGCGACGACCGGCAGGCGAGTGCGCACGATTCCTGGGGGCCGGCGCGAGGACGATGCCCGGCCGCCCGGTGGCACCGCCCGGCCCTCCCCGAGGTGCCCTCGCCGTCGGAATCCAACCAGAAGAACGAGCCTCTCTCGATAGAAAGTAGGGCGCCCGGCGACGCGACGAAGCTAACGTCTACCGTGGCGCCCACGTTTGAGGGGCGCCGGACGCGAAGGCCGCGAATGTCGTGGCGTGGAACGGGGAGTTCGGGGATGGCGCTCGTAGTAGACGGGATTCGCAAGCGGTATGGGGAGGTCCAGGCGCTCGACGGCATCAGCTTCGCCGCACAGCCCGGCCAGGTGTTCGGGTTCCTGGGTCCGAACGGAGCCGGCAAGACGACGACGATGCGGATCGTTCTGGGCATCCTCGACCCGGACGAAGGCTCTGTGACGTGGCGCGGCCAGCCGAGCTCGTCCGTGGCGAAGAGGACCTGGGGGTATCTGCCCGAGGAGCGCGGTCTCTACCCGCGGATGAAGGTCCTCGATCAGCTCGTGTTCATCGGCTCGCTCCACGGCGTGCCTCGTGCCGAGGGGGCTCGTCGGGCCAGGCACTGGCTCGGCCGCTTCCGCATCCCCGAGTACGCCGGCCGCCGGGCCGAGGAGCTCAGCAAGGGCAACGAGCAGAAGATCCAGTTCATTGCCGCGATCCTGCACGATCCCGACGTCCTGCTCCTCGACGAACCTTTCTCCGGCCTTGACCCGATCAACGTGGCGATGCTCAAGGAAGCGTTCGTCGAGATGCGCGACCGGGGCAAGGTGATCGTCTTCAGCACCCATCAGATGGAGATGGTCGAGGAGCTGTGCGACTCGATCGCGATCATCAGCAAGGGCCGCGTGCTCGTCTCCGGGGCTGTCCCGGAGGTCAAGCGGCAGACGAACCGGCTGGTCGTCCGGCTCGGAGTTGCCGGAGATCCCGAGATGCCCTGGCTCGACAGCCGGGCCGGCGCCCGGGTCCGGCGGGCCGGGCTCGACTACCACGAGATCCAGGTGGAAGCGGGCACAGACCCGGCCTTCATCCTCCGCGAGGCCCTGGCTCGAAACGAGTACGTCACCCGATTCGAAATTGCCCAGCCCTCCGTGGAGGACATCTTCATCGAAAAGGTTGGCGTGACCACGGCGGGTGAGAGGACCCTGGCCGGGGCGGCAGGAGAGGCAATCCGATGAGAACCGCGGCGTTCGCGCATATACCCAACATCTACGCCGTGGCCCGACGTGAATTCGTCGCTCGGGCGTTCACCCGGACATTCGTGGTCTCGACCCTGCTCCTCGCCATGGCCGCCGGCCTCATCGGCCTCGTGCCGGTCGTGATCGGCTACTTCAGCCGCGACTCCGCTCAGGTGGCCGTGTACGTCGGCGCCGCCGACCTCCGGACCGATGCCGTCGCCACGCTCGACGCCCTGCTCAACTCGCCGACGAGCACGGGAAGCGGCGATGCGCCGGAGACCGACCGCAAGGCCTACGCCGTGACCAGCTCCATCAACCTGGACGCGGACCGCGAGAAGGTCCTGCACGGCGGGCTGACCGCCCTCGTGGACGTCGAACGCAACTCCGCCGGCGACACCGTCTTCACCATCTACACCACCGAGCCCAGCTCCGGGAGCGGCCGCACCGCCCAGATCATCCGCCAGGCCGCGACCTCGATCGCGGTATCGGACCGCCTCGCCCGGGCCGGTATCACCGGCGCCGACCAAGCCAGCCTGTTCGCACCTCCGGCGGTCACGATCCGCTCGCCCGATCTCACGAAACCCGCCTCCAGTCCCGAGCAGACGGCTCAGGAGATCGCCAACATCGCCGTCGTCTTCGGCCTGGAGATGTTCCTGCTGCTCGCGATAGTCCTGTACGGCACCTGGGTGGCCCAGAGCGTCGTGGAGGAGAAAAGCAGCCGGATGATGGAGATCATCCTCGCGGCCGCGTCGCCGTTCGAGGTGCTCACGGGCAAGGTTCTGGGCGTAAGCGCGGCGGCCTTGCTCCAGTTCGTGGCCATGCTGGCCGCCGCGCTGGTGGGCCTGCTGGCCGAGGGCCAGGTGGCATCGGCGGTCCTCGGCGACTCCGTGGGCTTCACCCTGCCCTCCGGCCTGACGGCCTCGCTCCTGGTCGCCTTCACGGCTTTCTTCGTGATGGGCTTCTTGCTCTATGCCGTCCTCTTTGCCGCGGCCGGCTCGCTGGTCAGCCGACAGGAGGAGGTCAACCAGATCGTGACACCCATGACGCTCGTCGCGTCGGTGGCTGCCATGGTGGCCCTCTACGCGGCCATCGGGGTGGTCGACTCTAACTCCTCGTGGGTCGTGGTCCTCTCCTGGGTGCCGTTCCTCTCGCCGTACATGATGCTGTCGCGGCTTCAGGCCGGTACCGCGAGCCTTGTCGAAGTGGGCGGCGCCGGACTGCTGCTCCTGGTCGCGATCGTGATCGCGGCCTGGGTGGCCTCCCGGATCTACGCCGCCGGCGTCCTGATGTACGGCCAGAAGTTCAGCCTGCGGCGAATGCTGGCGGTCGTGGCCGGCCGCTGACCGCGCGGATATCACCTCACATAACGTTTACTCCCGCTCCCGCCGCTCCGCGGCGCCGAGCTGGCTTCTGGAGCGCAGGGCATACGCCGACGCGGCGTAGCGGACCTTGCGCTCCTCCTCCATTCGCGGCCGGGCCCAGGCCTCCGACTCTCGCTCGAGTTCTGCCACGATGCCGAGCAGGATGGGATCGCCCGCGGCGTAGTCGCGGATGCGTCGAGCCACGGAGCGAAGCCGCTGCCGCGCCTGTTCCCACTCGCCACGACGGTTGAAGTCCACGGCGTCGCGAAGCGCCCGGTCCGCGTAGAAGCGGGCGACGACCCGATCCACGTCACGGTCACGGGACTGGTGCTCGTTGGCGGCGTCGTCGGCGAAGGTCCACGCGAGCGCGGTCGTGCCCGAAAGGGTCTCCGAGCGCAGCGAGAACTCCGCGACCGCCTCGCTTCCCAACTCCCCGAGCGGGAAGGTCAGCGCCACGACGACCCGCACGACCTGGTCCGCGACCAGATCGCCGACATGGAGCGTGCCGTCGTGCATGGATCGGTCGAACGCGAACGTGGAGAGCGGCTCGATCCGGATCCCGTCCGGCCCGGCGATACGCAGCGCCACTCCGCGGGCGGTGACTTCGAGCAGCTCCCCGACTTCGCTGCCGATCAGCTCCGGGATCTGCTCGGCCCGGCCGATGAAGCGGAACGCTCCCCCGCCCGAGTCGGCCATTCCGCCGAGCAGCCGCTCGTCGAAGTCGTCGCCGAGGCCAAACGTGGAGGTGGAGATTCCCCGAGCCCGCAGCTCGGCCGCGTGTCCGGTCAGCTGCGCCGGGTCGGCCATGCCCTGATTCGCCAGGCCGTCCGTGAGGAGCAGAACGCGGTTGACCGCGGCGGGATCCAACTCGGTGGCCACCTGCTCGGCCCCGCGCAACCAGCCGTCGCCGAGGTTGGTCTGGCCTCGAGCGTCGATCGACTCCAGGGCGCGGATGGCATCGCGTTTGGCGTCCGAGGCGGCCGTTCGGCCGGCGGCCACCACATCGATGCGGTCGTCGTACGCCACGACGGCGAACCTGTCGTCGGCGGCCAGGCGTTCGATCCCCTCCCGGACCGCCTGCCGGGCGAGGGCGATCTTCGACCCGCCCATCGAACCCGAGCGATCCAGCACGAACGCGACGTTGACTCTCGGCCGTACCGCGCCATCGCTCGCTGGCGGCGCGGCGATCTCCACGAGGGCGTAGCGAGTGGAATGGTGAGCGGCTCGGATCAGGCGGCGGTCCGTCCGAACCGTGAGCCCGGGCGCGGAGTTGGTGGTCATGGCGCGTCTTCTTTCTGCAGCTGACGGGCGAGCGCGACGAATCGCTCGACCATCCGGTTCTGCCGGCTGTTCGGCGGCCGGCGCACGTGGAGCTCGATTCCGTCCCCGAGCTCGATCCGCTCCCACTCGGAACGCTCGGTGGTCTCTGCCCGCGGCTGAACCCCCGCTGACGGCATGTTCGGGGCGAACGCAGCCTGCCGGTGAAGGAAGCGGGCCTGTCTGAAGCGCGCTTCGACCGCGGGCCCGGCCATCGGAGCCGGCATCGGGCCCGCCGACGCGGGTGGCGGACCGGGCGGCACGCCGGTGGACGCGGCGGTAGCGGGCGGCGCGGAGCCGTAGAAAGCGATCACGTCCGCGGCCATCGTCGGCGGCCGTTCCGCCAGGACGCCCCGGATGTAGTCCAGCGCCGACTCGGACACGACCGGCGGCGTCAGCGCCTGGGCCGACAGCTCGACCGCCTGCTCGTCCGTCAGTTCGGCCAGCCTCGATCGAATTTCCGCCAGGGGCAGACGCGTGTCCCGTAGCTTCGCGATCAGCCGCAGGCGCGCGAGCGTTGGCTCCGGGTACCGAGTCCCCGCTCCCTCCCGTCCCGGCGGCCGCACCAGGCCCTCGGCGACGGAGTAGCGAATCGTGCGAGGCGGGAGCCCGGTGAGAGACGCCAGCTCCGACATCGTGTAGTCAGGCATGGCGGTATATTGCCAGTCGCCACTGTCACTGTCAATATGGCAAATGTCCTGGTCGACGAGGCCTCGACCAGAGCCCGAGCCCGACCCCTACGCGAGCGCGGCAGCCAGCTCGGTCCCCCACTGGCGGGCTCGGTCCAGCTCGCCGTCGCGGAGCGGTCCGTAGCGGCCCTTGACCACGAAGCGGCGGCCCTTGAGCAGCTGTTCGTAGCCGGCCTGGGTCAGCTTCTCGGCGATCGATCCGGTGGCGCCGCCGGGCGACCATCGAAGCCCCGTCTCGAAGGCGGCGAACCGCCGGCGCCCGCCCGCGCCCGTCACCGCCGCCTCGCGACCCGCCACTCCCTCGAGCCACGAACGCATCGACGGATGCGAAAGATCGGCCGGCCGCGGCGCCCGAAACTCGGTCCGCAGCACGCTCTGACGCATGTCGTCGGTCGGCAGCCTGAAACCGAGGACCGGCGCGCCCGCAACGACCAGGTCGGCTTCCGCGAGAGCGGCCGGAGTTGCCTCCGCGGTGGACACCGCGCGCGCCCCTCCGCCGATGCCCTCGGCGATCGCCCGAGCGACGGCCGCGGTATTCCCCCAGAGCGACTCGTACACCACGATGGCCTTCACGGTTGCATCCTCCAGGTCAGGCGTCAGTTCGGGACGGCGGGACGGCGCTGGTACCGCCAGGCCACGAGTATCAAGACGGTTCCGACGACCAGAGCGGTCGTGTTCGGAATGATCAGGGCCAGGTTTCCGGACGACCAGCCGTAGGCGACCCAGAGGACGAACCCGACCTCGAGCACGCCCAGGTAGGCGATCGAAACGTCGGCCGAAGATCGGCGCACCAGCATTCGGCGGATCTGGAGAAGCGGCGCAATCGCCATCAGCACGCCCCAGGTTGCGGCCAGCATCGCGAGCGGATCGGCCATGCGACTCTCACACAGATGCGCTCGGGCGATCGGCCGCGCTCCGTGGGGAGCCAGGAGGAGCGCAAGCGCGGCACCTCCATCATACGAGACGGCTACTGCTGGTAGTGCTCGACCACGCTCCTCTGCCGGAGCTCCGCCTCGTCCGGATCGAGTCCCGCGGCCCTCCGGGCCCGGCGCTGGTGGAGCAGGTCGTAGCACTGGTCCAGCTGCACTTTTATCTCCTCGAGCCGCTGTTCCTGGGTACCCTCCAGGCCGTTGCCGTCGCTCGCGATTCGCCAGAGCTCTTCTTCCTCGGCCGCAAGCTCGTTGATCCGCTCGAAGATGGACTGATCCTTCATCTCCATGTCCTCGTTCACGCTCCTCACACCAGGGTAGCGTCCGGGCCGCCATTGGCCCAGGATGCACGCGCGGACGTACACTCCGCCGGTCCTGATGGACTGTGGTGGTCTAGCCTTAGCACGAACCTGCCGGACCCGGTCCCGGGGTCGACACATAGCGCGCCTGATGGCAGCGCCCGGCAACCGCGACGAGAGAGATCGTGAATCTCGACGACGAACGCGCATCGAGCAGAAGCAGCGCCGAGGGCGGAGGGCGGCGTCGCGTCGCGCCCAAAGACGAGGCGCAGGCAAACGGCTCGAGGAGCGGTGGGTCGAACGGCGGGCGGTCCAACGGCGGACCGATCGGCGGGTCGAACGGCAGATCGAACGGCGGGCGGTCGAACGGAGAGCCGATTGGCGGCGCTTCGGGCGCACCGGCCTCCCAGCCGGGCAGCTCGACAGGCATCGGCTCGGCAGGCAGTGGCCGCTTGTCGGGCAATGGCTCCAGGACCGGGAACGGCTCGACCTCCGGCTACGGCGCGAACTCGGCCAACGGCTCGACTTCCGGCAACGGCTCGAACTCGGCCAACGGCTCGATCGCGGGCGCCGGCGACCGGAGCGACCCCGTGGGGTGGCGGCTCGTCGTCCCGGGCGAGACCCCAAAGGCCCCCGAGATGCCGGCTCCGTTCCGCCGGATCCAGAACGGCTCGCCCGCCTATCGAGGCCCGCGCCATCCCGACGAGGGCTACTCACCTTCGCTCTACCGCTTCTCGCGGATGCACGCCAACGAGTTCAGCCCGCCCACGAACATATGGCTGGTGGTGTTCGGCATGGTCGGCGTCGCGCTGGCGCTGCTGTTCGTCATCTCGCTGCCGGGCCTGCTGAACCGCGGCGGGGCACCAGTCGCGAGCCCTTCGCAGGGTCCATCGGCGAGCCAGTTCGTGATCATCGTTCCTACCCCGACTCCCAGGCCGCCTGCCACCAGCCCGGGCGCACGCGCGAGCGCCACCGCAACCGCCGGCCCGAGCTACCGGACCACCTACAAGGTCCAGTCGGGCGACACGGTGACCCGCATCGCCAACAAGTTCGGCCTCAAGACTTGGGAGCTCCTCGCCGCCAACCCGACTCTCGCGGCAAACCCGAACAGCCTCCACATCAACATGGTCCTCAACATCCCCTACCACGGCCAGCTGACTCCGGCGCCGTAGCTGGGAGGCAGTTTTCCGGGCCGCTTGCGGACCATTGAATGCGGCAGAGCCGTAGGTGTGCATTCCCGGATAAGCCACGCCCTTCTAAGTGAGCCCGACGAAACCGATACCGCACGGTTACATCACCGAGGCATCGACTGATATCATGTCGGGCGTGATACGGACACAGATATCGCTGACCGCGGAGCAGATGGAGCGCCTGCGGCGGGAGGCACGGCGCCGGCACACCTCGATCGCCGCCCTCATCCGCGACGCCGTCGACGCGACCGTCGTCGACGAACCTTCCGATCGGCTTGCCAGGCAGCGACGGGCTTTCCGCCTGGCCGGCGCCTTTGCGTCGGGGTCATCCGACACGTCGGAGCGCCACGACGAGATCCTGGGCGAAGAGACCCGCTGGTGAGCGTGTTCGTCGACACGAGCGCGCTCTACGCGCTCCTCGACGCCGGCGATTCGAACCACGAGCGAGCTGTCCGCACGTCCGAACGCCTGCTCGGCGAGGAGCTGGTCACCCACTGCTACGTCGTCGTGGAGCTGGTCTCGCTGGTTCGCCGCCGTCTCGGCCCGGACGCAGCGGCTCGACTGATCGACGAGGTCCTCCCCGCGCTCGACATCACCGACGTGGACGCCTCGCTGCGCTCCCGCGCCCTGGTAGCCTTCCGCGCCGCGACCGGCTCGGCCGTGTCACTCGTCGACCGCACCAGCTTCGAGTTCATGCGCGAACGAGGAATGCGCCGCGTTTGGGCAATGGACTCGGACTTCGCCGCCGAAGGCTTCGAACTGCAGGCGTAGGCCGGCGGCCGACCGCTCGCGACCGGCGGCTCGAGACGCCGGGATAGGCGGTCAGCTCGATCGTCGGCCCTAGTCAGCCTGGAGGGCCGCCAGGCAGCCGCGCGAAGCCCGAGGAGGCAGAGGGATGCGAGCGGTTCGGTTGACCCAGATCGACGCGCGCTCGTAGCCCTTCCCCGCCTCGCCCGCGACGAAGCCCGAACTCAACCGGGCGAAACGCTCGTAGAACCAGCGCGTGCCGGCGAAGCCTCGATCGACGAAGAACGCCTCGTCCCTCCGGTCCGCCCGGGCTCGAAGCGACCGGGCCGCCTCCTCGATGCCGGCGGCATTCGGGGCGACGTCGTCGATCGCGATCAGCAGCACGTTGGGCACGCTCGGCGAAAGCTGGCGAAGCTTGCCCAGCAGCACCCCGGCGAAACCGGCCGCATCCGGGGTCCGGCGCAGCCTCGTCACCTCGAGGTCGAAACCGCGCTCGCCGTGGAACGCCACCGTGAAGTCCGGCCCGCCCTTGCCCGAGCCGTACGCCTCGAAGGCCAGCTCGATCCGCTTGTCCGCGAGCAGACGGCGGGCGGTGAGCAGCTCCGCTCGCACATCCCTGCGCGCCTCCGAGTCCGCGGCGCCCCGAAGCTTCTTGCGGATCTTGTCCCGATTGGCCTCGACGAAGTCTCGAAATCGCCGCGATTCCGCCAGCCAACCGGCCATCTCCGGGCCGAACGAGCCGTCGATCGCGTCAGGGCCGTTGGCCGCCGCCGGCCCGACATCCGAGGCCGGTCCGGCGACCGAACCCGGCCCGGCGCCCGGCGAGATGTCGAAGAGGTAGCGAGCCAGGCGCTCCACAGACGTTTCCGCAACGGGCCCGCGCGCCATGTCGTGGTCTCCTGGCCCCCTACGTCCCCGCGGCCTCGACCAGCTCGAAGATCGGCTGGCGTCGTGCCGCAGCGACGTAGTCCGCAAGCTTCGAATCCACGCGGATCCCGAAGAACCGCAGGACCGCGACCGGCGGCCGAACCGTTGGCCCCAGGAACCCCCGCAGCGACCGCGACTGCGGGTACGAGGCGAGCGCGTCGTAGAGAATCTGGCCCGCCGGCTCGGGGGCCAGCTCCAACGCCGTCACCGTCTCGGCCGCTTGGCCGCGCCGCAGCACGGCCACGCCCGCCGCGCGGAGGTTCCGAACCCAGGCCACCTCTCCGAACGCGGCCTGGACGTAGCGACGCCCATCGATCTCCATCAGCGAAACCGGGAACGTCCGCTCGACGCCGCTACGGCGCCCACGAACGCTCAGCAGCACGTTCGGCCCCGCCGGAACGCCCGCGCCGAACACGGTTCGAACGACCGGGTTGACGAACCGAATGGCCCACGGAGCATGAATGAAGCCGAGGGCGAACATCGCGACGATGGCCGACTTTAGGGTTGTCATGCTCGCCGGGCCTCCGTGCTCCTGGTCTCAGGCCCCTCCGGCGTCATCTTAGGCTCGCGTTCCAGCGATGGGCGGCGAGCGCTCGCGCCTGTCGCGTCGGCGAGAATGCCTGCCAGCCGCGACCGCCTGGAGGGCCTACGCGCGACGGCCGGCCGAGCGAAGGCGAATTTCGGTTGGCTATCGTATGGGGCGAAATCGACGCGATTGGGGATGAGGGAGGAAAGACCATGTTCGGACTCTTCGAGAGCGACAACCCCGGCATCGGGTTCGTGTACTTCAGGCACGCTGCGCCGCCGCCCGCCGAGGCGTTCGGCTTCGTACGGAACGCCGGGTTCGAGGTCGTACCGCTCGAGACCCCCAGCGACGCGCTCTGGGCGCTGGAACTGCGCCACCGCGAATACGGCACAGCCAAAGTCTGGGTGCCGCGAAACTCGCCGCCGATCGCGCACTTCCTCCAGTTCGGCATGGCACTAACGAAGTCGGAGGTCGAGGCCGCCATCGGCGCCGGCGCGGCGGTCGCGGTGCTGCTTCCGGCCGAGAAGAAGCAGGTCCTGCGCGATCGAAAGCGGCTGCTGCGGTTCATGCGCGCCCTCATGGCCGAGGACGCCGTCCTGACCGTGGACCTTGCTTCGGGCATGCCATGGTCGCGCGCCCGCCTCGACGAGGAGCTCGCCCACGACGCCGACCTGGACATCGAGTCCCTCTACGTCTACCACGCCGTCTTCGACGAGAAGGAACGGCCCCACTGGCTTCACACACACGGGCTTGCCGAGCTGGGCGGCTTCGATTTCGACATCCTCCGGCCGAATGAATCCACGGTTGAGAATGCCACCGAGGTCTTCCGGGCTCTGGCGTTCGCCATGCTCGAAGGCAAGATCACCGAGTCGACCGAGCGCTTTGCCCTCGCCGAGCCCGACGGCGAGGTCCGGCTCATGCCCGCGGAGCTGTTCATGGCCGGCGCCGACAGGAGCACCAGGAGCATCCGCGACATGGCCGGCGAGGGCGATCCGCACAAGACGCGCCGAGCGGTGGTCTGCGAGCCTCACTCGAACCGGAAAGTGTTCGGCGGCGCCCACGTCGAGCCGTCGCGACTGCTGTCCGAGCGGGCCGACGACTCGCTCATGGTCAACTTCACGACCGCGGCCACCGACCTGATGGCCGAGCGAGCTCGGGGCACGCTGCCGGTTTTCGCGTCGCTCGTGACGGAGTTCGCCGATCTGCCCGTCACGCCGCTCGTCAAGCTCGGATTCCAGCGCGCCAGCGTGGACGCCAGGGAGCACATCTGGTTCGAGGTCCACTCGACCGACGGCAACTCGGCCGACTGCACCTGCATCAATCAGCCCTGGGATGTTCCGTCTCTGCATGAAGGATTGCGGGCGCGACAGCCCCTGGCCAACCTGACCGACTGGCAGGTGATGAGCCCGACGGGCCCGATATCGCCCCGCTCACTCCTGGGCGCCCGCATCCTGCGCGAGATCCCGGAGGAAGCCAGGGAGGAGTTGCGCGCCCTGAAGCGCAACGGCTGAGGCGGAGCACTCAGCAACCCCGGGTGAGCCGCCGCTCCGCGCGGCCACTGAACTCATCGCCCGAAAGGGCTGGCTTGCGCTTGGAGCGTGTGGTAAGGTTTTTCTCGGACACCATATAGGTGTCGAACCCAAGCGGCACACGACCCACTCCCTCTCATCCGGTACTCGGCGAGAAAAGGTTCGCTGAGGCCGCATCGAGAAGGAGTTTCTCTTTTGTACGGACAAGACAAGACGCTGGTTTGCGCAGACTGCAACCAGGAGTTCGCGTTCACCGCGAGCGAGCAGCAGTTCTACGCCGATCGGCAGTTCAGCGAGCCCCGTCGCTGCCCATCGTGCCGTGCCGCCAAGAAGGCACAGCGCGGTGACAGCTCCGGCGGCGGCTACTCGGGCGGCGGACGCTCCGGTGGCTATTCCAGCGGACCCCGCGAGATGTTCAGCGCAACGTGCTCGAGCTGCGGCCGCGAGGCCCAGGTCCCGTTCCGCCCCAGCGGCGCGAAGCCGGTCTACTGCAGCGACTGCTTCAGCAGCCAGCGGTCGAGCAACCGCTCCTACTAACCCTCGCTAGCAACAAAAAAGGAGCCCGAGCAATCGGGCTCCTTTTTGATTCTCCGGACGGCCCCGCGCGAGGGCCCGGCTTCAGGCCGGACGTCTACGGCTACCTATCACCGTGGCCGTCAGCGCCATCGTCCCGAGGGCGAACAGGACCCCCGTGGTCAGCGCGCCAGAGACGCCGCGGGTGAACAGCTCGGCAGCGAGGGACGCGGAGCTCGCTCCCCCGCTCGCCTTGCTCGCCGCCCCGAAGACCGTCACCAGGATCGCGAGACCGAGCGAGCCGCCGACCCACTGCATCGACTGGGCGACGGCGGACGCCGCTCCCGCCTCCGATGCGGACACTCCGGCGAGGATCGTCACGTTGAGAGGCATGAAGCTCCAACCCGCGCCGATGCCGATGAGCGCCAGCGGCGCGAGCACGGACCCGACATATGAGGCCTCCGGAGTGATCCGGCTGAGCCACGCGACGCCCGTGGCAATTAGCGCGCCACCGACGAGAAGCATCCGGACGGCGCCTAGCCGGGCCATCAGCCGCGGCGCGACCCGAACCGCCAGGACGGTCGCGAGGGTCTGCGGCAGGAACGCGAGGCCGGCCTCGAGAGGCGCGAAGCCACGCACTTCCTGCAGGTACTGGGTGATGAAGAAGAAGGGGCCAAAGATGGCCGTGGGCAGCAGGAGCAGGTTCAGGTAAGCGCCCACACGCCGGACGTCGCGCAGCAGATGAAGCGGCACGATCGGCTGCTGGGCCCGCATTTCGAGCACTCCGAACAGGCCCAGGAGCGCGAGACCGATCGCCAGGGCGACGAAGGTGGGTCCGTCCCAGCCGTTCGAGCCCGCGCGGATCAGTCCGAAGACTATGGTGCCCATGGCGAGTGTTGAGGTCAGCGCGCCCAGGACGTCGAGCCGGCCGGGCCGGCGTTCGGTGTCCTCGAGCAGTCTCGGCGCGAGCACGGCGATCGTCACGCCGATCGGCAGGTTGATGAACATCGACCATCGCCACGACGCATATGTCGTGAGGATGCCGCCGACGACCAGCCCCACTGAGGCGCCGAGCATCGCGACCGCGCCGTAGACGCTCAGGGCGCGATGCCGCGGCGGACCCTCTTCGAAGTTGGTCGCGAGGAGGGCCATGGTATTCGGCGTGGTCATCGCGGCGCCGATGCCCTGGACTGCTCGGGCGGCGATCAGCCACACGTCGGATGCCGCCATGCCGGCGAACAACGAGGAAACGGTAAACAGGCTCAGGCCGGCCATGAAGACTCGCCGGCGACCGAGCACATCGCCGAGCCGGCCGCCGAGAAGCAGCAGGCCGCCGAAGGTGAGGAGATAGGCGTTTACGACCCAGGCCAGCTCAGTCGGGCTGAAGCGCAGATCGCGACCGATGTTCGGCAGGGCGACGTTCACGACCGTCGAATCGAGCGCGATCATCAGATACGCGCCGGCGATGACGGCCAGGACCGCATTGGCCCGACCGACCCGGGCGGCGGCCAGCTCCAGCGGGCTGGCGGCTTCGCGGGTGGACGAAATAGACACGGAGGCTCACTCCTTGACACATTGGGGGGCGACGGGATCGGCCGGTGGTGCACAATTCGGCCGGTTGAGTGATAATCGGAGAGCGACTCCGGTTGTCTTCGGTACTATACGGAGGCAGTCTCCGGTTAGCAAGGCCAGGCACACGTGAACCAGACAAGTCCCGCGGAACGCAACCAGGGCAAAGAGGGTCGGGCGGCGCCCAAGGAGGCGAAGCCCAACGCGGCGACGCCGAACGAGGCAAAGCCCGAGGAGGTGGCGGCTCGGCCGTCAGCAGGCGAAGGGGAAGCCCGTCGTCCCCTGCGCGCGGACGCGGCACGCAACGTCGCCAGGCTCATCGCCGCGGCTCGAGAGGCTTTCGCCGAACACGGCTCCGATGCCTCGCTCGACGACATCGCCCGGCGGGCGGGCGTGGGGCCCGGGACCCTATACCGGCATTTCCCGAATCGCGCGACCCTGGTCGAGGCCGTGTATCTCGACGGCGTTCGGACACTCTGCGACGAAGGCAACCGCCTGCTCGATGCCGAACCCCCGGTCGACGCCCTGGTCGACTGGCTGCGCGCCCTGACTGCCTACGTGACGACCAAGCGGGGACTCGGCAAATCGCTGCTCGGGAGCGTGGACAATCGCGACCAGATCTTCCGCCGGTCTCACGAGATGATCGAAAGAACCGGCGCTCCCCTGCTCGACCGAGCCAAGGCGTCGGGTGCCATCCGCCCCGACCTCGAGCTAATGGACCTGATCCGCCTGGCCAACGCTGTCGCCATTGCCGGCGAACAGGCCCCCGACGGCGCCGAGCTCTCGAATCGGCTGCTGCTGCTGGCGGTGGACGGACTCCGGACTCGCGCCGGCTGATAGCCCTTCGCATGCGGCTCACATCGGCCGCGCGAGGTTGCCGGGAGCCGGCCATTCCTGGCATGGTTGTACTCACCAACCGTCTGGAGGGGACTGCCATGGCATCGAGACCACCCGAACGCGATGAGCTCGACCTGATGCTTGATCCGCTCATCGAGTTCGCCCAGAACATGCTCCGCAAGCACGGTGAGTTCTATCCGTTTGCGAACTCCATGAGGAACGACGGCCAGATCACGATGGTCGGCGGCTATGCGGGCGACGAGCATCCGGCATCGAACGAGGTGATCGAGCTTCTCGTCGGAGCCCTGCGTGCCCAGGCCGAGACCGGCGAGATCAAGGCATCGGGGATCTGCTTCGACGCGCGCGTGCGCGGGGCAGACGGGAAGCCCACGGATGCCATCGCCATTTCCCTGGAACACCGGGAGGGCGACAGCGTGATGGTGGCCATGCCCTACTCGAAAGGCCGATTCTCCGGCCTCAGCTTTGGGCAGCTCGTGGCCGGACCACCCCCTCCCAAGCGCGTGTTCGTCGGCGGGTAGAGTCTGCGCGGGGCTGCTTCGGGTGCCGGACGACGCGCCAGACAGGGTCGCGAGCGCTCGCCCAGGGTTGAGGCGGCCTGCGCCTTCCCCGTCACGTCCAAAGGCAGGGCGTAGGATGCCGTCATGCGCAATCTCGCCCGAACAATGGCCGTCCTTCTCATCCTTGGCTCCGCGGCCGCCTGCATCCCGGCCTGGCCGCCGTTCGGAGCATCGGCCCCGACGCCGACCGCCACTCCGACACCGACTCCTCTTTCGGCGCTCGATGCCTTCAAAGCGTGGGTCGCCGGCAGCGACTTCCAGGCCCAGGGCATCGTCAGCGGGTCGGTCCAGGCGAAGCTTATCGTCGGCTCCACGTCGGGCCCGGTCACGGGAACCTTCAGGGTCAAGGGCGGCGACAGCGACGTCTCGGTCCGTTTCGAGATCCTCGGCCAGACTGTCACCTACGACAGCATCGTCGTCGACGGCTGGGCATACTCGCGCACGAACGGGGGCGGCTGGACGAAGACGCAGGCCTCCGGCAAGACCCTTCAGGCGTTCGTGAGCAGCGGCGTCGTACTCACCGACGAGGGCGTCGAGACCAGGTTCGGCGGGCAGCTTCACCACCTCACCGTTGCCGACCCCGCGGGTATAGACCCCTCCGCGTTCGGCATCACCGCCGGTTCCGGTCAGGACAACCTCGCCATCGACGCCCCGTCCTTCTGGGTCGAAAGCGACGGGACGCCCGCGGGCCTGAGCATCGAAGCCTCGCTGGACCAGAAGATCCTGGGCACGCAGTCCCACGAGAAGGTGACGCTGGAGATCGCCATCGACACGGTATCCGGCGTGGAGATCGCGGCGCCGGTGACCTAGGTGGGGCTGCCCGACGCCCTACGGAAGCCGAGGCGGGGCGGGCGGGCCTTACGCCTCCCAGCCCCGACCAGCTCGGGAACCACGCCAAAGGCCCTAGCGGGACCGCGAAACCTCGACCACGAAGGAGCCGTCGGGGGAGTCGGCCCGCATTCGCGCCGAATACCCGATCTCGAAGATCTCACAGGCGATCGCGTGCTTCAGTGCGGCCACGTCCTCAGCCAGGAGGGAGGCACGCAGAAGCGCTCTCCTGATCATCCCGTCGTCGTACGTCGGAACGTCGCCACGGGCCCGGACCACGATGTCACGCCGGCCCTCCCGGTTCCACTGAACCGGGCTCAGCGGCCGAATGCACGCTTCTTCCTGCTCGGCGGCATGAAGGATCACTGGATCGCCCTCCAGAGCGGCCAAACCTCTGGCCGAATTCATCGGTGACCCCCACCGTGGTCCTGCCCCTGCCCATGGTCCTTACCCTGGACGACGGGGCTTGGGCTCAGACTCTGCTTGGGGTTCTCGCTGTGACCCGAGCTGACGATGCCGCCGATCCCGGGTCCGATCGTAAGGTCGAGCTCTTTGACGATCTCTCCCCAACCCTGGCCGCTTTCGAACATTGAGAGGATCTCGTTCGGGCTCAGTCCCGAGGCGTTGGCAAAGGCCAGGACCCGAACCGCCCCGCCGAGCCCGACCCTGGCCGCCAGCGTCCGGATCTGGTCGGCCGTGGCCGGGATGCCGGCAGCCTGGAGATCCGCCAGCAGGGCGGCGATTTCGCGATCGCTCGGAGAGGCACCCGTGGTCTCCGGAGGCTCGGCCGGCTCGGACGCCTCGGCCTTCGCGGATCCTTCGGCGGTAGCGGACTCTTCAGCCGTGGCGGACGCCTCGGCTTCGTCGCTCGGTCGCGCGGAGGCGCTCGAGTCCGGGCGGTGAGACTGCCCGGGCGGCGCAAATGAGGGTGTGGCCGCGAAGGTGGTGCCAACGGCCAGCAAGGCGGCGATCAGCGCCACAGGCAGGGCGCCGTGTCGAGTCTTCAATTCGAGTTACCTCATCGCTCCGGGACTTTGCCGCGAATTCCCGGCTGGCCGGGGACTCACGGGGCTCGCGACTCTGGATGGAGCTTCTCCACTAAGGAGTCATCTCGGCGCGTTTTGGCTTCACTCCGGCGCGGCTCTGCCGGATCCGGTCGATGCATGTGGTGCGCCGGCGCACACACGAGTGAAGCCTCCACGGGCCCCGATGACTCTTCTATGCAGCGCAGCGATGAACGTCGTGGGCCGTCGCGCCGAAGGTCGAGGCACAATCACCATGTGGATGACCGCGAGCTCGCTCAAGCGATCGCCGCGGGCGACCGCGATGCGTTCCGGCTGCTCTTGGAGCGGGAATCGGGACCAGTGGTCCGGGCCTGCGCGCGCATCCTGGGCGACCCCGACGCGGCCGAAGACGTCGCGCAGGAGTGTTTCGTGACCGCCTATCAATCGATCGGCTCATGGCGGGCCGAAGGCTCGCTTCACGGCTGGCTCCTCAGGATCGCGGTCAATCGCGCCCTCCGAATCGCCAGAGGGTCGGCGCGGCTCCTCCCACTTGAGGGCGAAACGGGCGAGCCGCCGGAGATCCCTGGCGGTTCCGAGCCGCTAGCCGACCTTGTAGCCGCGGAGCGTGACATGCAGGTCCGGGAAGCCGTGGCCTCGCTGCCGGAGCCGTATCAGGAAGTCATCGTGCTGCGCTACTTCGGCGAGCTCTCCATATCGGAGATCGCCACCGCGACCGGGCGACCGATCGGCACCGTCAAGACGCACATCGGCCGCGGGCTCCTGCGCCTGCGATTCGCGCTCGAGGAGGCTCGACGGGCATGAGCCATCGACGAGCCGGCGACGAAACCGGGCGCTCCTTGCCCGACGAGACGTTCTTGTCAGACCAGGAGCTCGCCGCGGCTTCCGAGCTTCGGGCCTACGCGGCCCGGGTGGCACCCGAGCCATCGTCGTCGTTCGCGGATCGCGTGATGGCCGACGTCGAGAGGCGCCCGGCCGCCATCGGGGCGAAGTCGGGTCATCTGACGGCGGGTCCGCGGGCGGCGGCGTCCCGCGTGGCCGCGTCAGCCGGAGCGCGTCTTCGCGTCGCGTTCGCACAAGCCTCGGGAGGCTCGCGCATCCCGCTGAGGATCCGCCTCCAGGCGACCGTGACGTTGCTCCTGCTGGCGCTCGCGGTCTCGGCCGGAGTCGCCCTCGCGGCCCAGAGCGCCGCAACCGTGTACAACTGGGTCGTCGAGCCGCCGGCTCCAGCCATCAGCAGGCAGAGCCAGACAGCGGGACCGCAGATCGAGTCGGCATCGCCCTCCGCGATACCCGACCACCCCAGCGCCACCAAACACCCGGGCAACACCGACCACCCGAGCGTCAAGTCCACGCCAACCCCAACCTGACGCCGACCCCAGTCCAACTCCGGCGGGCTAACCGCGTCGCCGGCTATCCGGCGATCGCGGCTGACCAGACGCGGACGAGAGCCACCCGGGCTGCTTCTGGCTCACCATCGAGCAGAAGCGAGAGATCGTTTGGGTCCGTGGTCAGGATCAGCGCGGGCACGGACGCCAGGGCCTCGGCGACGACAATGGCGTCGACCACGTCGGAGGTTGAAGCCTTCGCCTGCAATTCGCCGGCCCGGCGGGCGATCTGCTCCGAGGTCGG
Source organism: Chloroflexota bacterium (assembly GCA_027364875.1). GTDB lineage: Bacteria > Chloroflexota > Limnocylindria > Limnocylindrales > CSP1-4 > Fen-1039. The sequence continues at coordinate 30,134 of DAHXON010000042.1, forward strand.
CAGGAGGGCATCTACGGCCTTGACGATCCGATCGATGGGAGCGCGGTCGCGGCCGCCGCGATGGACCTGGGCCAGGACCGGCGTGGGAATTACCACGACATAGCCCTCGTGCAGGGCACGCGCCAGGGCGGCCCGGGCGCGAGGATCGCCGCGAGCGAGGGCGAGGATCCCGCCCGCGTCGAGGATCAACCGCCGCGTCCCCGCGAGAGCTTCTACCGAGGCCACTCCTGCCCCTCGACCCAGGCACGCGCTTCAGCCGGTATCGGGCCGAATTCGTCGCCCATGTCGTCCAGCAGCTTCTCCAGGCGGACGCGTTGGAGGCGCATCGCGAGCGACTCATTGAGGAACCGCGAGAAGCCACGTTCGCCGACCAGCGCCTTCGCCTCGGCCACGCTGGCCGCGTCCAGAGTCGTCGACACTTTCACCCTGCTCATGTCGACTATCCTACGACGAGTAGGATTACTGTCAAACGGTCGCTCGGCGAGATCGGACACGCTGCGATACTGCCACGAGCGCCTTCACGCCCACTTATCCGCGGCGAATCCGGCACGGCGCCGGCAAGACAGGAGGGTCGCCCGTGCTCGTCAAATCGGCCGACGATCGACAGCCCGACAT
>DAHXON010000043.1 GCA_027364875.1 Chloroflexota bacterium
GTGGAGTGGCTCGGCGCGGCCGACGGTCGGGGCGGGAGCGGCGCCACCATGCCGGGCTGAAGCCGCCGCAACGAACCGGTCGAAGACCGCCAGAGCGTCGAGCGGGCCCGGGCCGCCTTCCGGGTGATACTGCACCGTCTCGATGGGCAGCCGGCCGTGGCGCAAGCCCTCGACTGAGCCGTCGTTGAGGTCTATCTGGCTGACCACGAAGCCGCTTTCGGCCGGCAGCGTGTCCGCGATCACCGTCACTTCATGGTTCTGAGCCGTCACCTGGACGAGGCCGGTCTCGAGGTCCTTGACCGGGTGGTTGGCCGCGTGATGGCCGAACGGCAGCCGGCGAGTGTCCGCACCCGCGGCCCGGGCCACGATCTGGTGGCCCAGGCAGATGCCCAGGAGCGGCCGGCCGTCTTCGATGACGCGCCGCGCCAGGGCCACCGGCCCGTCGAGCCGCGCCGGATCCCCCGGCCCCGGGGAGAACACCACGCCGTCCACTTCCGGAGCCAGGGCCTCGTCCACCCCGGCCGTGTGCGGGAGTATCCGCACCCGCGCCCCGCGCCGCCGCAGGCTCCGGACTATGTTCGTCTTGAGGCCGAAGTCCAGGATGGCCACGAGCGGCCCCTTCTCCGCGTCGCCGCCCTCGTCCCGTGCCGCCTCGGGCGAACCCTGGGCCCCGAAATCCTGGTCCTCCCAGCGCGGCACCTGCCGCGCGAGCGCCCGCGCTTCCTCCACGTCCGTCATCCCGGGCTCGGTGACGACGGCACGCAACGAGCCGTGGGCTCGGAGATGCCGCGCCAGGGCTCGCGTGTCCACGCCCGCGATCGCCGGAATGCCCGCTTCCCGGAGCATCGTGGCCAGCTGGCGGGCACCGTCGAGAACCGCGGCGGTGGCGTTGGCCACGATCAGGCCGCGCAGCCACGGCCGCTCCGACTGGTCGTCGAAGCTGATCCGGCCGTAGTTGCCGATGAGCGGGTAGGTCATGACCACGAGCTGGCCCGCGTACGACGGATCCGTGGCGATCTCCTGATAGCCGGTCTGGCTGGTGTTCACCACAAGATCGCCCTGGCCGGCGCAGCGCGCCCCAAAGGCGATCCCCGAAAAGACGCGCCCGTCTTCGAGGGCCAGCAACGCCGGTCCGTAGTCGCCGATCCTGGGATCGACCACGGCGCTGGATCGGGGCAGCGGCGGCTGCCCGCGCAGTGTCCGCCCGGTGTCGCGTCCATCGCGGGCAGCCCGATCGTTCTGGCTCATCGGCTCCCGGTTCATACAAAAACGCCACCGGCCGGTTTGGCGCGGTGGTTGTGCAGGTACAAGATCGAAGCTCCTTCGCGGCCTCACGGGACCGGGGTGCCGGCCTCACGGAGCCGGCGTCAAAGGTCGGCCGTAGGTTAGCACGGCCCTCTCGCGGGCATCGGGCCGTCGCCGCTCGGGCGCGTCGCGGAGCGGCGGCCACGACCTTCGGCGGCGCGTGGAGGACCGGACGCGACGACCTTCGGACGTGGGCGCCGGACACCGAACCCCGGACCGCCTGCGTGCTCCTCCCCTATTCCCAGCCCCCGGCCGACCACGACCGGACGGCCGTCACCTCCACCCGGACGATGGGCCGTGACTCGAGGGCGTGGCCCACGTACTGCGGGTACCTTGCCCGCAACGCCGTCACCGCCCGGGCGTGCTCCGGGTGTCCCGGCTCCATGAGCGATGCCGAACCACGCAGCTGCACCCAGGCGAGCCGGCTCCAGTCCTCGTCCCACACGTCGGCCAGGACCGTGGCGGAGGGTCGGGCGAGAAGATCGCGGACGCGCGCGAGGGCGTGGGGGTCCGCATCGCGCTTGGGCTTCTCGTCGAGCGCCGAGTAGACCACCGGGCGCGAGTCGGGGCCGACGAACCAAACCGCGAAGCAGATCGGCACCGCCCTCGGCGATCCGTCCGCGGCCACGGTCGCGAGCACCGCCCGGCGCGCCGTCTCGAGCAGCTCACGCTCGCGAGCCGTGAGCGCCGCCCGGATGGCCACGCCGCTAGCCCGCCGCCTTCGCGACCTCGCGGTCGAAGCGCTCGATGCCGGCCGCCAGCCGATCGGGTTCCGTCTCATCGAACACGAGCGCCAGCTCCTCGACGCCGAGCGCCGCGAGCGCATCGATGTCCGCCCGCGCCTTCTCAGGGTCGGCCGAGAGAGCGTATCGACCGGCCGGAGCCGTCCCGATCGCCAGCCTCGCCATCAGCCGGGGCATCGGCCGGCCAGCCTTCTCGGCAGCCTCTCGAATGAGCGGTATGCGTCGCTCGAACTCGGCCGGGCCCGCGCCAGTGGACTGGTAGGCGTCGCCGAGCGCGCCCGCGCGGCGCATGCCGGCGTCGGACTGGCCGCCCACGACGATCGGGACGTGCTCGCCCTGCGGGGGCAGCGGCTCGAAGACGTAGTCGCGGAACTGGTGGAAGGCTCCCTCGAACGGGGCACGCGACCCGGACCAGAGGTGGCGCCACAGCCGGATCGTCTCGTCGAGGTAGGCGCCGCGGCGATGGAACCGCTCCGACATACCGAGATTCGCGAACTCGGCCTCCATCCAGCCGATGCCCACGCCGGCGTGCAGGCGCCCGCCGCTCAGGGCGTCGAGGGTTGCGAGCTCCTTGGCCAGCAGGACGGCGTTTCGCTGCGGCACGACGACGACGCTGATACCGAGCCGGAGCTTCGGGTGTCGCGCGCCGACCCAGCCAAGGGTCATGATGGCTTCGTAGACCCGGCCGTACTCGCTCGAGTTGCCCTCGGGGACGAGAACGTGGTCGGTCGTCCAGACCGTCTCCCAGCCGAGCCGCTCGGCCGTTTCCGCGCCCGCTTCTATGGCTTCCGGGGTTGCCTTCGGCCCGGTACTCCTGAGCACCAATCCGTACTTCATGCGATCGATCGTAGCGCAGCGGCCGCTCGGGTCCCGCCACTTCGCCGGGGCGCACCGCCAGTGGCACCGCCGACCCTCGCAGAAGCGAGCGGAGGGCCGGTCTTTCGACCGGCCCTTCGCCTCTCCCAGATCGAGAACCCGAACCGGCGGCTACTTGCGCAGGTGCTTGGGCAGGACGAACGCCGGGTTGGCGTTCTGGACCAGCTCGAGCGACATCTGCGGGAACCACGCCCCGGCGGCGGGATCGGTAATCCCACCCCGAGCCGGATCGCCCGGGCCGGCGGTGCCGCGCGTGCACTGCCCGTCGGACTCACCGGGGACCTTGATCCACAGGTAGGCGTCCAGGAGTGCCACGCCCGTCCTGGCGGAGGGGCGCATACCCACGCCGCGAGCCGGCGGGTTGCACCAGTCCTGGCCGGTGGCCTTGTCCGCATACCCGGCGGCGACCGGATTCCACGGACCCAGGCCGTTGCGGCTCGAGTCGATGACGAATTGGGTCGTCGGAACGGTGGTGCCCAGCATGCTCGCCCAGCGCGAATCGATCCCGACGGTGTTCCAGGTAAGGTCGTCGGCGTTGCCGCTGTAGGCCTGGTTGCTCCAGACCTGGTAGGGGCTCATGCCGGTCCCAGCCCAGCTGGTGGCCGGGCCGCCGTTCCAGTACTGGTTCGGGCAGCCGCCGAAGTCACCCGGATTGAGGGCCGTCGCGTAGGCGATGCAGTCGGAGATCCAGGTTCCGTAGAAGCTCAGGTTGGCCGAATACTGGAAGTTGGAGACGTTCAGATAGAAGCCCTGAGCGCGCTGGACGCCCGCGGTGACGAGCCGGGACGAGGCGTCGCCGACGTTCTGCCAGTCGTTGTGGGTAGCGTCCAGATAGACGAGCACGTTCGGCTGCTTCTCGAGCCGATCGACGGCCGCGTTGAGCTCGCCGAACCGGTCCGCGGGCGTGTTCTCGGGCCCGTTGACGGTGCAGTTGCTCGTGCCGGGGATCAGGCCCAGGCTGTCCGGCTCCAGGATCACGACCGCCTTGCCGGAGCCGATGCCCTTCGCGAAGCCGTCGATCCAGGCCGCATAGTCGGCGGCGCTCAGCGCGCCACCCTGCGAGTACTGCCCGCAGTCACGGTAGGGAATGTTGTAGGAGACGAGGACCGGCACGGTGCCGCGGGCGTTGGCCAGCCGGACCGTCCGAGCGACATCTTTCTGGACCTCGGCCGGAGTCCCCCCGTTGAGCCACACGGCCTGCGGAGTGCCGATCATCTGAGCCACCAGGTTGGCGTCCTTGAGGTCGTGGTGCCTGGTCAGGTCCACGATCTGGGCCACCGCACCCTTGTCCGGCGCGGGGACGTAGAAACGAGTGTTGGGCGAGAGCGTGTGACTGGGAGTGGGGCTTTTGGCCGCTACCCCGGCGGGCATCGCGGCCACGGCGAGCACCAGCGCCGCTCCCCCGACTACCACATGGCGTTTCCAGGCGCGATCGAACAACTTCGGCTCCTTCGTTCTCGCCCGCGCGTGCTGCAACCGCGCTCGGGCATGTTCGGAAAGGCACGGCCCCGCTCGCTCAACGCCGCCTCCTTCCATGCGACGTCGAGCTTTCCTGCCCCGGCTTTACGACGCCGGTTCGACCAACCGGCGGGGTTCGGACGGGCCTGACGGTTCCGAGCCAGCCGGGGCGGCGGGGCCGACGGGCAAACGATCACCCGTCGCACAAGAAACCTAGGCGGGTGCATGAATTGACGGCAATCCGTCAGTGTTCGCATACGAGCATTCGCAGGCCCGCTGCCGCGAGCCGCCGCCCGCCCGGGCCTAGGAGATCCGGGCCAGCTCCCAGTCTTCGTCCCAGGCGACCTCTTCGCCGGGGGCAAGGATCGTCAGAGGAGCGAGCGACTCGAGCTCGATGCACCCCTCGTCCACGTAGATCTCGAGGTTGCAGCCCAGGTCCGCATGCCGGGCCGCGAGGGCCGGGTCGTAGCTCTTGGTGAAGCGGAGATCGTCCAGTTCGTACGTCAGCCGTCCGGTGTAGTTGAGGCAGCCGACTTTGAACGGCTCACCCGCCCAGGCTGCCACCGAGATCTCGCCGTCGCGGATCGAAAGGCGCTTCTCCTGCCAGGACGAGTACGGCCACATGACGACGAGCTGCGTCGGCGTGGAGCCGTGGCTGTGGCCCGGGAGGGCCACCCTGGCCGTTCCGCCGAGCCGGAGCTGGGTCACCGGCCAGGGCGCCAGTTCCAGCGCCCGAGAGCCTTCGTTGCGAATGACGTGGCGGATGTGGAGGGCCGCGGAATCCGCCGCGAGAACCACGTCTATGGACTTTCGCAGGCCGGTCGGCGCCTGGATTGCGCCGGTGAGGCGGACCCCGCCCTCGATCGGCGAGACCTCCAGGCCGGTCGTCGAATCGGGCACGCTGCATTCGGGGCTCTCCGGAGCGAACCAGAGGCGGTGGCCGCCCATCAGCTCGAATGTGCCGTAGCCGGAGTCCCAGGTTTTGTCCGGCGTCTCGGCCAGGATGTTCGGGCCGCCGGACAGTCCGAAGCCGAGGATGCGCGGGCCGCCTCCGGTCAGGTACTCGACCCAGCAGTGAGCAGTCTCGAGGCGGCGCGTGGGCCGGCCGTGGAGCGTGCCCGGAATGCCCGGAAGGTTGGAACTCATCGCACCGTCACCTCGACCCTGACCACGTCCGTTCCGGGCGCCGGCAGCGGCACCACGTCGCCCGGCACGGCCACGTCGTCGACGACGAGAGAGATCTTGCGGCCCGGCCCTTCGCGGTGGACCGCGATCTCGTAGGCGACGCCGCGGAACTCGCGGTGGGCGTTGAAGCCGGACCACGCGGACGGCATGGCCGGAGCTATCCGCAGACCGGCATAGGTTGGCCGGATGCCAAGGATCCACTGGGTTGCCGCGACGTAGGTCCACGACGCGGTGCCGGTGAGCCATGCATTGCGGGCCATCCCGAACGACGGGTGCGTGGGCCCGCAGATGTTCTGCGGATAGGTGTACGGCTCCACCTTGTAGAGGTCCGAGTCGGTCCGGGCCAGCGGCAGGATCTGGCGGTAGTAGCGATAGGCCTGGTCGCCGTTCCCGAGCATCGCGGCGGCGACGATGGACCAGGTGTTGGCGTGGCAGAAGATGCCACCGTTCTCCTTGGCACCGGGAACGTAGGTGGACGTTCCCGCGACCCGCGGATCGGCGCCGTTGTAAGGCGGCCACAGCAAAGCCAGGCCGAACTGGGTGTTGAGCTTCTCGTCCGCCGAGGCCATCGCACGCTCGGCCCGCTCCGGAGTGGCAACTCCGCCGAGCACGGACCAGCTCTGGGCGATCAAATCGATGGCGTGGTGCGGAGCACCGGCAACGCCGATCGGCTGGCCGTCGTCGTCGAAGGAGCGCAGGTACCACTCGCCGTCCCAGGCGTGCTTGTTGATCGCCTCGGCCATGGCGTCGTGCACGCCCGCGAACCGCCGGGCATCGTCCGTTCGGCCGAGCTCTCGGCACAGCTCCTCGAGATCGGCCATGGCCCGGCAGAACTGCATGCCCGTCCAGACGCTCTCCGCCTTGCCCGAGCCGTGGTCCACGTTGAGGGTGTCGTTCCAGTCCGAGAAGCCGGCCCGGGGCAGCTTGTGCGGGCCGAGATGTTCCAGGGTGAAGTCGACCGCGCGGAGCATGTGCTCCCAGACGGTCTCCTCGGCGTGGTCGACGTACGGGACCTTCTGCTCGAGATAGTCGAAATCGCCGGTCTCGCGCAGATAGGCGCAGACGGAGATGATCAGCCAGAGGTGATCGTCGCTGAACCACTGCGGCCAAGTCGGGAACTCGGCCGCCAGGCCCGGGCCGCCTTCCAGCGTGAGCGGGTAGAACTGGTGGTAGGTGTGGCCGTCGGCGAACTGCATCCGCCAGATCGTGGTCAGCATCCGGCGGGCGTGGTCCGGGACCGTGTGCATCGTGCCCAGGGTGTCCTGGCCGCTGTCGCGGGTGCCCATGCCCCGGCCGAGGCCGCTTTCATACCCGGAGACGAAGCGCGACCAGTACAGGGTGGTCCGGCACTGGACCTGGTTCCAGAAGTTGAGCATCGCGTTCGTGTCGGCGTCCGGCGTCTCCACCGTGAAGCGGCCAAGGTACGTGGCCCAGTCGTCGCGGAGAGCCTGGAACGCGGCCGATACTTCGGAAAGGTCCGTGAAACGCTTGACGACGCGCTCGATCTCGGCCGGCCGCTCGGTCGCGCCCATGACGAAGACGAGCTTGCGCTCCTCGCCGGGGCCGAGCTGGATGTCGTGCGTCAGCGAGCCGACGCTGTTGCCGCGGGGCGAGCCGGCGTTGGACGGAGTGCCCGACTCGACCACGATCGGATTGGCCAGGTCGCGCCGCCGGCCGATGAAGTCCTCGCGGTCGCACGTGTAACCGGCCGGGCTCTCGCTGCTGGCGAAGAAGTAGCGGAGCGGGTTGAACTTGGTGCCGACCCGGATGACCCCGTCCTCGCACGAGCTGAAGACGATGTGCTGTGCCCAATCGAGGTTGGTCATGTCGTTGAACGCGTCCGCGAAGCTGAACTCCGCGTAGCTGAAGCTGCGGAGCCGCCGGGTTTCCGGGCCAAGGTTTCGGAGGGTCAGGACCCACAGCTCGCAGGGTGCCGGCTCGTCGGCAGGGCCGGGCGGCACGAAGTACAGCAGCTCGGCCGCGATGCCTTTGTATGAGCTGGCGATGCGGGTGTAAGCGGTGCCGTGCCGGCATTCGTACGAGTCCAGGTCGCGCTGGACCGGCGAGGCCGTGGGGCTCCAGTACTCGCCCGTCTCCTGATCGCGCAGATAGACGTAGCGGCCGGGCTGGTCCACGGGAATTGAGTTGTAGCGATACCGGGTCACCCGCCGGTTGCGCGGATCGCGGTCGAAGGAGTAGCCGCCGCCGGTGTTCGAGACGATGCCGCCGTAGCGGCCTTCGCCGATGTAGTTGAGCCACGGGGTGGGCGTGTCCGGACGGGAGATGACGTACTCGCGCGCGGTTTCGTCGAAGTATCCGTACGCATTGGCGCCGACGTGCGCCGTGGACTTGGTCATCTGATCGTCTCCAACGCGCCCACTTTCGCGGGCGGGAATGCCTTTCCGGGTCGCCGGGGACGGGCGACGAACCTGTGACGGTGCTCGAAATCCTAACCGACGACTACTCGACGAAAGCCACGACCTCGAACGTCTGGCCGGCCTGCTCCGGCAGCGGGGCCAGGTTGCCCGTGACCTCGCGGCCGTTCACCGTGAGTCGTCGAACGCGGCCGGCCGCGCCCTTCGCCTTGCGCACGGTCACGTTGTACGTGGCGTCACGGAAGCGGCGCGTCACCGTGAATTGGCCCCAATCCGCGGGCACCGCCGGATCGATACGGAGGCCGTCGTGCTCGGGCCGTATGCCCAGGATCCATTGGCTGATCGCCACGTAGTTCCAGGCGGCCGTGCCGCTCAGCCACGAGTTCTTGGCCTCGCCGGGGGTCGCGGCGTCCTTGCCGGCGATCATCTGGGCGTATGCGTACGGTTCGCAGCGGTGGATCTCGGAGATGCCTTCGCGCGCCGAGGGGTTGATGCGCAGGTAGTAGTCGAGAGCCCTGTCCGGATGACCGGCCCGGGTCTCGGCGATCATCACCCACGGGTTCGTGTGGCAGAAGATCCCCGCGTTCTCCTTGTAGCCCTCCGGATACGTCGAGATCTCGCCGTACTCCACGTAGTAGTGGCTGAACGGCGGGTTGTTCAGGACGATGCCGTGCGGAGTGGCCAGCCGCTCCCCTACCGCCGCCAGGGCCCTGTCAGCCATGCCGTTCTCGAGGCCGATGCCGGCGACGATGCACATGCCCTGCGGCTCGATGAAGATCTTGCTCTCCTCGCTCTCGCTGGAGCCCACGACGCGGCCGAAGAAGTCGTAGGCGCGGCGGAACCACTCGCCGTCCCAGCCGGCCGTCTCGACGACCTTGACCATCCCGGCCGATGCCGCCTCGCAGCGACCCGCCTCGACGGCATCTCCCCGGAGCCGGGCGATCGCCGCCATCTCGTCGGCCGCCAGAACGAACAGGCCGCCGATGAAGACGGACTCGGCGACGCCGCCTTCCTTGTTCTCGGTGGTCTGGAAGGATTCGCCGGGAGTCTCCGAGAAGCAGTTGAGGTTCAGGCAGTCGTTCCAGTCAGCCCGACCGATGAGCGGCAGGCCGTGCGGCCCCACGCGATCGAGCGTGTACTGAACGGAGCGCTGGAGGTGCTCGTAGAGCGGCGTCTCGGTGCCGGGCTCGTTGTCGTAGGGAACGGCCTCATCGAGGATCGAGAAGTCGCCGGTCTCCTTGAGGTACGCGGCCACTCCGAGGATCAGCCAGGCCGGGTCGTCGTTGAACCCGGAGCCGACGGCGTCGTTGCCGCGCTTGGTGAGCGGCTGGTACTGGTGGTAGGCACCGCCCGACGGCAGCTGCGTGGAGGCGATGTCGATGATCCGCTCGCGGGCGCGCGCGGGGACCATGTGGACGAAGCCCAGGAGGTCCTGGTTGGAGTCGCGGAAGCCCATGCCGCGACCGATGCCGCTCTCGAAGAGGGACGCCGAGCGGCTCATGTTGAACGTGACCATGCACTGGTAGGCGTTCCAGATGTTGACCATCCGGTCCACGTGCTCGTTGGCGGAGGAAACCTGCATCTTGCCGAGCAGGTCCGTCCAGGAATCGCGCAGGGCGCCGAACGCCTTCGCGACCTCGTCGGACTTGAGGTAGCGCTCGATGATCGGGCGGACGCGCTTCTTGTTGATGGTCTGCGAGCCGGGCGGGTCGAACTTGTCGTCCTGCGGGTTCTCCTGGTAGCCGAGCAGGACGACGACCTCGCGGGTTTCCCCGGGCGCGAGATCGAGCTTGACGTGATGCGAACCCATCGGCTGCCAGCCATGGGCGATCGAATCGGTCGCCTTGCCCTGCTCGACGACAATCGGCCGGTCCCAGCCCCGGTAGGCGCCCAGGAAGGCGTCTCGGCTCGTGTCGAAGCCGGCCAGCGGGGCCGAGCAGGCGAAGTAGGCGAAGTGGTCGCGGCGCTCGCGGTACTCGGTCTTGTGGTAGATGACGCCGTTCTCGACCTCGACCTGGCCCGTGGAGTAGTTGCGCTGGAAGTTCGAGTTGTCTTCGAGCGCTTCCCAGAGGCACCACTCGATGGAGCTGAAGAGGGAGACACGGGCGGGCGTCGTGCGCTCGTTCGTCACGCGGATGCGCCAGACCTCGAGGTTCTCGCCGAGGGGCACGAAGTACAGCGTCTCGCCGCGGATGCCCTTGTACGTGGAGCCGATTATCGAATAGCCCAGACCGTGCCGGCAGCTGTAGTCGGTCAGCTCGCGCTGGGCAGGCTGCCAGCTCGGGCTCCAGTACTCGCCCGATTCGTCGTCCCTCAGATAGACGTACCGGCCGCCAAGGTCCAGCGGCGCGTTGTTGTAGCGGTAGCGGGTGAGGCGGCGCATCCGGGCGTCGCGATAGAACGAGTAGCCGCCCGCGGTGTTGGAGATGATCCCGAAGTAGGCCTCGCTGCCCAGATAGTTGATCCAGGGCAGCGGTGTGTCGGGTCGGGTGATGACGTACTCGCGGCTTTCGTCGTCGAAGTGACCGTAGCGCACGCTTCTCCTCTGTCCGCCATCGATTTCGGCCTGACGGAGTCGCCGGGCCCCGATCGGATCGAGGCGAGCCGCCCAGGAAAGCGGCTACTACCGGCGAGGTCGAGGCGATGGCCCCTCGACACCTTTCTTCTCGCGCCGCGTCCTCGCGGCGGCGGCGTCGGGGTCTCGCGACGCGCCACCGGACATTACCATTCCGGCACCGCCCGGCGCTGGACTTTCGGCCGACGCTTCGAGGTCAACCGGTTGCGCCAGCCGGTCTCCGGACTCGTGTTGCGTGGTCCCGTACCACCGGCGTGGATCAAACCGTCCCGCCATAGATCAAGATGTGGGTAGAACACCTTCGTCGTCAGGATCGCCTGCATGCCCCGGAAGTCTCTCGACACCACGACTCCCCCATCGACCGGAGCTGCCGGTGAGTCGGACCCGGGCGGTCCGGCACGCGCCGCGCCGCAGCCGAACCGGGCGCCGTCGGTCCATCGGGCGCCCGATGGCGACCTCGATCCTACGCTGACGAAGGCGATCGTCGACGACCTGAGCGATGGCGTGTACTTCGTGGATCCGACGCGGCGGATCACGTACTGGAATCACGGCGCCGAGAAGATCAGCGGCTACAGCGCCGACTACGTCCTCAATCATCGCTGCTACGAGAACATCCTCAACCACGTCGACGAGAACGGGACGCTGCTCTGCCATACGGCCTGTCCGCTCGCGCGGACCATCACCGACGGCGAGCCTCGCGAGGCCTTGATATGGCTGAGGCATAAGGACGGGCATCGCAAGCCCGTCCGAGTTCGCACCTCCCAGGTCCGCGACGCCGAAGGCAGGGTGATCGGCGGCATCGAAACCTTCTCCGACGAGAGCCGCCTCGCGGCTCTGAGCCAGCAGGCCGAACGAGCCAGGCACGAAGCTCTGACCGACGCGCTCACCGGTCTGCCGAACCGTCGCTTCTTCGACTCTTCTCTGGCGAGCCAGCTCGAGAACCTGACCCGTTACGGCTGGGAATTCGGGCTGATGCTCGTGGATATCGACCACTTCAAGAAGGTCAACGACCTGCACGGCCACGCTTTTGGCGACGAAGTTCTCAAAGTGGTCGCCCGGACCCTGCACGGGGCGGTTCGAGCCGGCGACGTGATCGCCCGCTGGGGCGGCGAGGAGTTCGTGGTCCTGGTCGAAGCCGCCGACAAAGCCCGCCTCGAAGAGGCCGCCGAGCGCCTGCGCATGCTGGTTGCCCACTCCCAGGTCCGGCGCGGCGAGATCGACCAGCCGATCAACGTCTCCGTCGGAGCAACGCTCGCGACCCGTCTCGACACCGCCGAATCGCTCTTCAACCGCGCCGACGAGGCCGTGCGCGGAGCCAAACGCGCCGGTCGGAACCGAGTCTCCATCCTGCTCGAAGACTGACCCACGGGTTCGGGGTCGCGCCGGCGGGGGGTTGGCCTGACAGGCCCGAACCGCGTCTCGGTCACGCCGGCATAGCCCCCAGACGCGCCACACGTCTCACGCAATCGGCGGATATACCCGCCCGATCTCGCGGCCGACTCCCCTGGTAGCGAGCCCCAGGGCTCCGTGTGCCGCCCCCAAACAACCCCGCTACTCCGAGGAAGAGGCAAATGCGTCTGTCTGTCCGTACGAAGCTGCTCGCCACCGCCGGCGTTCTTGTGACGATGACATGCCTGGTCGGCTTCATGGGCATTGCCAACCTCGGCTCCGTCCGGAGTGAGGGTGACGCGATGCTCTCCAGCGCGGTCATGCCGCTCCACTATCTGGAGCAGCTAAATGCCAGCCTCCTCGACCGCGCCCGTGCGGCGCAGCAGGGCGACGCATCGATAGGCAGCGCGGCCGCGCAGGAGGCCGTCGACGCCTCGATTGCCAACATCGACAAGACGATCGACCAGAACGTGGCGTCGTACCTGGCCACCAATCCGTCCGCCGCCGACGTTACCAAGATGAACTCGATCGTGAAGGCGATCTCGGACTATCGGGCCGTGCTCGCGACCACGCGACAGTACGCTCGATCCGGGACCAAGGCGCCCCAGGAGTTGATCAACACGGCAATCGCCGCGCGCTCGAGCATGATGAAGATCGTCGCGGATCTCATCACTGCCAAGGTGGCCTTCGCCAAGCAGCTCAACGGCAGCATGAACAACACGTACTCGGGCAGCCTGCTCCTCCTCGCCGTCGCAATCCTCGCCGCCCTTCTGCTCGGCATCGCTATCGCGTATCTCCTCGCCAGGCGGATCACCGGCGACGTACGCCGAGTGCAGGGCATGATGCGCTCAATCGCCGACGAGGACGTGGCTTCGCTTGAGCGCGCTCTGAGCGCGATGGCCGCCAACGACCTGACGGTCTCGGCCGAGGTCAGGACCGCTCGAATCGAAAAGCACAGCTCCGACGAGATCGGCGATACGGCCGTGGCCGCCAACGAGATGCTCGATCGGCTTGGTGCGGCGATGGTTTCGTACGAAGCGTCCCGCCTGGCTCTCGTTCAGGCCGTCTCCGAGGTGAAGGCGGCGTCGAGCTCCGTCGCGTCAACGTCGGGCACGCTGACTTCGATCGCCACTCAGGTCTCCAGCGCCTCGAGCCAGGTGGCTTCCACCGTCGGGCAGGTCGCGGCCGGTGCGGGCGACCAGGCCAGAAGCGCTTCGGATGCGTCCGCGGCGATGAGCGACCTGTTCAACGACGTCACCCGGATGGGATCCGGCGCCGACCAGACGGCCGGCCGCCTGGCGGAGACGATCGCCACGGTCCAGGAAATGGGCAAGTCCATCGACAGTGCCGCGGACGCGTCGGGCAGCGTCGATGAAGTGGCCACTCGAGCAGCGTCCGCCGCGGACCACGGCACCCGTGCCGTGCGAGAAACCGTCACCGGCATGACCCGCATCAAGGAAGCCGTCGAAGGCGCCGCGGTCAAGGTGACCGAGCTCGGAGCCAAGGGCGAGCAGATCGGGGCCATCGTCGAGACGATCGACGACATCGCCGAGCAAACGAATCTTCTGGCGCTCAACGCCGCAATCGAGGCAGCGCGAGCCGGCGAGCAGGGCAAGGGCTTCGCGGTCGTCGCCGACGAAGTCCGGAAGCTCGCCGAGCGGTCGCGGACCGCGACGAAGGAGATCGCGGCACTCATCACCGAGGTGCAGAAGGAGACCATCTCGGCCGTCCGGACGATGCAGGTGGGAGCCACGGAGGTCGAATCGGGGTCGCAGCTGGCCGAGCGTTCGGCCGACGCACTCGACGAGATCGCTCGCGCGGTCGCGGCTTCGAACGCCGCCCTGACCAGGATCACCGTGTCGGTCCAGGCGATGGAGGCGGCCTCCTCCAACGTCGTTTCCGCCTCCGAGACCATCGCCGAGATCGCCCGATCCACGAACGAGGCCGCCCACTCGATGGGCGCCAGCGCGCTGCGCGTCAACGAGGCCGTGGAATCGATCGCCGCGATCAGCGAAGAGAACTCAGCCTCGGCCGAAGAGGTGGCTGCCGCCACGCAGGAGCTCAGCGACCAATCCGACGGGGTGGTCGCCGCGGCCGCGAGCCTGACTCAGATGTCCGAGAAGCTCCGGCGGCTGGTCTCGCGCTGGCGCCTGCCCGAAGAAGCAGTGGAGCCGGAGGTCGAATCCCAGCGTTCCGCGGCCTGAACCGTAGCGCTACTCCGACGGGCAGTCGGCGTGCCGCTGCACAGGACTACTCGCCGCAGTGCTCGCCCGTAGTCCGTTCGGGGACCATAGTTCCGGCCCATAGGGGTGGCTCGGGGTCGGTTGACTCGACAAACCTCCGGCCGGTAGCTCAACTGAGTCTTGCCCCTCGGCTCTCGTGTTCGGGGCCATGATGCTTCGTAATCGCTGGTTCGCCGTTAGCGCCGCGGTGGTGTTCATCGGCGTGGTCGTATCGCTCACCGACGTCTCCCTCGACGCCGTCCTCGTGTTCCCTTGGAAGACGGTGGTCGTGACCTCGGTGATCTCCGTCGTGGTCGCGGCTGCCGCGTGGCTGGCGTTCGGCCGGATCGACAAGCTGGGGCGCGATCTCCTCGAACGGAACGAGGCCCTCGAATCCCGAAACGCAGCGCTTCGGGCGGTCTACGACGTCAGCCTTTCGGTGGCCGGCCAGAAAGACCCCGAGCACACGATCGCCGTGATCGTGGAGCATGCCCGGGTCCTGCTCAAAGCCGACGCCGCGATACTCGCCCTCGACACTCCCAAGGGCCTCCTGAGGCTCCGGGCCGCAAGCGCCGCCGAAGGCGTCCTCGAGGGGCGCAAGGCCGGCGAGACGCCGCCCGACTACGACCAGCTCGACTGCTTCCTCCTGCCCGGCTACGAGATCCGGGCCGTGGCTCCTGTCAAGCACGGTGACAAGCGGATCGGCACCCTCGCCCTTGCCGCGGCGTCGCGCCGGAAGCTCGAGCCGACGCAGATGGAGACGCTCTCGGCTCTGGCGACTCAGGTTGGGCTGGCGATCGAAGCCGCCCGCCTGCAGGACGAGCTCCAGGAGCTGGCGGTCCAGCGCGAGCGCGAGCGCATCGCCCGGGACATGCACGACGGCCTGGCTCAGGTGCTCGGCTACGTGAACACGAAATCACAGGCCGTCTCGCAGCTTCTCGACGACGGCCGGATCGACGAGGCCCGAACGCAGCTCGCCGAGCTCGGCGCGGCCGCACGGGCCGTCTTCGAGGACGTTCGCGAGGCGATTCTCAACCTCTCCGGGAGCGCGGCCGGCGAGAGCGGCGTGGCCGGGGCCCTCGAGGAGTACGCCACGCTCTTCGCCGAGTCTTCTGATCTGGACGTCCGGTTCCGAGCCACCCCGGAAGCGGCTTCGGCGCCGCTCTCGGCCGCAATTCAGGCCGAGGTCTTCAGCATCGCCAGGGAGGCTCTTACCAACGTTCGAAAGCACGCCCGGGCCCACGACGTCTCGATCGACATGCGCCGGTCGAGCGGCGAGGTCGTCCTTCGGATCAAGGACGACGGCGTCGGCTTCGAGGCGGACCTGCTTTCCCGCGGCCGCGAGCGCTGGCCGCACTTCGGCCTGGCCGGAATGCGCGAGCGAGCGGAGTCGGTGGGTGGCCGGGTCAGCTGGCGCAGCCAACCCGGGGCCGGCACGGAAGTGGAGCTACACGTTCCGGTAGGCGGAACAACTCGCCGCCATGCCCTTGAGAGGAGTACGCCACTCCACGGAACGAGGCGTTCCCCATCGCAGCACCAGGCGGTCCGATCCTCCGCCCCCGCTGCTTCAGAGGCAGACTGAGCAAATGAGAACCGTCCTAGTTGATGATCACGCGCTCTTCCGCGACGGAGTCGCATCGCTCCTGCTCGCCTGGGGGCATGAGGTCGTAGGCCAGGCGGCGGACGGCAGCGAGGCCGTCGAGCTCGTTGACGAGACCTCCCCGGACGTCGTCCTGATGGACGTCCGCATGCCCAACGTGTCAGGCCTGGAGGCGACGGCCCGAATCAAGGAGCGCCATCCTGAAGTCGCGATCGTGATGCTCACGGTCAGCGAGGAAGAAGCGGACCTGTTCCGGGCCATCAAGGCCGGAGCCCAGGGATACCTGCTCAAGAATCTCGAGGCGCCGCAGCTTCGGTCCCTCCTGGAAGGGGTGGCGCGCGGCGAGCCGGCGATAACGCCCGCCACGGCAGCTCGAATCATCGACGAGTTCCTGCGAAGCCCGGGTGGAAGCCCGGCGCCGTCGCAGCGGCTCACCGATCGAGAGCTCGAAGTGCTGCGTCTGGTGACCGCCGGACAGCGGAACCGCGAGATTGCCGCGGAGCTGGGAATCAGCGAGAACACGGTGAAGTTCCACCTCAAGAACATCGTGGAGAAGCTGCACGCCCAGAACCGGGCCGAGCTGGCCGCTCGCGCCGTGCGCGAAGGCCTGGTCCCCGACCCTCCGCGCGACATGGCCGGCAACGACCTCCCCGTTCGCGAGTACACCCGGCACCGCTAGCCGGCCGTCCGAGTAGCCCGTCGGTCCCGAGTATTCGAGCGGCCCGAGTATCCGGGCGGCCCGAGTATCCGGGCGGCCTGGAGAACCAAACGGCCTGAAGGACCGGGCGGTATGCTGCCTGCCTGAACCCGCGATACGTCGTCGCGGACGTTCGCCGAGCACGACGCCCACGGCAGGAGCTGGCAAGCGTGGCCGACCTGGTATTCCCCTCCGGCTTTCTGTGGGGCGCAGCCACGAGCGCCCACCAGGTAGAGGGTGGCAACGTCGAGAGCGACTGGTGGGAGTGGGAGCGAAAGCCCGGGGGACCCGTACGGGAGCCGAGCGGCAACGCCACGGAGCACTACTCGCGCTATCCGCAGGACCTGGCCCTGCTCGCTTCGCTCGGCCTCAATACCTACCGCTTCTCGATCGAGTGGGCTCGAGTCGAGCCCGCCGAGGGAACTTTCGACCCGGGCGCCCTCGCCCACTACCGCGACGTCGTCGAGCGGACCAGATCGCTCGGCCTCACCCCGATGGTGACCCTGAACCACTTCACGCTGCCGCGCTGGGTGGCCGCGCAGGGCGGCTGGCTGTGGCGCCGCACTCCGGAGCTTTTCGAGCGCTACACCCGGCGCGTGGTTCAGGAGATGGGCGACCTGGTGCCGTGGTACTGCACCATCAACGAGCCGACCACGGTTGCCACCGGCGGCTACATGGGTGGCTGGGGCTTCCCGCCTGGAGTGGTCGACGTGGGCCAGTGGCGCCGGGCGATCGACGCGCTCGTCGAGGGGCACAAGCGCTGCCTCGCGGCCATCAAGGAGATCAGGCCCGAGACGAGGGCCGGACTGGCGGCCTTCAGCGTCGAGATGTGGTCCAACGCGGGGGCGCGTCCGGCGATGGAGTTCAGCCGGCGCTGGAACGAGGACGTCTTCCTCGAGGCGGCTGCAAATGACGACTTCATCGGCGTCCAGACCTACACCCGGCAACAGCTCCACCGCCCGCGCGCGATGGCGCCGGTGATCCGGGCCGCGCTCGCCGCGAGGCCGCTGGAGCGAGTCGTGGTGCCGTGGGTGATGGGCATGAAGGACGGCGCCGGCGCGATCGCGGCGCCGGCGGGATCCCGGGTCACGCAGATGGGCTGGGAGTACCGGCCCGAGTCCGTCGCGGCGGTGGTTCGCCGGATCGCCGCGATCTATCCCGACAAGGATCTCGTGGTCACGGAGCATGGAGTGGCTACGGCGAACGACGCCGAACGCGTGGAGTTCATCGCCCGGGGCCTGGCCGCTCTCCACGAGAGCATCGAGGATGGCATCAGATTGCGCGGCTACGTCCACTGGAGCCTGATGGACAACTTCGAGTGGGCGACAGGCTACGGTGCCAACTTCGGGCTGATCGGCGTTGATCGCGCCACTCAGGAGCGGACGGTGCGGCCCTCCGGCCACTTCCTGGGCGAGATCGCCCGAACCGGGCGGCTCCGGACGGACGCGATCCCGACGAGCGCGTCTGCGAGGTAGCGCCGCCGCAGCCGCCTCCTCCTCGTCAGCCGCCCCGGCGCTCCGAGGGTATGCGCGCAGCTGCCGCCTCGTCGACGATCCAGACCGCGCCGGTGCGGCGCGTTCGCTGGACCGGCCAGCGGCGCTCGTCGCGGACGTCGCCGAAGACTTTGCCCAACGCCTCGACCTTCTGTGCGCCCCAGGTGACCACGAGGACCGGCGCGGCCTCCAGCAGCCGCGGGTTGATCGTCACGCGATCCAGGTGAGGCCCGATGTGGGTTGGGGCGGGGATGCCGAGCGTCCAGGCCGGGCTCGAAAGGGCGGGCGAGTTCGGGAAGCACGACAGGACGTGCCCGTCGTCGCCGACGCCGACCAGGATCAGGTCGAAGGCCGGCCAGTTGCCTTCTCCGATCGGCAGTGAGGCGGCCATCTCGTCGGCGTAGCGGGCGGCACACCAGGAGTTGTCGTGGAGCCCGGCGAGCGCCCGATCGACCGGTATCGGGTGGATGTTGGCCGCCGGCAGGGGCGCCCCGCCGACCCCGCCCACGCCGCCGAGCAGCACCGAGTCGAGGGACGTGACGTTGGACTCCGGGTGGTCGCGCGGCACGAAGCGATCGTCGCCCCACCACACGTGGACGGCCGCCCACGGGATCGAATCGCACAGAGGAGCCGTGGCCAGCAGCTTGTAGATGGGGACCGGAGTGCTGCCTCCGGTGGTGCAGAAGTCGGCCCTGCCGCGCCGCTCGACGGCCGCGATGATCGAGTCGGCGATCCGTTCGGCCGCGATCCGCGCGCACTCGTCCGGGCTGGCGGCGACGATCAGCTCGGGCTCGCCCTTGTTCGGCCCGGGCAGCGCGGAAGGCTCGATCCCCGAATGGACCTCTGGCGCGATCGCCAGATCGGGCTCTTGCTCACTCATGGTCGTGGCTCCTGCGCCTGCGCTTGCCGTTGCCGGTGGCGGTCCGGTGGCCGAAGCTTCCGCCCTTGCTCCAGGGCTCGCCAACGCTGGCTCCCCAGTCTTCTTCGGCCGGCGGCCGCGCGCGCGGTGCCGACCCCAGGAGGCGCCGGGCCATCTCGAGAGCCTCGGCACCGAGAGGGTCGGCTCCCGTCTCCGCGACCGCCCGGATCAGGAGGTCCACGTCGTTGAGCCGCGGCGCGTTGTAGGTGCGGCGGACTCGCTCGCGCCCGCAGTCCGTGATCACGACTTCCACGGTGCAGTCGCCGGCGGTGACGACGCCCGTCACCTCCGCGCCGCGAAGACGCGAGACCAGCTCGACGCGGACCGTCGAGCCCGCGCCCAGATCCGACATGGTCGGTCGCAGCGAGACGGAGACCTCGTGATCGCGCTGCCGCAAGGTCGCGGTTCGATGGCCGTCGCGGTTTCTCTTGAGCGGCTCGACCACGGTCATGCCGAGCCGGGAGGCAAGCCAGGCGACGTGGGATAGCGGCCGCACGACGTTCGTCCGCCCGTCCGGGTCTCCTTCCTCCAGAGCGGCGTAGGTGACGTTGATCGATCGGACGGCGCCGAGATGAGGTCGAAGGTCCGGAAGGTCGTAGACGGACGCCAGGGCCTCTCGCCAGCGCGCCTGCCGCAGGAGGGCGAAATCGACCACCACGAGCGGCCGGTGCTGGGCCAGCCTGCCGCCCGGCCCGCGCGTTTCGGACACGTAGGCCAGCTCGGCAAGCAGATCGAGGCCGCTGCCCGCCCACTCGGATCCGTTGACGATGAGGCGATCAGCGATCGGCAGGAGCCGGTCACCACGGTGGGATATGAACGAGGGCTGGCCGGGCCACCACATCGCGACGGGCAGGTCGTGGACGAGGAGCGGCACGACGATCGAGGCGAGATGGCGGCCCGTCTCGCCTCGCGCCTTGACGTGGATCATCTCCGCGCCGGTGTCGGCGCGCCGGCCGGCGGCGTTGACCGAGACCGCTTCCACCGACGCCTCCAGGCCGGGGGGCCCCTCGGGGTCCTCCTCGGAGAGGATCAGCGAGCGCGAAGGATGCCGGCCGGCCGTGCCCGCGATCGTTTCGGCGCAGCGTTCGGCCATCGCCCGGTCGCCGGCGATCACCACGAGATTCAGAACGCTCGAACGAGCGGCGACGTGGCGCCCTTCGGTGTCGCTCGCCTCCGCCGCGGCGCGCGCGGCGGTGGCCCGGGCAGCCGCCTCGGCCTGGGCGGCGAGGGCCGCCTGCTCGGCACGGGCCGCCTCCAGCCTCATGGCCGCCGCGTGGGCCCACAGCTGAGACAGGCGCGACTGCACCTCGCCGACGGAGCCGGCCGGAAGTGGACCGCGGGTGTCGCCCACGACGGGGATCGGGACGGGCCCGGCCGCCTCGGCGTCCTGGTTCGCCTCCTCGACCGCGTCACCCCAATGGCGATCCTCGGGCTCGGGCGGGCGGCCGCCTAGATCCGGCGCCACCGTCGACCGTCCCGTTCGAGCAGATCGTCGGCGGCCTCAGGGCCCCACGAACCCGCCGAGTAGTTGGGGAAGTGCGGAGCGGGCATCTCGGCCCAGGTGTTGATCACCGGCGTGACGATGGACCAGGCCGCCTCGACTTCGTCCGCTCGGGTGAAGAGCGACGCGTCGCCGAGGAGGGCGTCGAGGATCAGCGTCTCGTACGCGTCGGGCGAGTCCACCGCGAACGAGGTTTCGTAGGCGAAGTCCATGTTGACGGTCCGGACGTCCAGACCCAGACCCGGAACCTTGGCCGCGAAGCGGAGCATGATCCCTTCGTCGGGCTGGATGCGCATCGCCAGCACGTTCGGCGCGGGATCGCCCGGCGAGTCGCGGAACAATCGCAGCGGTACCTCGCGGAACTGGATTGCGATCTCCGTGGCCCGCTTTGGCAATCGCTTGCCGGCGCGGAGGTAGAAGGGCACGCCGCTCCAGCGCCAGTCGTCGATCGTGAACTTGCCGGCCACGAACGTCTCGGTCTCGGACTCCGGGTCCACCTCCTCTTCCTGGCGATAGCCGGGGGCGGGCTCGCCCTGGACCCAGCCGGGTCCGTACTGGCCCCGGACGATGTTGTGTTTGACGTCGTCGGCGTCCGGCGTCGCGATGGCTCGCAGCACCGCCAGCTTCTGGTCGCGCAGCGCGTCGGCCTGGAAGGAGGAGGGCGGCTCCATGGCCACCAGCGTCATGAGCTGGAGCAGGTGGTTCTGAAGAATGTCCCGGCTTGCGCCCGTCTCCTCGTAGAACGAGCCGCGGCCCTCCACCCCGATGGACTCCGCCACGGTGATCTGTACGTGGTCCACGTAGCTGCGGTTCCACACCGGCTCGAAGATGCCGTTGCCGAA
This sequence comes from Chloroflexota bacterium, assembly GCA_027364875.1. Lineage (GTDB taxonomy): Bacteria > Chloroflexota > Limnocylindria > Limnocylindrales > CSP1-4 > Fen-1039. The sequence continues at coordinate 21,181 of DAHXON010000043.1, forward strand.
CCTGAAGACCATCAGGTTGCGGACCGTCTCCTTGCCCAGGTAGTGGTCGATCCGATAGACCTGCGACTCCCGGAAGACCTTGCTCACTTCGTGGTTGAGGGCTCTGGCGGACTCGTAGTCGCGCCCGAACGGCTTCTCCACCACGACGTGCCGCCAGCCTCCGCCGCGGACCTCGTGGTCGAGGCCCACGCGGCCCATCTGGCGGATGATCTCGGTGACCTGCGAGGGCTGCGTTGCGAGATAGAAAAGCCGGTTGCCCCCGGTGCCGCGCTCGGTGTCGAGCTGATCGAGCCGTGCGCTCAGCCGGTCGAACCCGGCGTCGTCGCCGAAGTCGAGCTGCTGGTAGACGATCCGCTTGGCCAGCTCGGACCAGGCGTCCTCGTCGATCGGGAGGACGCGCGAGTACTTGTCGAGCGAGGCGCGCACCTCGGCCGCGAACGATTCGTCCGTGTACGGCCGGCGCGCGACCGCCACGACGCTGAACTCGGACGGCAGCAGGTTGGTCCGCCAGAGCTGGTAGATCGCCGGGATGACCTTGCGATGGGCCAGGTCGCCGGTCGCTCCGAAGAGGACCACGGCACACGGATCGGGCACGCGTTCCTGGCGCAGGCCCTGACGCAGCGGGTTGATCTCCGCCTCGGGGCGCTGCCGGCGGCGAGCCGCCGTGGCGGCCTCCCGGAGCTGGCGGGCGGTCCGCGCCGGCGGAGGCGTCCGGGCTGGTGCCGGCGAGCGAGTCGCGAGTGCTCGAGCGGGCGCCGGCGAGCCCGCGGGGGACTCCGTGGATCCTGGTTGTGCCGGCGTTCGGGTCGGGCTCATCGAGCCATCCTCACTCGGTCTTGATTGCGTGGCCGCCGAACTCGTTCCGCAGCGCCGCCAGAACCTTGGCCTGGTAGCTGTCGTCCTGGCGGGAGCGGAAGCGGTTGAGCAGGCTCAGGGTGATCACCGGAGCGGGCACGTCCTTGTCGATGGCCTCCTGGACGGTCCAGCGCCCCTCGCCCGAATCAGCCACCCAGCCGCGCAGCTGGGTGAGATCCTGGTCCTGGGAGAACGCGGACACGGCCAGCTCGAGCAGCCATGACCGGACCACCGAGCCGTGGTTCCAGAGGTCGGCGATCGCGGCCAGGTCCAGCGTGTAGTCGCTGGCGTGCAGGATCTCGAAGCCTTCGGCGTAGGCCTGCATCAGCCCGTATTCGATGCCGTTGTGGACCATCTTGACGTAGTGGCCGGCACCCGGGCCGCCGGCGTGGAGGTAGCCGTTCTCGGGAGCGAGAGAGCGGAAGATGGGCTCGAGGCGTTTAACCGGCTCGGGCTCGCCGCCGACCATGAGGCAGTAGCCGATCTTGAGGCCCCAGATGCCGCCGGACACTCCCGCGTCGACGAACTCCAGCCCGGCGGCGGTCACCTTCGCATGCCGCCGCACCGAGTCGTGGAAGTTGGAGTTACCCCCGTCGACGATGGTGTCGCCCGGTTCGAGGACCTTGAGCAGCTCGTCGATCATGTTCTCGGTGGCGTCGCCGGAAGGAACCATGACCCACACGGCCCGCGGCCTGGCCAGCTTGCCGACGAGCTCCCCGAGGCTGAACGCCCCGTCGGCGCCCTCGGTCATGATCTCGCGCGTCTTCTCAGAGGTTCGGTTGTAGGCAACGACGTGGTGCTTGTCGAGCAGCAGGCGTCGGACCATGTTGGCGCCCATGCGGCCGAGTCCGATGAAGCCCAGGTCCATCGTCAATGCCTCCTACAGAGCCGCTGCCAGGACGCGCCCGAGCGTGGCAAGGCCGGCGTCCGGATCGGGTCCGAGGTTCACGCGCAGGATCGGCAGCTTGTGGTCTTCGATCGTGCGGGCGTCGCCGATCGCCTGGGCGTCGATCAGCTGGCCAAAGCTGTATTCCTTGCCGGGAATCTCCAGGTCGTCGGGATGCTCGCAGATGAGCTGCAGGAACCAGCCGATCGGGGCTCCACCCTTGTGCAGCTGACCCGTCGAGTGGAGGAATCGGGGACCGTAGCCCACGGTGGTCGCACGATGAGTCCCGTCGCGGAGAGTCGTTCGAAGCGCGGTCAGGGCCGCGTCGCGGGCCGGCGTCTGGGCGACATACGCCTGGATCGAGCAGTAGCCGTTCGGCGCCAGCTTGCCGAGATGGGCCTTGAGGGCCGCGGTCAGGGCGGCCTCGTCGGCGACCGGAAGGGCGTCGTTGCCGTCGGCGGTCTCCTTGCCTTCCTCGAAGGAGGCCAGGACGGCCCGCGTGTTGGCCTTGGCTTCCTCGACATTGGGCTGGTCGAACGGGTCGATGCCCAGGACGATCCCTGAGAGCGCGGTCGCGACTTCCCAGCGGACGAACTCGGCGCCGATGTCGAGCTTGTCGGCGACCTCGATGCGGACGACCGGATGACCGGCGGCGGCGAGCGCCCGCAGCCGGGCCTCGACATCGGAGCCGATCGCTTCGGCGGGGCCGGCCGAGCCCGCGAGGGTTATGCGAACGAAGACACGGTCGTTGCCGTAGGACTCGGGCTTGCCGAGCGGCTCTCCGTCGACGGGGACCACGCCGACGCCTCGCCCATCCGCGGAGCGGATTGGCGCCTTCCCGGTCGATTCGGCGATCAGTTGCTCGACCCAGGGGCCGAAGGCCGCGAGCTCGCGGTCGATCACGAAGGTCAGCTTGTCGCGGCCGGCCCGGGCAAAAGCGCCCATAACCAGGCCGAGGGACAGACCGGGGTTGCGGGCGGGATCGTCCACGCCGCAGGTCATGACCATCGCCCGTGCCCGCTCCAGGATCGCGTCGAGGTTCAGGCCCATCAGCGCGCCCGGAACCAGGCCGACGTACGTCAGGGCGGAGTAGCGGCCGCCCACGTCCGGTGGGTTGAGGAATACCTCGCGCAGCTGGTCGTGGTGGGGGATCGAGGTCAGGCTCTTGCCCGGGTCCGTGATTGCGGCCATGAAATCGCCCGGCTGGGTGGGCCGGCCGACGCCCGCCCCTTTGAGGGCGTCTTCGAGGTTGGCCCACTGGTAAGCCTGGAAGGAGAGCGACTCGGCCGTGGTTCCGGACTTGGTCGAAACGATGAACAGCGTGGCCGTGGGATCGAGATCGTCGAGGACGGCCGCCACGGCCGCCGGATCGGTCGAATCGAGCACGCGGACGGGGATGCCCGTCGGGGTCGGCCCGAAGACTTCGGACAGCAGCGCGGGAGCCAGGCTGCTGCCGCCCATGCCCCCGAGCACGGCGGCAGTGAAGCCCTCTTCCTTGACCGCCTGGCCGAAGGCTGCCAGCTCGGCTGTCTCGTCGGCGAAGTGGAACGGCGCTTCGAGCCAGCCCAGGCGGTCGGCGATGGCTCGCCTCACGATTTCCTCTTCCGTCCAGACCGACGGATCGCGCCGGCCGATGGCCCGATCCGCCCAGTGCTCCTTGACCGCCCGGTCGCGAGCCGCGGTCAGGGCCGACTCGAGCGCCGAATCGTTGAGGGTGAGGTCGAGATCAAGTGAACCGGCAAGGGTCGAATCGGTCATGGCAGGCAGCCTCGTGACTTGGCGGATACTCCGCCAGACGATCTCGGTCGATCTCGTGGCCCGAGCTTCTCGCCCCGCGGCAGCGTCCGGCGATTCGGGCGACAAGAAAGATACAGGCAGCGGCCGAAAGGCGAGCGGGACATGCCCGCCCGTTCCTGCCCGAATGGGCATCGGGTTCGCCCCGGCCTTGTCTCCGGCGCGGCCGCCCGCGCGGTCGCTCGCGAAGGTGCCGCCGCACCGCGGGGCGGCCGCCGCGAAGCCGAGCCCGAGGCGGAGAAGGAGTCCGCGACTCCTACGGCGCCGCCTTCTCCATGGCAGCCGCCTGCTCTTCTATGGCCCGGACCTTGGCCAGGCGCCGTACATGACGGGCCTCGCCGCTGAAGCTCGCGGCCAGGAACGCCCGAGCGCAGGCAACCGCCAGCTCGACGCCGATCACGCGGGCCCCAAGGGCGAGCACGTTCATGTCGTCGTGCTCGACTCCCTGTGCGGCGGAGTAAGTGTCGTGGCAGAGCCCGGCCCGGACTCCCGGCAGCTTGGAGGCGGCGATTGCCGCCCCCACGCCGCTTCCGCAGACCAGGATCCCCCGGTCGGCCCGGCCGTCGAGGATGGCCATGCCCAGCTCGCGGCTGTAGTCCGGGTAGTCGTCGTCACGGTTCGAGCCGTCGCCACCCAGGTCGATCAACTCGTGACCGAGGGGCGCCAGCCGTGTCATCAGCTCGTTCTTGAGCTCCGCGCCGGCATGATCGCCGGCCAACGCGATACGCATCGGTGTCCTCGCTTCCTCGCCGCCTAGCAGGTTTCGGGGCTGTCCACGAGGGTCGGCACGATTCCGTGGAAGCCTTCGCGGGCGACCTTGCGGGCCACGTCCGTGACTCGCTCGGCCGTGAAGCCGAACCGCTTGAGGATCTCGTCGATGGGTGCCGAGGCGCCGAAGTGGTCGATGCCGATGATGGCGCCCTCGTCGCCGGCGTAGCGCTCCCAGCCGAACGAGACGCCGGCCTCGACGGCCACTCTCTTGCGGGCGGACACGCCGATCGGCCGGGTCGAGATCGGCCACGGGATCGCGGCGACCGCGGTCGAGGCCGCTCTGACCCGGGCCGAAGCGCGCCGGGCAATCCTGATCGCGGAACCCATGACGTGGGAGGTTGCCGGCAAGGGGATCGGGGCGACGCTCGCGGCCGCCGGCTGGAAGGTGGAGCGGATACTCCTGCCCCGGGGCGAGGACGCGAAGCGGTTGCGGGTCATCGAGAAGACGTGCCGGACCCTCGCGAAACTTCACGTGGATCGGGCCGAAACGCTGGTGGCGATCGGCGGCGGCGCCCTCACCGACGCGGCCGGATTTGCCGCCGCCACGTATCTGCGAGGGGTCCCGATCGTCAACGTGCCCACGACGCTGGTCGGCGAGATCGACGCCGCGCTCGGGGGCAAGACGGCCGTTGACATACCTGAGGGCAAGAACCTGGTCGGTGTCTTCCGGCAGCCCGCGGCCTTCATCGCGGACACGGCCCTCCTTCGCACGCTGCCAGCACGCGAGCGCCGTGCCGCCCTAGGCGAAGTCGTCAAAGTGGGCGTCCTCGGCGACGAGCGTCTGCTCGAGCTGGTCGAGGAGCACGGGGAAGCGTTTGCCGCCGGCAGCGACGAGCCGATCGACTCGGGGGCGGTCGCGGAGATGGTGGAGCGCTGCGCCTGGGCCAAGGTCAAGGTGGTCTGCGCCGACGAGCACGACCGAGGCCTCCGGATGACCCTCAACCTGGGCCACACGCTTGGTCACGCGATCGAAGCCGCAGCCGGCTACAAGGACCTCCTCCACGGCGAAGCGATCGCCTACGGGCTTCGCGGCGCCTTCGCGATCTCCCTCGCCATGGGCCTGACCACTCGCGAACGATCGCACCGAATCAATGCCCTGCTGGACCGTCTGGAGCTGGGGCTGGAGTCGCCCGGGCTGGATCAGGACGCCGTTCTCGAGCGGATGGCCAGCGACAAGAAGCACACCATGGGCAAGCTGAACTGGATCCTGCCAACGGCGGCGGGCGTGGAGATCCGCCAGGACGTGCCGCCGGCCGCCGTGGAATTCGGGCTCATCGCGGCCCTTCGGTTCGGCGGCGAGCACAGGCCTCTCGACTCCACTGCCGAGGCCACTGCCGGCGCCACGGCCGACGCCACTGCCGAAGCCACGGAAGAGGCCACGGAATCGAGCGCCGGGCACTCATGACCCGCGTCCTGGTCCTCAACGGGCCCAACCTGAACCTGCTCGGCACCCGCGAGCCCCACATCTACGGCCGGACCACCCTGGCCGAGATCGAAGACGGACTTCGAGAGCAAGCGAGCCGTCTCGGCCTCGAGGTCGATTTCTACCAGTCCAACCACGAAGGCGCCCTGATCGACCGGCTGCAGCGCCGCGACTTCGACTGGGCCATCGTCAACGCCGGCGGGCTGACCCACACCAGCGTCTCGCTCCGAGACTGCCTCAACGGCATAGACAGGCCGTTCATCGAAGTGCATCTCTCGGACCCCGACTCGCGCGAGCAGTTCCGGCGGGTCAACTACCTGCGCGACATCGCTGCGGCAAGCATCGTCGGCAAGGGCGCGGCCGGCTACTCGATGGCGCTCGACGAGATAGGCCGCCGGGCCGCTCTACCGCCACGCACCCCCGGAAAGCCGGCATGACCGACGAGCTCGATGCCCTCAGGGACCAGATCGACGCGCTGGATCGCGAGATCGTTCGCCTGCTCAACGACCGGGCCAGGCTCGGTCTGGCGGCCGGCAAGGCCAAGTCCCAGGCGGGCCGGCCGATCGCCGATCAGGATCGAGAGCGGGAGGTCCTGGTTCGAGTGGCCATGGCCAACAACGGTCCGCTTCCGCAGGATGCCCTGCTGTCGCTGTATCGTCACCTGATAGAGACCATCAAGCGGCTGGAAGAGCTGGAGAAGTCCGGCAACACCGCTTGAGCCGTCCGACGCGCGGAAATTCCGGAGAGGAGGCGGTCGAAATGAGCCAGCAGGCGCCGGGTCGTCGGAATCCTCGGACCTACACCGTCGTCGGGCTGTTCGCCCTGTTCATCGTCGCCGTGGTCGCCGTGCTGCTGGGCAGGCTCTTCCCCGGCCGCCTTTCCCGCCCGCTCGAGCGAATCGTTCGGCGAAACCGCTCTCGCTGAAGGTCGCGGGAGGACTCCGGCTCGACCGATGCCACGTTACGGGCGTGCGCGCGGGTGCACCTGATGGACACCGCGACTCCGCTACCCGATTCCTCGTCTACTCTCTCGCGGGTCGGTCCACGTTATGCCACCGGAGCCGGGCACCGATCGGCGGGCGTTCGGCGGATGGCGGTCGAGCAGCCGGGCGGCCGGCAGTCAGGGCTGACGAGCCCCGTGCGACCCCGGCCCGAATCGGAGGTCCAGACGTGCTCGACTCCGCGATGCTTGTGACGACCATAGCCGTCACCGATCTCGACGCTGCCCGCGGCTTCTACCGTGACCAGCTCGGGCTGCCGCTTCTCGATGAAACCCCCTTCGCGCTGCGGTTCGGCTGCGGTCCGGGCCAGGTGTCTGTCAGAAAGGGAACGCCCAACGTCGGTCAGACGGTCGCGCACTTCGAAGTCGGGAACCTCGACCAGGTGATGCGAGAGCTCAGTGCCCGCGGCGTCGCCTTTGAGGAGTACGAGACGCCCAAGACCGTCAACTTCGTCGCCCAGATAGGCCAGGCCCGCGGCGCCTGGTTCAAGGATCCGGCCGGCAACGTGCTGGGGCTGCGCGAAGGCCCCGTTCCAGGCCACGGCTGATCGCACGACGATCGTGTTCGCCCGCAGGAAGATCGAGCCGACCTGGATTTCGCCTTTCACAAAGAGGGTAGTTCCGCCGACAACTAGGTGGGATGAGACTCGCCGCGAAGTCCAGGGGTGAACGCTCCGTGTGGGGCCCGCTGCGCCGGGCCGTACGACGAAGTCGTGTCGTGTTCGCCGCCGCACGCGCCGGGATCGACCCGATCGCCCTCATCGTCCTGCTCTGGGCCGCCGGCTACGTCGCCCTCGTCCGCAATCCGGAACCGATCCTCCTCGGCAGCGGGCTTGCCCTCGCCGCCGTTGTGACCGCCCGGCAGCACTTCACGCTGCGGCGCGCACGACTGGCCGATCGCGCCCGCCGCAAGACCGAAGCCCGGCTGGGCTGGCTGGTCCGCAACTCGTCCGACTTCATCATGGCCGTCGACAAGGACGGAACTCTCGACTACGTGAGCCCCTCCGTGGAGCGGCTGCTCGGGAAGAGCGCGGCCGAGCTGCTCGGCACGCCCCTCACGGACTTCGCCCATGCCGAGGACGCGGCCGCGCTCTCGACCCTTCTCGGCAAGGCCCTGGCGGCGCCCGGCACGAGCTTCACCGGCGAGTGGCGGGTCCGGCAGGGCGATGACAGCTGGCTGCCCGTCGAAACCGTTGCCAGCAGCGCCAACGGCGACGTCGAGACGTCGGGGGTCGTGCTCAACACCCGCGACCTCAAAGAGCGCAAGGCCCTCGAGCAGAAGCTGACGTTCCAGGCCTTCCACGACCCGCTGACGAGGCTTGCGAACCGGTCGCTCTTCCGGGAGCGCGTCGAGCATGCTCTGGACCGGCGGCACAGCGGCGACATCGCCGTCCTGTTCATCGACCTCGACAACTTCAAGACGATCAACGACAGCCTGGGCCACGCGGCCGGCGACCACGTCCTCGTCGAGACGGCGCACCGGGTCCGATCCACTTTGCGAGCGGAAGACACCGCCGCGAGGCTCGGCGGCGACGAGTTCGCGGTGCTGCTCGAGGAAGCGGACGTCACCTGTGCCGCCCGCGTCGCCGAGCGCATTCGCGTCTCCCTCGGGACGCCGTTCTGGGTTCTCGGCCAGGAAGTCTTCGTCAGCGCAAGCATCGGCATCGCCATGCGCGAGGAAGGCGATAACGCGGGCGACCTGCTCCGAAACGCCGACGTCGCCATGTACACGGCCAAGACCAAGGGCAAGGCCCGTTTCGAGATCTTCGAGGCGGCCATGCACGACACGGTCATGGCTCGACTGGCCATGGAGGCCGAACTGCGGCGGGCCATCGAACGTCGCGAGTTCGTCGTCTACTACCAGCCGATCGTCCGCCTCGAGACGGCCGAGGTGATCGGCGCCGAGGCGCTGGTTCGTTGGCAGCACCCGACTCGCGGCCTGATCCCGCCGCTGGAGTTCATTCCCCTCGCCGAGGAGACGGGCCTCATCGTGCCGCTCGGCGGCTGGATCCTGCGCCAGGCCTGCCAGCAGCTGGCCGAGTGGCAGCGGATGCGGCGCGGCGGAGAGCCGTTCGTGATGAACGTCAACCTCTCCTCGCGCCAGCTGGTCCGCGACCTCATCGCCGACGAAGTCGCCGCCGCGGTGGACGAGTCCGGGATCAGACCGAGCTGGCTGGTTTTGGAAGTAACCGAGACGGTCCTGATGGCCGACCCCGTTGCGGCGGCTACGGCCCTGACCCAGATCCGCGACCTGGGCGTGCGCGTCGCCCTCGACGACTTCGGCTCGGGCTATTCGTCGCTGAGCCACCTGCGGCGCTTCCCGATAGACATCGTCAAGATCGACAAGTCCTTCGTGGACGACGTGGCCAACGACGGCGTCGAGTCGGCGATCGCGCGGAGCATCATCGAGCTCGGCCACGCCATGAACATCCAGACGGTTGCTGAAGGCATCGAGGCCGGCGAGCAGGCCGAACGGCTGCTCGACCTGGGCTGCGAGCTCGGCCAGGGCTACTT
>DAHXON010000044.1 GCA_027364875.1 Chloroflexota bacterium
GGTGGGTCCCGCCTACAGTTCCGCTACCAGAACCCGGCCCCAGCTGGCTGGTAGCTCGACGGCCAGCGAGCCGCCGCTCACGCGCCACTCGCCGCCGACGACGATCGACATCATCACGAAGTCCGAGGCCATGTTCCGCCAGGGCCGGTACATGTCGCCGGCGAAGGCGGTGGCGACCACGAACCAGGCGAGCATCGCCGCCAGCCAGCCGGCCGCGATCAGCCGCGTGGCCGCATCCGGCGGGCTGCGGTAGACGAGCCAGGCCGCGATCCAGGCCGCTCCGTAGACGAGGAGGAGCAGGAAGAGCGCCGGAAAGCCAAGCTCGGCGGAGACTTCCGCCCACATCGAGTGAGCGGAGTCGAGGTCGAGCTGGGCCTGCGGTGGCTTGTACTGGCCCACGTACTCGTTCTTGAACTGATCCAGGCCGACGCCGAGCTGGGGGTGGTTGATGGCCATCTCTATGGCCGCCTCCGTGGCATAGAACCGCTCGACGAGCGAGCCTCGGCCCGAGAGCGTGGACGGATTCCACGAGTCGAAGCGGCTCTGGCCGACCACCCTGACGACCACGTTCCGGTAGGCCTGGGCGAGCCCCGGGGAAACGCTCAGCACCAGCTCGGGCCAGGGCACGACGAAACCCGAGAGCAGCGCCGCCGTCAGGAGGATGGCGCCTCGCTGCCGCCAGGTCTGCAGGGCGAGCAGAAGCAACGCCAGCATGCCCGCGGCAGCGGCCAGGTAGGCGCTCTTGGAAAACGTGAAGAACAGGCTGACCAGGCTCGCTACCAGCGCGATGCCGATGCCGAGCACCGCCCAGCGACTGAGGCGCAGATGCCGGCGAGCCAGCAGGGCCGCGGACAGCAGCGGCACCGCCATCGCCACCATCTCGCCGAACAGGCCGACGTTGAAGTACGTGATCCGGGAGAACAGGAGCCGGTTGGTCTGGAGGGCTGCCAGCGAGGAGCCGGGCAGCATCTGGACCATGTTCAGGAGGCCGCCCAGGCCCACCGAGATGCCCATGGCCACGGCCACGGCCGCCAGCTTCGATCTGGACGGATGCAGAGCGAGGAGCACCAGGGCCATGCCGATCGGTTCGAGGATGCCGTGCAGGAGCACGTCCGAGCTCGATTTGACGTCCGGGGAGCGCAGGGTCGACAGGACCGCGAGGCCCACGAACGCGGCGGCGGCGATCGCCGGGATGGCGAGCCGGCCGCGAGCGCTACGGCCCACGGATTTCAGCCTGCGCCACGCGTCCTGCGGACCCGCAACCGAGGAGTTGAGGATCAGACCCGCGGCCAGGGCCACGAGGAAGATGGTCTGGAAGATGACCTGGACCCAGCCGATCAGCCACGAAACCTGGCCGACGTTCACGACGGGTGTCAGCAGCAGGACGGCGAGGAACCCGCGCCACGGCCGCCACACGGCGAGAGCGGCCACCGCGGCCGCGATCACGGGCACGAGCGCCGCGATGGCGCGCGCGGGCACGCCGGCCTTGACGTCGAGCGGAGCGTGCTCGTTCAGGGCTGCGAGTACCAGGGTGATCGAGAAAGCCGCCACGGTTCCCGCGAGGCGCAGCACCGTGCGGGGCCGGACGACCAGGGCGCGCTCTGGGCCGCGCGCCACACGTTGTTCAGCTAAATCCAATCGAGACCGTCCAAGTTGCGAGTTCGCAGCGCCCCAAGCCGCTCGGAGCCGCGCAGGCCCTCGGCCGCGCGCCACCCGACGGGGGGCGATCTCGAAACGCTATCGAGATCAACGTCAAGTTCGCGGTCCATTCTAGGGCAGTCCGCATTTCAGTATCTTCGCAAGCACTTCCTGGGGTGATCCTGAAAGGCCTCGCGGCGCCGCCGGATAGGCGCACGGGTCCCGCACCGCGCTCCGCGCTCGGGATGGCGCGACTCCCGCGCCGCGCACCGACCCCTTGCCTCGCCCGCGATCGGCGCGTCATCCTTTGGCCATGAGCGACGTCGCGATCCTGCGAGTGGATCGGCCGGGCCACGCCCCCGCGACCATCGAGCTGGCGAAAGGCGACATCACGACGATCGAGGTGGACGCGATCGTCAACGCGGCCAACTCTGCCCTGGCGGGCGGCGGCGGCGTGGACGGGGCAATCCACCGCGCGGCCGGCCCTGAGCTGATGGTCGAGCTCGGCGCCCGCTACCGTGGTTGCCCGACGGGCAGCGCCGTGATCACCGCCTCGGGCCGCCTCGCCGGGCACGGCGTCCGCCACGTGATTCACGCCGGCGGGCCGGTCTGGCGGGGCGGCGGGTCGGACGAGGAGCGACTCCTTCGTTCGGCCTACCTCACCTCGCTGCGGCTGGCCGGCGAGGCGGGGGCGCGGAGCGTCGCCTTCCCGGCGATCAGCTGCGGGATATACGGCTATCCGCTCGACCAGGGAGCACGGGTGGCGCTGGACGCGGTCCGCGATGGCCTGGAGACGGCCCCCTCTGTCGAGCGCGCCGTCTTCGTCCTCTTCTCCGGAGACACGTTTGCCGCGTTCGCGGACGCACTGGCGATCCTGGCGAAGCGGACATCGCAGGAACGACCCGGGACGCGGCTCGAGGACAGCCGATGACCGGCGTGATGGACGAGGCGCCGCGGATCCAGGCCGACACCCGAGCCGAATGGAGGGCCTGGCTGGCCGCCAACCACGCCAGCGTCAAGGGCGCCTGGCTCGTCCTCTGGAAGCGCCGCAGCGGCCGGGCCGCCATGACCTACGAAGACGCGGTCGAGGAGACGCTCTGCTTCGGCTGGATCGACGGGCGGATGAACAGGCTCGACGACGACCGAACGATCCAGTGGTTCGCGCGGCGGCGGCCCAGGAGCACCTGGGCGAGGACCAACAAGGAGCGGGTCGAGCGCCTGGAGGCCGCGGGCCTGATGACCGACGCGGGTCGGGCCGTGATCGCCATCGCCCAGGCCAACGGCTCGTGGAACAGCCTCGATCAGATCGACGACCTGGTCATGCCGGCGGACCTGGAGGCGGCGCTGGGCGCGCATGCCGGAGCGCGCGCCCACTTCGACTCGCGATCAGTGAGCACCAGGCGCATGGCCCTGGGTTGGGTCACCCAGGTCAAGAGCCCCGCCATCCGCGCCGCCCGGATCGAGCAGGTCGTTGGCGTCTGCGTTCGGCGCGAGCCGCTCTCGCGCCTCTGGCCGGGCAGAGACTAGGCCGGTGTAGAGCATCAGGCCGCGTTCCGAGCGTCCCGCGCGTCCCGGGCGTCCGGCTCGGACGCCGCGTTGGCATCTACGAGCAATCCCGCCAGGGCTTCCTCCGCCGGACCCAGTGCCTTCTCCAGGTCCGCGAGGGTTCCCGCCGTGGACGAGGTGTCGCCTACGCGAACGGCCGCAACCAGCCGGGCCGCGGCGTCGTGGACGTGCCGGACTCCCAGGTTCGCGGCCACGCCCTTGAGCTTGTGGGCCGCCTCCTCGAGCAGCGGCCAATCGGAGCCCGCCACGGCGGCCCGGATCTGGGGCAGCGTCTCGGCCTGGGTGGTCCGGTAGGAATCGACCATGGCCGCGAAGAAGCCATCCGTCCCGTCCGGGTCGAGGGCGAAGAGCTCGGCCATCTGGCGCTCGTCGATGACGTCGCCGAACCGCGCCGGAGCCGGCGCTTCCGCGGCTTGCGCCGTCCCTACGGTCGGCGCCTCTCTCGCCCTGCCGCCCGCCGGGAGCCAGCGGTGCAGGGCCGCCGAAAGGTCGGTCGCTCGAACGGGCTTGGAGAGGTAGTCGTTCATGCCCGCGGCCAGGCAAGCCTGCCGGTCGCTGTTCATGGCGTTCGCGGTCAGGGCGACGATCGGGATGTCGTGCCCGGCGGATCTGATGGCCCGCGTCGCGTCGAGGCCGTCCATCTCGGGCATGTGGAGGTCCATCAGGATCAGGTCGAAGAGGCTCTCGCGGACAGCGGAGACGGCCTGGCGCCCGTCGCCCACGGCGATGACGTCGATGCCGAGCCGCCCGAGCATCCTTTCGATCAGGCGGACGTTGGCCTCGTTGTCCTCCGCCACGAGAACCCTCGCTCCGATCGTATCGACAGTCCGGCCGGTGTACTCGTTGTTCTCCAGGACCCCGTCCGCTTCCTTGTCCGTCGGGGTGTCGAGCCGGATCGTGAACCAGAACGTGGACCCGTCGCCCGGAGTGGAGTCGACGTCTATCTCGCCGCCCATCAGCGTCACCAGGCTGCGGCAGATCGCGAGTCCCAGCCCGGAGCCGCCGAAGCGGCGAGTCGTCGAAGCGTCCACCTGGACGAACGGCGAGAACAGCCGCCCACGAGCTTCCGGCTCGATGCCGATGCCCGTATCCGCGACTTCGAAGCGAAGCCGGGTATGGTGGCGCGTTCGCTCCAGGACGCGAGCCCGCACGGTTACGCCGCCCTCACTCGTGAACTTGATCGCGTTGCCCACCAGGTTGGAGAGGATCTGGTTCAGCCGGTGCGGGTCACCGGCCAGGATCACCGGGATCGACGGGTCGATCTCGGCGGAGAGCCGCAGCCCGCGTTCACGCGCATCGACCATGAAGAGCGACACGACCGAACGAACCAGCGTCGCCGGCGCGAAGCCGACCCGCTCCAGCTCCATCTTCTCGGCCTCGATCTTGGAGAAGTCCAGCACATCGTTGATGACCGAGAGGAGTGTCTGGCCGGCCGACTCGATGGCCTCGACGCTTTCGCGCTCGCCCGGCCCGAGCTCGGCCTCGCCCAGAAGCGCCGCGTTGCCCAGGATCGCGTTCATGGGCGTCCGGATCTCGTGACTCATCATCGCCAGGAACGCGCTCTTGGCCCGGTTGGCCGACTCGGCGGCCTCCTTCTCCGCGCGCAGACGGGCCTCTCCGGCGAGGTTCCGCGAGGCTTCCCGCTCGCGGACGATCAGCAGCCGCTGGCGGAAGATGGACAGCAGGACCACGCCGGCGGTCCCGGTCGAGATGGCATCGATGCCGTCGATGCGGCCGTGCGGCAGCGCGTCGGCGACGACGCAGACCACGATCGCGCCGGCGGGCATCCAATCGGCGAGCAGGCGGGCGACCCTCTCGTAGCGTTCGTCGCTCGCGACCGCGTCGCTCCACGTGAGCCAGGCGTAGCCGAGCAGCAGTATCCCCGCAAGGAAGACCAGGCTCGTGGCTTCGTCGCGCGGCCCGCCGCGCATCGCCGAGTCGACGAGCATCGCCCACGACAGGCCCAGGACCGCCACGGCGCCGATCCCCGCCCAGACGCCGCCGAGTGCCGGCGCCATCCGCGAATTGAGCGCCGCGATCACCGCCACTCCGGCACTCGCCAGAACGGCGGCCGCAACCAGGGGCATGAACAGCTCACCCAGGCCGCTGCCCTGGTCCGGCCGCCAGACCGTGAGGGCAAGCGTTGTGCCGGCCGAGATCATGATCCCGCCGTCGAAGAGAGCCATCGTGACCGACCGGCGGTCCATCTGCCGGTAGAGCGCCGGCAGGATGACCATCGAAGCGATGGCGGCGCCGACCGCGAAGAGCCCGTTCGCCACGACGCCGGCGACTGACAGTCCCAGGAACGGGGCGAAGTCCAGGACCAGCATCCCGGCCGCGATCAACGCCACCGAGCCGCTCAACCGGTCGTACCTCAGAACCGGCTCGTCCGCGCGGACCGCCATCAGCGCGAGCGCCAGTGCCACGAACGCGGCCGCGAGGACCACGTACAGGCTCTCGAAGATCTCGTCGGCGCCGAGCAGGTGGATCTGCTGAGCGGCTGCCAGCGCGGCCGACGCCGCTGCCCCGACTCCCAGAACGGCGAGCGGACGGTTCAGCAGCCATCTGAGCATCCGAACGGGAATGGCGCGCGGCCCGAGTTCCGTGCTGGACGCTCCCATCCGGGCGCGCCTAGAACGCGCGGGAGCCGGCGATCCGGGCGAGGGCGGATCGGAGCTCGACCAGCTCGGCGGCGAGAGCCCGGCCGCTCTCGATGGCGTCCTGATCGGTCGTGGTGCTCAGGACGCTCCGGGCCGCCGCGATCGCGCGCTTGGCCCCGAACACGGACGCCGGCTCGCGAACCCGTTCGGCGGCGGCGCGGACGGTCCGGCCGTTGCGGCCCAGCAGCGCCGATGCCAGCTCGTTCTCGGCCTGCTCGACGGCCGGAATCGTCGAAACGGCCAGCGGCGCGTACTCGCCGAAGTCGATCTGCAGGCGCTCCACCGTCCTGGTTCGAGGCTCGATCACGGGTTCTTGCGCGTACAGGACGGCGCGGACCTTCTCGAGCAGAGTGGCGGCCACCACGGGCTTGACGACGTAGTCGCGGACGCCCTGGCCGATCAGCTCGATGACCGTGGCTCTGTCCGCGGTGCTCGTGCACATGATCACGGGGATGGACGACGTCCGGGGATTGGCCCGCAGCTGGGCGACGAGCTGGCGGCCGTCCATCTCGGGCATCCGGATGTCGGTGATGATGACCTCGCAGACCTGCTCGTCCTCGCGTTCGAGAAGGCGGAGAGCCTCCTTGCCGGTGGTGGCCTTGCGTACCAGGTAGCCGTCGCGGCGCAGGATCATGTCCAGCAGCACGAGCGCCGAAGGTTCGTCGTCGACTATCAGGATCACTTGTCAGGACACTCCCTCGTGCCGGCCGGCCGGCCGATTTCGCCGGAAGGCCGCCGTCGGCTCCCCTCACGCCCGGCCAGACGGAGCGATTGGGTACCGACCCACAGATGAGATGTCGGCTGCCCCACGCCGGGAATCAAGCGCGGACAGGGTAGGTCCCCCGCTACCGGGATGAGTTGGGCTTGCCGGCGCCATTCATGCCCCGTATGTACCTCCCGGCACTGGGGCGGCTTCAGGACGACACCGAGGTCCCGCGGGCATACCTTGAGCTTGCCCCCACATCGCCAAGGCCGTCGTCCCGACGCGGCCCGGACGAGCCCATCCAGCTGCCGCGGGGCGTCGAATGACAGGAGAGCGATGAGACGGTTTGGCGCGCGTATCAGGACGATCGCGCGGCGCCACCTGGCGCTGACGATCGGCCTCGCGGGAGCCACGGCGCTCATCGCGGGCGGCCTGGCGCTCGCCGCGGTTACGGGCGCCTTCGACTCGACGCCGGCCCCGGTCGTCGACACCTACAAGTTCACCGCCGACTGGACCCTACTGGATCTCCAGCGCCACATCGAGGCCGGCGAGGTCGCGACCATCTCGGTGGTTGCCGTGGACGGTGGCCCGTACGCCGCCGGGAACCTGACCGACTCGACCATCGACGTCCTGGCCGCGAAGACGACGAGCGGCCAGTGGGTCCGAGTCGATCTCTCCGTCTCGACGAACGACGCCCTCGTTGCCCTGCGAAGCCTGGGATTCGGCCGCCTCATAGCAACGGACTCCATCGCCAACGTGCCCGGAGGCAGCGGCGTCTCCGGCGCCAACCCGAGCTCCTCGGATCCGCTCAACGGCCTCTTCAACATCGCCCTGCTCGTCATCGTCCTCGTGGTGGTCATCGTGCTGGTCCGGCGGATGCCCGGCATGGGCGCGAACAACGGCTCGGGCGAGTACCACGTCATTCCGCCGCCCGATCCAAACGCAGAGAACGCAGGCAGCCATGGCGCCGTGGCGCGTCCCGTCCGTTTCGCCGACGTGGCCGGCTGCGACGAGGCCAAGCTCGAGCTGACCGAAGTGGTCGAGTTTCTCAAGGCGCCCGAGCGCTTCAACGCCCTCGGCGCCAACATCCCGCGCGGCGTCCTGCTCCACGGACCCCCGGGTACCGGCAAGACGATGCTCGCCCGGGCCGCCGCCACCGAGGCTGGCGTCGCCTTCGTCTCGATGTCCGGCTCCGGGTTCGTGGAGATGTATGTGGGCGTCGGGGCAAAGCGCGTCCGGAACCTGTTCAAGGTCGCCCGCAAGTTCGGCAAGGCGATCATCTTCGTGGACGAGATCGACGCCCTGGCCAAGACCCGCGGCGGCCACAACTCCAACGACGAGCGCGAGCAGACGCTCAACCAGCTGCTCGCCGAGATGGACGGCTTCTCATCTTCCGAGTCGATCGTCGTGATCGCGGCGACCAACCGTGTGGACACTCTCGACGCCGCCGTGCTGCGGCCGGGACGCTTCACCCGCAAGGTGAACGTCCCCCTGCCCGACATCGAGGGCCGGCGAGCGATCCTCGCCATCCACTCCACCGGCAAGCCCATCGACGATGCGGTGGACATGGAGGCAATCGCCAGACGAACGGCCGGCATGAGCGGCGCCCAGCTCGCGGACCTGCTCAACGAGTCCGCCATCTACGCCGCCCGGCGCGACCACGCCACGGTCACCCCGGCCGACATCCACGACGGCTGGCTCAAGTCGATCCTGGGCACGTCTCGGAAGCGGTCCATGGACGAGCGCGAACGCTCGATCATCGCCGCGCATGAAGCCGGGCATGCGGTCTGCGGCCGCCTGTTCGGCGATCGCCGGCGGGTGGAGGAGATCAGCCTCTTCGCCCACGGCGATGCGCTGGGCATCACGGTCCAGTCATCCGAGGACGACTACCTGCCCTCCGAATCGGATCTCCGGGCACGGCTCATCGCCCTGATGGGCGGGCGCGCCGCCGAGGCGATCCTCTTCGAAGACGTGACCGGCGGCGCGTCGAACGACCTGGAGAAGGCCGCCGACATCGCTACCAGGATGGTCACTCGCTGGGGCATGGGCCGCGATCCCCACGGCCTGAGCGCGGGCGTCTCCGGCCGCGGAACCCTGAGCCTGCGGGTCGTCGGCGAGGGCGTCGAAGTGTCCTCGGACATCCGCTCGGCCATGGACCGGGCGATCAACTCGATCCTCGACGAAGCCTACGGCGCGGCCCGGGAGGCCCTCCTGACGGAGATGAAGCGCCTGGTCCGGGTGGCCGCGTTCCTCTACGAGCACGAGCGCATCGACGGAACCCAGTTCGAGGCGCTCTACGAGGGCCGGCTTGCCCCATCCGCCGACGTCGAGCAGGAGTGGCGCAGCGCCAAGAGCAAGCCGCGTTCCTGGGACGAGATCGAGGACCTGATCAGCGCGGCGGTGCGGATCCCCGAGCCGGAGCTGCCGGCGGTCGCCGCGGCGTCCACCGCTCCAGTGAGTCTGCCGGCCGTTCGGTCGCGCGGCCGACGTTCCGACCGTTCGATCGGCGGGGCCTTCCGGGCCGTGCTGCTGGGCTCCTGGCGGGCAATTCGCGGCGACGACGGAATGCCGGAGTAGCTCGCTACTCCACGATCTTGAGCTTGGGCCAGAGCGCGGTCCAGTCGACGCCCGCGCTCGAGCAGACCGTGATCGCGCCGCCCTGGTCCTGCGTCGGCAGGTTGTAGCCGTTGTCGATGATCGCGGCCGTACGGCACGAGCTGAAGTAGGTCGAGGGCGAGTCGCCGTAGACCAGCACCCAGGTGACCAGGATCACGGTCGTCGTGCCGTCCGCCGGCCTTCCCCAGTACCACGTTGAGTTGTGGCCCGAATAGACGGGCGGCAGGTTCCGCCCGTAGATCTCGAGCGCGCCATACTGGCTGTACGAAGCGGCGATGACCGCCGCGTGGGCCCGTTCGGCGGCAGGCAGAGCAACCGCGACGGCCTCGACCTGGCTCGCCATCTGGGGCCAGCCGAGCTCCTCGATCTCCACGGTGTCGATGCTCGGGACCGAAGTGTTGGCCAGCTGGTCCGCCGGGATGATCGGCAGCGTCGCATAGGCGAGCAGCGCCGCCGAGCAGACGCCGACCGGCACGAAGACCGACCAGCGCACCCACGAACGCCTGAGCCAGCGGTCGAGCGGACCGGCTCCGGCGGCGACCAGCAGCGGGAAGAAACCGAGCGCGTAGTAATCCTTGCCGGCGCTGACGAACATCAGCGCCAGGTCCACGAGGAACGCCAGGCCGAGCGCCCGCCACGGCTCTGAGGCGCGACCACGGACGAGCCAGACGACGCCCGCGATCGTGACCGGGAAGAGGAACAGCTGCGGCAGGATGATCACGTCGAGGATCGCCCCAATCCGATCGCCCAGGCTCGAATTGCCGGACGAGATGCTCTGAGCCATCTGGATCTGGGTGAAGCCGTGCTGCACCTGCCAGACGACGTTGGGGGCCCAGATTGCGAGCGCGATGGCGATCGCGACCCACAGGCCCGGCGAGCGGACGATGTCCCATCGGCGGGCGAGGAGCACACCGGCGGCGAGGCTCGCGGCCAGGAAGATCACCAGCGTCTTGTTCTCGAGGCCGACGCCCATGACGAGCCCCAGGGCGATCCAGCGCCGCCACTCCACCGCGGGCCGCGCGGCGGCGGCGCGCTCGGTGGCAGGGCCCTCCGCCGCGGGCCCCTCCGCCGCGGGCTGCTCGACGGAAAGCAGCTGGATCAGCAGCCAGAGTGCCAGGCTCCAGAAGAAGATGTCGTAGGTCGAGGTGGTGTCGAGGTGGCCCGCGGCCGTCCAGACGGAGCCGCCGAGCATGATCGCGGCGAGGACCTGGCCGCGCGACGAAACCCCGAGCCGGCGGGCCATGTCCGCGCAGAGCAGGATGACGAACGCCGCCACGAGCGCGGGCGCGATCCGGACGGCGAATGGGCTGGTGCCGAACAGATCGGTCGAAATCACCGATAGCAGCGGCGTGAACGGCGGCTGGTCCACATAGCCGAAATCCGGATGCCGGCCGCACAGGATGAAGTACATCTCGTCGCCGTGGAAGCCGTAGGCACCGGCGAGCGACAGCAGGAGCGCAAGCACCAGCGCTCCCGCGACCCAGGCCCCGAAGGGCAGCCCGAAAAGCGAGCGGGTTCT
The DNA here is from genome assembly GCA_027364875.1 of Chloroflexota bacterium. Classification (GTDB taxonomy): domain Bacteria; phylum Chloroflexota; class Limnocylindria; order Limnocylindrales; family CSP1-4; genus Fen-1039. Next base: position 10,703 of record DAHXON010000044.1, read on the forward strand.
GGGCATTCGGACAACCGCGGCGGTCATCCCGGGCAGTATGCGCCCGAATCCCCCTTCCGGCGCCGCCCGATCCGCCTGACCGCCTCTACTGGTGCGGCGGCTCCTGCGACCCGTCGCCGGCCGGCGGGTAGCTCACGGTGGGCGGGTATGCCGGCGGATAAGACTGAGCCGGGGGATACGACTGGGCCGGCGGGTAAGGCGGCTGCGCGGCCGGGTCCTGCGGCGGCATCGGCGGCTGCCAGCCGTAAGGGGGATAAGGGGCTGGGCCGCCCGGATAGCCGGCGGGGCCGTAGGCCGGCACGAGCTGGAGCCAGCATCGAGGGCAGACGGTCGAATCCACCGGGATCGGCACCGCGCAGCGGGGGCAGGGCCGCTGCTCCTTGCGAGTCCCCGCGATGACCATGGCCACCACGGCGCCGATGATGCCGAAGGCGAAACCGGCCGCGAGGCCGATCAGCAGCCAGGTCGTCGTCGCGAGGTGCTTGCGAGATGCAAAGGCGTAGCAGCCGCCTCCCCCGACGAGCGCCCCGATCGTCGCCCCGACGAGCCAGTATTCCATCTCCAAGCCCTCCAATCGCACCATGGTCAGAAGCAGCGCGGGCGGTGACGGAGGCCGCGTCGAGCCAATGATGACGCTCCGGCCCGGGCGCCGTCGCCTGCGCCGACGCCTTGTGCCGCCGCCAGTACGCCGTCGATCCGGAAGAAGCGGTTCAACCGCTACCCGACCGCCCCTTCGCCAACCCGAGCAACAAGCCTGCGGCTACAACAGGCCGAGCGTGGAGACGCGCTGCACCGCCTCGGCGCGCGTCCGGCAATCCAGCTTGGTGAGCGCGCTGCCGACATGCATCTCGACAGTGCGCGGGCTGATGAACAAAGTCCGACCGATCTCCCGGCTCGTGAGGCCCCGCGCGACGTGCCGGATGACCTCGAGCTCCCGTTGGGTGAGGCCACGGTCGGCCAGCCGGCGCGCTTCCCGAGTACCCAGCCGGCGTTCGACGGGCTCGCCAAGCGCGGCGAGGTCGGCGGCGATCATGATGCCGAGCGGGATGGCTTCCAGGCGGCGTGCCGTCCGCGCTGCCGCGACGAGAGCGGCAACTCCGTCGGTCCGGTGGCCGGCACGGACGAGAGCTATGCCGGCGCGCCTTCCGATCTCGGCGCGCTCCAGGGGCAGATCGCGAGTCGAAATGGCCTCGAGGGCGTTGGCGAAATGCGCGGCCGAAGCCTCCTCATCGCCGTCGAGAGAAGCGGCTTCACCCAGTGCCGTCGCGAGCGCGGCGATGACCTCGGCCTGAGCCGTCCTGGCGGCGATCTGGGCCAGCGCGTCGGCGCAAGCCCGCACCCCGGCCGAGTCGCTCCGGGTCGCGAACAGGGTCGCGGCCCAACGGAGCGCCGGAACGACATAGTGCCCCTCCTCGGTGCGCTCCCAGCGGGCCAGCAGCCCGCGACACCGTTCGAGCGCGCCGGCTTCGTCGCCTTCGAGGTGGTCGCAGATCGCGAGGCCCCAGCTCGAGATCAGCTCGATCGCGGCGAGCTCTATCCGGCTCGCGATCTGATGCGCCGCATCGAGGTGCGGTCGCGCGCCTCGCGGACTGCCGCGCAACGCGGCCACGATCCCAAGGACGCCCTCGGCGACGGCGCGGGCGTGCAGCGTGGAGTCCGACGAGGCAATCACCTCGCGCGACGTTTGCTCGGCTCGCGACCATTGGCCCGTCTGCCAGAGCACGACCGCCATACAGGCCAGGCAGAGCTGCGCGGTTTGCTCGATCGATCGAGCCCGGCAGTAGGCGGCCCCTTCGAGGTATGCCAGCCGGGCAGGATCGTAGCTGCCCGCATGTTCGAGGGAGTCGGCGAGCCTCTGGAACAGCTCGGCGGCCGCGGCTGTCATGCCGCCGTCGAGGGCGAGCGTCAGGCCTTCACGGACGAGGCGGAGTCCGTCCTCGCCCCTGCCCATCCTCGCGAGAACGTTCCCCTCCAGGCCGATCGCCCTGGCCTCGAGGTCCACCCGACCCGTCTCGTGCGCCTCCCGGCGGGATATGGCCAGGAGCCCGAGAGCCGCGGTGAAGTTGGCCGCCGATCGGAGGTGGGCCGCCGCGGCCAGACGTTCTGTCGCCGCCTCGGCCGCGAGTCCGCCCTCCTCGAATGCATCGGCGGCGGCCAGCCGAGCCTCGATCGCGCCGCTCCAGCGGCCCTGCACCTCGAGCACCCGCGCACGGGCCCGGTGATCGCCACCGGCGAGATCAGGCCGGCCCGCCGATGCACGTGCGGCGGCCGCGGCCTCCCAGGTCCTTGCCGCGTCGCCCAAGTTCCCGGACAACTCCAGGCTCCCGGCGAGGCGCTCCAGCACGTCGACGCGCGACCCGGGCGCTCCGCGATCCTCCTCGAGTGCGCGCCAATAGGCGCTCGCGGCGTCTCGGTAGGCGTGCACCCGATATGACGCATCGGCCGCATCGAGGAACCTCGAGACGGCCTCCTGCTCCTCGCCGGCACGGAGCCAATGCTCGGCCACGACGAGCGGCTCCGCGCGACGAGCGGTCAGGATCTCGGCTATTCGTCGATGCTTGACCCTCTGCGCGGAGGACGGCAGTTCGTCGATCAAGACCTCGCGCACCAGCCCGTGCCGGAAGGCGACGCTGCCATCCGCTCTGGCCATAAGGATCCCGCGCTCGATACCGACCCGCTTCCACGCGTCCGCGTTCCCGGCCAGCTGGTCCAGGAGCGTCGCGTCCACTTCCTCGCCGAGGAGCGCCGCGGTGGCGAGCGCCTCGCGCTCCCCGGGAGTCAATCCCTCGACGCGGATCAGGATGCTATCGCGCAGGGTCTCCGGAATTGGCAGGTCATCGCGGATGAGCGTGGCGACCCCGTCGGCGACCACGACCGCATCGTCGGCGAGCAGCGCATCGGCAAGTTCCTCGACGAACAAGGGCAGGCCCTGGCTGCGCTCCAACAGCCGCCGTGCCAGGAGCGGATCGGGCCGGGCGCCCAGCCTCCGACTCGCGAGCTCCACAGTTGCGGCGTCATCGAGCGGTCCGACCACGATCTCGTCCAGCCGACCGTCCCGTCGCAGGTCCACGCGCAGACGGCGGACCGGGTTGGAGCGCGGCAGCTCGTCGGTGCGGTATACCCCCACGACGAGCAGCGGCTCGCGTGCGGCCGAGCGGGCAAGCTCCGGCAGCGCGTCGATCGTCGCATGATCCGCCCGCTGGAGATCGTCGAGGACGAGCGCGAGCGGCTCCCTCCGTGCCAGCTCCAGGATCAGCCGGCAGACGGCATCGAGGATCGGCTCGGCGGGGCTATCGCCTCTTTGCCCACTACCCGCGGCCTCGGGCGGAGACTCGGCCTGCCGGCCGGGACCCGGCGCGAACTCATCGAACAGCGAGCGGATGACGTCCGATGCCGGCCCACCACCCTGCGTGGGAAGCACTTCGGCCGCGATCGCGGGCCAGCGGGGATGCGATCGGATGGCGGCCACGAGGGGTTCGAAGGCGGAGGTTCCGGAGGGCCGAGCGGCTCCACGCAGCACGATCGGCAGGCGACCATAGAGCGCCCGTTCGACGAGGGCGGTCTTGCCGATTCCCGCGTCGCCCGCGACGAGCACCAAGCTGCCGCGTCGCCGCCGCGCGGATGCGGCAGCGACGTGCAGCCTTTTGACCTCGCGCTCGCGACCGATGAGCCCGATGGACCGCATCAGGTTCAGAAGCTTAGCGGAGCAGCACCCGATGCGAGAAGCTCGACCACCTGCGCGGCCGACACGATGGTCGCGCCCTCCACGAGGTCATCCTGCGTTATGCCCCGTGGGTTGGTGCAGGCGCCGCATGCCCAGATTCGACCGCCCGCGGCGACGAACTGAGTCATGACCTCCCGGAGGACGGGCAGGCCCGGCTGGGCGACACCGTCGGTGCGGCCGCGGACCGCGAGCCAGGCGCCCTCGAGCGTCAGGAGTACGACCGCGTCCTGGTCGGCCGTCGCGGCGACGTTGCCGACTACGAACGGCAGGGTCGCGCTCTCCGGATCGTCCGGCCCGTGGGTCGCGTTGATCAGAATGGTCGACATCACTTTGCTCCTTGCTCTTGAGTGGGAGCCGCACCTTGCGGCGATCGACGGATGTGGAAGCGGCGAGTAGCCTCGGATCCGGCCTCGACGTCAGCCTCAGTCTCGGGATCGATGAGTTCGTGGCCGGTGAGTCGGGTCCAGGACCGCAGGCCTTCGGCCGCGTCGGGATCGTCGGTGACGATCTCCAGGACGGCGCCCGGGTCGAGGGCCACGACCGCGGCCCGTATGGTCGGGGTCAATGTCGCGCAACTGAGGCCTGTGGCGTCCAGGACGGTAATCGGCCCGAGGGCCGGGCACGGACGCCCGTCACTACCTGTGACCGAACTCGCGGTCGTCGCGGCGAGCGGGCGGAAGCCCGAGCAGACCAGGGAGACGTCCCGGAACCGCCCTTCCTGGACGGTCGCCGCCAGGCTCTGATGGACTATGCGGCGCTTGCCGTCCTGGGCGAACTCGAGGCTGTATCCGACCACGAGCCGGTCGCCCACCAGCTCGATCGCGGAACCGAGCAGCACGCGCTGGTCCGTGTCGCCGAACCAGTCTTCGATGTGTGCTCGGGCGCCGGCGGCGGTCGACGCCTCCGAGGTTTCCCGCGGGATGAGCGCCCGGAACCGGACGTCCGGCGCGAAGAAGGTCTGGAGCCGGTCGAAGTCTCCGTCTACGATGGCTTCGACGAACGCTTGACCGAGCCCGCCCGGGTCGGATCCCGCGGCCGGCGGCTGCAGAACGGTTCGAATGGAAGGTCCGGCAGTGACCATCTTGTTGCTCCTGCACTGAGCGTCCAACCGCTCGATCGTATGCAGGCACGTGCTCGCGAGCCACCGCAGGACTACGGGGTTTTCCGGCCGGTCAATCCCGGTTCGAGAAGATCTGCGACAAGGAACGACAGGATCGCAGGAACCAGGAACAGGCCGCCGATCTCGAGGCCGAAGAAGGCGACGAACAACAAGGACAGATCGATGGCCGCCGCAAGCGAGGGCGCGAGAGCCGATGCGCCTCGAGCCGCGGCCATGACTCCGAGCCACAGAATGGCGTATCGAAGGGACGGCACCCCGGGATTTAGCGCGATCAAGACCAGGCCGGCGATGAGGAGCAGCCAGGCCACCACTTCAGCTACGCGCCTTGTCCAGCGTTTCGTCACTCGCCAGATTAGCCCTCGCTCGGATCAACTTCGCCAGGGCCTGCCAACGATTTCTCGTCAGGTGCTACCTGCGAGCACCTACCTGAACGGGTCCATGATCGGGTCAGGTGGAGGCGTCGCGGTGAGGGCCTCTTCCTTCGTGGGGCCTGATCGAAGCACCGTCACGGCGTAGTAGGCCTTCGCCACGAACGGACGGCCATCCGCACGAAGCTCGGCAAGGCCCGCCGACCGCGCTTCGTCCCCACCGTAGACATATATGCCGTACGGGACGTCCCCAATACGGCAGTCAAACGACCAGGCCGCTGGAGACGATGGGTTAAAACCGCCCTCGAAGTCGCCGCACGCCGCGTTCGAAGCGACCGAGAACGCGACATCCTCGGCTTGCGACGCATTCGTCGGCAGGGTGTCCGGCGGCAGTCTTCCGTGGAACCAGCCGGAGTTGGCGGCCACCCCTACGACTAGCAGCAGCCCGTAGAGCAGGAGGACGAGGCCGATGGCGGTCGTAACGATCCGACGCATGCTCTACCCCTCGACTCGCAACAAGCGGTGGTGGGTGCCGCCGGTGGATGGTCGGGGCGGCGGGATTCGAACCCGCGACCTCATGCTCCCAAAGCATGCGCGCTGCCAGACTGCGCCACACCCCGACGTTTTGTGCTCGGGAACAGCACATGCTCCCGAGTTATCCCAACGGGCCTTGTCCCACACCGCTCAGGCGGATGGACATATCGATGGGCGGCACCCATGATACGGCCCGCTCCACACGGACACTACTCCACGAGCTTCACTCCGGCCGTCTCGCAGGCTCTCTTGAGGCGCTCGTCTGCCGTGGCCACGGGGAGCCCGCTTCTGGCAGCCAGGGCCAGGTACGCCGCGTCGTAGGCCGTCAGCTCCAGGTTGCGCGCAAGATCGGACACCTCGCCGAGAGCTGCGTCCAACCCAACTTCTTCAACACGGATCGGGAGAGACATCAGCAACTCCCGGACCCTTGCGAGATCCGCCAGATCCAGTCGACCGCGCCGTTCAGCAGTGCGGAGACCATTGGCGACCTCGAGTGGCCAGATGGATGGTACGAGTGCCTCTTCCTCCGCCAGTCGCTCCAGGGTCGCGTCCGCGACTGGAGACACCTCGTCTGCAAAACACCAGGCGAGAGCCACCGAAGCGTCGATGACCAGGCTCACCGTCGTCCCTCGTCGATGAGCTCGCGAAGCGTGAGTCCATTCAGGTGATGGCCCTTTCGGAATGCCCGCAGACCCGCGATGGCCTCGCTAGCGGTCAGACGCGCGCGAGTGGACGCGGGTCGGAGTACGGCAACGGGGACTCCATGTTTGGTGATTGCGATCGGCTCCCCGCTGGATGCCACCTCGTCCAGGAGCCGGGGGAGGTTGGTTTTGGCCTCGTAGGCCCCGACTTGGCGCATGCCACACAACTCCTACCATCTGGTCTCAGACTAGTCTAGTCCAGAACGTCAAGAGGCGCTGGGATAGACAGGGGGCGGGAGGGGATTCGCGTCTCCGTGAATCACACGATAACCGACGTGCAATTGGAGATCGGGGTCTCGCTCAGATCGCCCCTCGGCACAGCGTGCGGGCCGGCCCGGGCTCCCAAAGCATGCGCGCTGCCAGACTGCGCCACACCCCGACGCCCGAAGGGATACGGCGCGTGAGCTAACGCGCGACGAACCCGCGCCACTCCTCGACAGCCGATGGCGGCAGCCCATCGTCAGCCGGACGAGTCCGCGGACGATCCGGCAGCGGCAGGAGCCCGATGGGGAGACGATGACGAATCCCGATCAGGGTGAGCGGCTGCGAGCGAGGCTCTCCAGGCTTGACGAAGCCGTGCCCGGCCGGCCCCTCCGATTCCGCAATGGGCGGACGGGCAGTGAGCGCGCACGTTCGTATCAGACCCAAGCCACCCGGTTCGCCTGACCTCGATGCTCTGACGCGCGTACCGCGGCCGGAAGGTCCGATACGATGGATTCCACCAGACGCTCACTGTGGAGATACATGGCCAACAGCCTGCTTCGCGAACCCATTGTTGTCCCCGACTACCCGCTTCATCCGGCACTTGGGTTGCCCCGCGCAGTTGTGCGCCAAAGAGCCTTCAGCTATTGGTTCGAACTCATCTTCGGCGTGGCGTTCCTGGCTGCCCTAATAGGTTCGCTGTTGGGGTTGGTTCACGAGTCGCAATGGACTCCAGAGGGGATCGGCCTCTCGGCCCTCTTCGCGATCCTGAGCCCATACATGGTCTATGACGGCATCCGCAATATCCGGCGCAAACCCTGCGTGATCGTGGCCGCGAATGGATTCGATGACAGGACCGGGTGGCGTCCCGCCGGTCCTGTTCTGTGGGGCGAAGTCGCGGGCATGGCGACTTCGAGCAAGCTGGTGGGGCGCCGCAGGTATCCCGTATTTGTGGTCATGCTCAGGCCCGGACCGCGAAGCTCGCTAGTCTCTCTCAGCCGACCGCCCAAGCAAGTCAAACAAGTCCAGATCCCAATGGACCATGGCCTGGACAAGATCATCGCACCCGCGATGCTTGCTGCCTATGACTTGTGGCGCGCTCGCGAAGGTGGGCAGATCTAGGTTGCTACTGCTCGGTCAACGCGACCAGTTCGCACCCACCCGGAGGCTTCGGTAGGTCAAGACCGGATCTCCGAACAGCGTAAACGGCGCGGTGAGACGCCCTCGGACCTGCTGGAGCTCCCGCTCGAAAGCGCTCGCCTCGCCCAGTCGACCGTACGCGTACAGGAACCAGTTGTGGTCCCGTACGGATCGGATGGTGGTCAGATAAAGCGGCGAATCGATAGACAGCTCTGCCGCGCTGAGGACGTCTTCTCGAATGCCCGGCGTCGTCCAATAGGCAGGTCCTTGCTGGATTTCGCCTTCGCGATGAGCCTCGAGGAGAGCCACATGGACGCTCGAGCCTTCTGGGGCCTGGCGGGTGCTCTTGGCTAGCTCCATCATTGAGTCCCAATCGCCCGACCACTTCGGGGCAAGGCACTGCACCATGGAGGAGAAGCCGATTGGGTGCCATGGCTCCCTGGCTCGGAGCTCGTCGAAGATGCCCCGCTGAGCCGCTTTGTCGTACTGCAAGCCACGAGCCATGGTCAGCTGGTGTACCCAAGGCGCCGTCTCGTCTGCCGGCGCCAACCGCGCGGCGGACAGGAGATCTTCCCGTGCCATCGCCAGCCGGGCGAAGAATTCGTCGAAGGCCGACCTTGAGGTGTTGGCCGCACGCCCATGGCCACGGGCTTCCCACGCCCAGTGGATGGAATGTGCTCCTCTGAATGTCAATGCGAGGTAATCCTGCGGTCGCTCGGCCACCCACTTGTCGATCCATTTCGGACGCCCATTGATCTGATGAACGAGTCCGAGGAGGGCAGCGTCTCTGACATGATGAGGGGAGAGGCCCCGAAGGAAGGTTTCTAGTGATCGCCAGTCGTGGGCGTCCGCCTGGCGTCCAGCCGTCTCGAGAGTCTTGTCACCCCAGTACGGTACGCGTCGAGGCGCATCGATCGTCGGCTCGGATCCGTGAGCCGAGCGAAACCTACCCAGCATCCAACACCTCGCGTGCATAGCAGGCCGGTTCGCCACAGGGCCTGGGCTGAAGATGATAGCCAGATTGGCCGCTGCGGCAGGTCTCGGAAAGCCAGCCTCCTGATCTATGGCGGGCCAGATCCACGACCGATCTGGAGGGCGGCGTTTGCGATTGACGGGTTGTGGATCTTGGCTGACGCCAGGCTTGCGACCGGCAGGCGGACACGAACCCGGAGGTTCGCATCGGGCCGCGAAGGCGGGAACGAACCTGCGGGGTTCCTGGGACGTGAAGCCCACATACGCTTTGGACCTCACCTGCGCCGCAGTGAGCCCTTCCGGGCCCGTCGTGAAGCTGAGACCATAGGGATCTGCGGAGCGGAGGGTGATCGATGGGCGCGTTCGGGTTCGACGATGGCGCGCTGACCTCGATGCCGGCGGTTCGCGCCGCGGCCGAACGACTGGCAGGGGCGGCCCTCGTCCGGATACAGGAGCGCCCGTCCGGCCGAGCGCGCGTGGAGGACTACGTCGCCGTCCTGGGGTCCATCACCGGAGAAGCCGCGCTCGTTGCCGCAAGAGTCTTCGACATCGAGACCTCCGGCCTCGCCCCGGGCTCGCCCGTGTTCGGACCGAAGATCAACGAAATCCTCACCGGCGACACTGACAAGTTGGGCGAGCTTCCGCCGACTTCGGTCGTGGAGGTGCTCGTACGCGAGCTCGTCCCCGTGGTTGTCCCGATCGAGACGTTCGACCACCTCGGCGAGGTCTACCGGCATGTGGCGGCATCGGTCGGCAGCTCGGCGTGGGGCCGGGTCGCGACGACGGCGGGTGAAGACCACCGGCCGACCATTTTGCCGATACAGGTCGCATTCGAGCTTCGGGGGGCCGTCGATGCCGCCCAGGCCGCTGCCGGGCTGCCCCGAAACCTGCGTCACGTTCCTTGTGCCCTCGCGCTGGCGCTGGGCCTTCGCCAGGTCGCGAGCGCGATCGACATGCGGCTGGCCGTCACCCTCGCCCTTGAGGTCACGTTCGGCGTCGCCAAGATGGTCCCGATGTCGAAGGCGGCCTTCAACGACGTTGCGGCAAAGGCGAAGCCGAATTGAGGAGTCGGACGGGTTGATCCGGCGTCCCCCGGCCGCCGTACTCACGTTGTAGGGCGAGGGAGGGAGACATGAAGAGAAGCAGGGGAATCGGGCTTCTGGCGCTGGGGGCCGCGGTCGCCTTCTCGCTGGTGGCGTGCGTCTCGGGTCCGAGCGACGCGGATCGATCGGCTCTTCAGCAGCGGGCCCAGGATGTCCTGACGAGCTGGGATGCCGCGGCGGCTTCGGCCGGACCCGCGTCGGGGCTCGTCATAGTCGGCGGGTCGACGCTGATGGCCGGCGGCGATTGGGGTCCGAACATCGACGGCGGCAACTCGAAGATGGCGATGATGGCCGGCCTGTACGAGGCGTCGATCGAGCTGCCGGCCGAGACGCCGCCGGCGGGCGAGGTTCGATGGTCGGATGGCTCCACCCGAGCGGTCGACGTCGTGTCGGCGCAACGGGCTTTCGACGAGATGAAGGCCGAGGGCGCGAAGGAGAGCTCGTGCCAGGAATGCAAGCCGCTGGTGGTCACCGGCGCGACGCTGGTAACGGCGACCTTCGACACCAGCCGCGGCGAAGCCCAGGTTCCGGCCTGGGAGTTCAGCCTGAAGGACACCCCGGTCAGGATGGATCAGGTGGCCGTGGCCGCGCAGATCCAGGCGCCGGCGCCGCTGCCCGATGGGAATCTCCCGTTCGTGCCGCGGATCATGTCGGCCGTGATCGATCCCGGCGGCCTTCACCTGACCGTCAACATCGTCGGCGCGCCGAACCCGGCAAGCCAGGGCTGCGGCGCGGACTACACGGCACAGGCGGTCGAATCGGACCGGGCCGTGGTCGTGATCGTCTACGAGAACCGCAACACGCTGCCAGTGCCCTGCACCGCGGTCGGGGCCTTACGCACGGCCGCGGCCACTCTCGAGAAGCCGCTGGGCGATCGAACGGTGCTCGACGTGGGAGGCCTGCCCGTCTCGGTGGCCCCCGCGCCTTGAGGGACGATCGAGGTAGCCGTCGGCGGACTGTCTCAGGCTTCCGCCCTCGCTATGCTGCGAAGTCATGAGCGAGCTCGTGTATCCCGATGGATTCCTGTGGGGCACCGCCACTTCCGCGCACCAGACCGAGGGCGGCAACTCGAACAGCGACTGGTGGGATTGGGAGCTTCGGCCAGACACCCCGACCCGCGAGCCGAGCGGCAAGGCCATCGAGCACTACCGCCACTACGGCCGCGACACGGCGATGCTCGGCGAGCTCGGCTTCAACATGTACCGCTTCGGCGTCGAATGGGCACGGATAGAGCCCGAGGAAGGCCGGTTCGACGAATCGGTCCTGGAGCACTACCGGCGAGTCGTCGCGGCGGTTCGGCGCGCCGGCATGGAGCCGCTGCTGACGCTCCACCACTTCACCCTGCCGAAGTGGGTCGCAGCCCAGGGCGGCTGGCTCTCCGACCGAACGCCGGCGCTGTTCGAGCGCTACGTCCGGCGCGTCGTCGAAGCCCTCGGCGATCGCGTGGACTGGTACATGACCATCAACGAGCCGGGAGTGGTGGCCTTCGGAGGATACCTGGGCGCGATCCCGTTCCCGCCGGCGACGCGTGGCGTCGACAACTGGCGGCGGTCCATTGCCGGGCTGATCGCCGCTCACCGTCTCGCCCGCGCCGCGATCAAGGAGCTTCGGCCGGCGGCCAGGGCGGGCGTCGCCCATTCGATGCAAGAGTGGGTATCGAACTGGGGCGGGCGGCCGGCTCTCGAGTACTCGCGCCGCCTGAACGAGGACGTCTTCCTCGCGGCGTGCAAGGACGACGACTACATCGGCGTCAACACGTACACGCGCCAGCGGATCGATCTACCCGCGCCGATGGGTCCGATCAGCCGGGTGGTGCTGTCGGTCGGCGCGCTGGAGCGCCGGGTCGTGCCCAGGGTCGCCGAGCGGATCGCGGCCGCCGCGAGCGATCCGGAGCTGCTGATGCGGGACGGCGTCCGCCGAACGCAGATGGGCTGGGAGTGGCGGCCGCAGGCCGTGGCCGCCACGGTTCGGCGAGTCGCCGAGCTTCATCCTGGCAAGCCGATACTGGTCACGGAGCACGGAGTGGCCACGGCCAACGACGAGGAGCGGATCGAGTTCATCCGCGATGGTCTGACGGCCCTCCATCCACTCATCGGCGAGGGGATTCCGCTGCGCGGCTACATCCACTGGTCCGCATTCGACAACTTCGAGTGGGCGTACGGGTACCAGATGCTGTTCGGGCTGATCGCGGTGGATCGGAAGACTCAGGAGCGGATCATCCGGCCGTCCGCACGGTTCCTCGGCGAGATCGCCCGGACGAATCGGCTGGTGATCGCCGAGTAGGGCGACGACCGCGCGGGCCGCCTCTCCCGCGGCCGCCCGGCCCGCGCCACGCGGCCCCCCACTCCCCCGCCTCACCCGCGGCGGCGAACTCCGCCAGATAGCACAAGACCGGCGCTGCGTTTGCGCCGGTCCTGAGCATCTTGCTGTTCGCGGTAGTGGCGCTGGCCCCTACCGCGCGGCTTTGCCAGCTCGAGTGTCCTCGCTGATGTTTCCCGCGCGAGGTTGCCACTCGAGGTTGAATGCGCTGCGAGTCGAGTCGGCCGTGAACGGGTGATACCCGCCCTCATCGCGAATGAGTCGCGAACCTGAAGCCGTCGCCGCTGCCTTCATCAGACCTCCAGGGTTCCTGGGTGCGGATGAGACTCCTCCACGCTACGCCGGTCCCGCCCAGGACGCAATACTCAAACGAGTGATCCTCGATGGGAAGCTCATCAGGCGAAAAGTCCTCCACAGAGGGGTCGGCACAGCCGATACCAAGGACGGCGGCCGCTCGCGTGGAATCCAGCGTGAGATGGCGCGGCAAGTGCCGATTGCGCGCAGTCCGCGCATGATGAAGGTGTGAGACCGAAGCGAACATGGACAGCCCGCAAAGCGGCCGATCCGCCTCGCCCGTCTCCGACTGGGCGCTCGACCCCACTGTGACCTTTCTGAATCACGGTTCCTTCGGCGCGTGCATGCGAGCCATCCTCGAGGTCCAGCGCGGCTGGCGCGACAAGCTCGAGGCCCAGCCGGTGAGGTTCCTCGCCCGCGACCTCGGCGAGCTGCTGGATTGGTCCCGCTCCGAGATCGGCGCGTTCGTCGGCGCCGACGCGGACGACCTGGCGCTCATGACCAATGCCACCGCGGGCATCAGCACCGTCCTGCGCTCCATTCCCTTCGAGCGCGGGGCCGAGATCCTCATCACGGACCACGTCTACAGCTCTACCGCCAACGCGGCCCGGTTCGCTTCGGCAACGACCGGGGCGAAGATCGTGGTGGCGCGGGTCCCGTTCCCAGTCCAATCGTCCAATCAGGCTTTCGACGCGATCATGCGGGCGGTCACTCCCGGGACCAAGCTCGCGGTGATCGAGCATGTCACGAGTCCAACCGCGCTCGTTCTGCCGATAGAGGAGCTCGTCCCGGCGCTGGCGGAGAAAGGCGTCGACGTGCTCGTGGACGGAGCGCACGGTCCCGGGATGCGCCGGCTGCGGCTGGCAGAGCTCGCCCCTGCCTACTACGTCGGCGCCCTCCACAAGTGGGTCTGCGCTCCCAAGGGCAGCGCCTTCCTGTACGTCAGGCGCGATCGACAGGCCGGCGTCAAGCCGCTCGCCATCTCCAGCGGCGGCACGGACCAGCGCGCGGACCGGTCACGCTTCCGCCTGGACTTCGACTGGACCGGCACGTTCGATCCGAGCGCCTGGCTGACGGTTCCGGCGGCCATAGACGGTCTGGGCGAGATGATGCCGGGCGGCTGGCCGGCGGTCCTGCAGGCGAACAACCGGCTTGCCCTCGAGGCGCGGTCGATGGTGGCCGACGCCCTGCGGATGCTCCCGCCGGCTCCCGACGAGATGATCGGCTCCATGGCTTCGCTTCGACTTCCCGGCGGCCCCTGGCCGAGGGAGGAAGCCATTCGGCGAGTGGCCATGATCGACTCGGCGATGAGAGGCCGGCGCTTCGAGGTTCCGCTGATCACCTGGCCGTCTCCATGGCTCGTCGACTGGGGCTACATTCCGGACAGCACCCAGTTCGAGATCCTGGTTCGACTGTCGGCTCACGCCTACAACTACGGCGGTCAATACGAGCGGCTGGCCTCGATCCTGCCGGGCTTCGCGGGCGCCAACCGAACCGCCGCCGCTCCGGACTGAGCGCGGCGCCGATCCTCGCGAGGGCGAGGACGAGGGCGACGGCGAGGACGAACAGGGGTCAGTCGAGCCCGGGCAGCCTGCCCGCGCCGTCCACCGCGGCGAGTGGGTACACGTGGCCCTCGACGCCCGCGAGCGACGGGTAGCGGCTCTCGACGGCCGCCGCGAGAGCCGGAATCGCGTCCTGGAGCACGAGGTGGACGGTGCAGCCGCCGAGACCGGGCCCGCTCATCCGCGACGCAACGACTCCGGGCACGGACCGGGCAATCTCCATCATCATCTCCACCCGAGCCGACCCCACGTCGAAGAGATCGCGCAGAGAAGCGTGGGATTCGGCGAAAAGCCGCGCGATCTCGTCCAGATCGCCCGAGGCGAAGGCCACGGCCGCGTCGAGAACTCGTCCGTTCTCCTCGACCACGTGCTCGGCTCGCCGGGCCAGACGTTCGGGAAGCCGGTAACGGAAGCGTCTGAGCGTGCCGGCGTCGAGATCGCGCAGCGAGCACAGTCCCGGGATTCTCTCCGACAGCAGGGCGACGGCCCGGGCGCATTCGGCCTGCCGTTCGGCGAAGGTGGCATGGTCTGCCCGGACCCGCGAGCCCGTGTCGCAGACGACGATCCGCAGCCCGGGAGGCATGGCAACGACCTTGGTCTCGAGCATCCGGCAGTCGAGCAGAAGCGCCTTGCCCGCGCGGCCGGCGGCGCTGGCGAACTGGTCCTTTATCCCGCCGTCCACGCCCACGTACTCTCGCTCGGCGCGCTGGGCAAGGGCGGCGAGAACCGGGGCGGCAACGATTCGGTCGGTCCCGGCGAACGCCAGCGCGCAGGCGAGCTCGAGCGCGGCCGATGATCCCAGTCCGATGCCCATCGGGACGATCGAGTCCACGACCCCGTCGATCCCTGTGATCGGCATGCCCGATTCGCGCAGCGACCAGGCTATCCCGGCGGCGTAGTCCGGCCAATCGGTCGAGCCGTCTCCGCGCGGGCCGACCGGCCGCGGCTCGCCGTCGTCGATCCAGAACGAGGCAGGCGTCGACGACTGGCAGGACGCCAGCCTGACGAGCCCATCCGGCCGGGGCCGGAAGGCGAGCCAGCAGTCCAGCTCGATGGCCGCCGACAGGACGAAGCCGTCGTTGTAGTCCGTGTGGTCGCCGATGAGGTTGACCCGACCCGGCGCCCGGACAAGCTCGACGCCGGCTGCCCGGGGAGGTTCGGGCCCATTTCCGGGCGGCTCGTCGGGAAAGGCGTGCGCCAGCACGGCCGCGATTCGGGCGATGCGTTCGGGGTCGGCCTGTCGGGCTGGCATGGGTGGATGCTAACCCGGCCGCGTGCCCGCGAATCGGTCCTTGCCGTCATGGACCGGCGGCTCCGATGGTCCGGGTCTCCGATGACTCAAATGGGCTATCACCCCTAACCCCACCAGACCCCACCAGTCGTGCCGGGCCCATACCTCCGGCGTTGCCCGGCCGCAACGACGAACGCTCGGAAGGGGCTGCTGGGAACGCGACTCGCACTAACATGTGCGCTGCGGCGGCGGAGGGCCGCATCTAGCAGGGGAACATGGTCTCCTCGGAGGCACTTCTAGCGATTCTGGCAGTGACGATCGCACTGCTGGTGGGCCTGGCTGCAGCACTTGTGGCAGCCCTGAATGGTCGCGGCCCGCTCCATGGCCGGTTCGTGGAAGTGGAGCGGAAGCCCCGTGAACGAGGCCGTCCCTGGCGCCCCAACGACCTTCCCCGCGCGCCGGAACGGGCGGCGTTCGACGACCTAGAGGAAGGGCGGCCGCGCAGCACGGTCCGAATCGTCCCCCGTGACCGGCGCCTCTCCAAGCGCGAGGGCGCGACCAGCCGGCTGCCCAACTACTGGGACGACGAGCTCAACGCGGTCCTGCGCGGCTCGTACGCGGCGGCTTCAGTCAATCGCGCGGTCCGGATCCTCGCCTGGTCGTTCATTCTCGCCGTATTGCTGATCGTTTCGGCAAGCAATCGCTGGCCGGACCAGCAGGTCGCCATCTACGCCACTCTGATCCTGGCCGGCGTTTTCGTTCTGATCGGCCACGAGTTGTCGCCGACGCCCCGGCCGGGCACGGCCCGCATCCTCATCGAAGCCACCGTCGGGATTTTCTTCATCACGCTCCTCGTGGCTTTGACGGGCAACGCCTCGAGCCCGTTCTTCTTCCTGTTTCCGCTCCTGGTCGGCGGCATCGCCCTGATTTCACGGCCGGTGGTGGCACTCGCCCTGACGTTCGAGGCTGGCTGCGCTTTCGTCATCGCCGCCCTTGCCGGTCCGATCGAAGGCGAGGCCGGACGCGACGCCGGCGTCCGGGTGGCGGTCAACATGACTGCCCTGATCCTGCTCACCTACTCGTGCATGGTCATCGCCCGAGTCCAGCGCCAGACGCGCGACGCGGCCGTTCGCCTGTCCACGCTCGATCCACTGACGGACCTTTACAACCGCGCCTTCCTGTTCAACGCCGTGGACCGGGAGATCCAGCGAGGCCGGCGTTTCAAGCGCGGCTTCTGCCTGCTGATGATGGACCTCGACGGCCTCAAGGCCATCAACGACCGATTCGGCCACTTCCAGGGCGACACGGTCCTGCGAGGAGTGGCGCAGATGATCACCGACGGGCTCCGGGCCATCGACGTGGCCTCTCGCTACGGCGGCGACGAGTTCGTCGCGGTGCTTCCGGAGACGGACCCGAGCGGTGCGTACGTGGTGGCGGAGAAGATCCGCCGCAGTGTCGCGGAGATGGTCGTCGAGGCCGGCGGCCAGCAGATCCGCACCTCGCTCTCCATCGGCGTCGTCTCGTTTCCGGAGGACGGGCAGACGGCCGACGAGCTGATGATCGCCGCGGACGAGGCGATGTACTCGTCCAAACGGCTCGGCAAGAACAAGGTCGTTGGCTACGCGGAGCCGAGCGAGAACGTCCCGCCGGACTTGGCTCGCTGGCCGCACAACGCCACTCCGGGTTTCCGTCCGCTGCCTCGCGACCCCAACAACTGGCCTCCGGACTCGAACGAGGATCGCTAGAGGCCGGGGCGCCTGCGACGGCGGCGCCTGGCCGGTGGGGCGGTCGGCGGTGGGCGGTCGATGCCGGGCGGCGACGGCGACTGCGGCACCTGGCGGTCGATGCCTTTGACCGCGTCGGCGGCGCTCGAATCGGCCGGCGTTCGAATCCGGAACCCACTTGCCGCGACGGCTCGGGCCGAGGCGGCTTCGCTTCGGCTAGCATTCGTCGATGACCCGCTTCACGACCCGCGCCATCCTCGCCGCGACCCGATCGCCGGAGGTCAACCAGATCCCCTCCGCGGTCCCGATCTACCAGTCCGCGGCCTTCTCGACGGCGGACGCGGCCGAGCTCGGCGACGTGCTCACCGGCGCGATCCCGGGTTACGCCTACAGCCGCATCGACAACCCCACGACGGCGGCACTGGCCGCGGCCGTCGCCGAGCTCGAGGGAGCGGAGGCCGGGCTGAGCTTCGCCACCGGGATGGCCGCGATCCACGCCGCGATCGTGTCGGTCGTCCATTCGGGCGAAACGATCGTGGTGACGAACGCGGTCTATGGCACCACGCGCGACCTGCTCGTTCGAATCCTCGGTGGCCTGGGCGTCCGGACGGAATTCGTGGACCCGACGGACCACTCGGCCGTGGACGCGGCGCTCGCCCGGACGAAATCACATGCGCTGTACGTGGAGACGATCTCGAACCCGACCATCGTGGTCTCGGACCTGGCGGCGCTCGCTTCGATAGCGCACCGGCATGGCGCCCTGCTCCTGGTCGACAACACGTTCGCTTCGCCGTTTGCCTGCCGGCCTATCGAGCACGGGGCGGACATAGTGCTCCACTCGGCCACCAAGTACCTATCCGGCCACGCCGACGTCCTCGCCGGAATCGCCGTCGGACGACGCGATCTGATGGACGCCATGCGGCCGATCCTGGTGGACGCCGGTGGAGCGCTCTCGCCGCTCGCGGCGTTCCTGGTGCTGCGCGGCCTGCCCACTCTTGCCCTCCGGATGCGGCGGCACAGCGAAACCGCGCTGGAGCTGGCGGCCTGGCTGGCGGGGCAGGAGGGAGTGGTCCGGGTCATGTATCCCGGCCTGCCCGGTGACGCGAGCCACGAGGTGGCCGTCCGGCAGCTGGACGTGTTCGGCGGCATGATGGCCTTCGAGCTCGCGGGCGGTCGCGATGCCGGCCGGGCATTCCTCGACGCGATGGTGATCTCCGAGCGAACGGCCTCGCTGGGCGCGGTTCGGACCATCACGTCTCACCCGCCGTCCACGACCCACCGCCAGCTGGATGCGGCCGCACTCGCCGCCACGGGGATCGCGCCCGGCATGCTGCGCTGCTCCGTTGGCCTGGAGGACGCCGAGGATCTCCGCGACGACTTCGACCGAGGCCTTGCGGCGGCCCTGTCCGCAACCGGAACGAGGGCCGGGGGCCGCGCCTCGGAGTAGGGCCGGCGGGATGCCCGCCGCGGGCCGCGGCACGGGCGCCGCGCCGCCAGTTGAGCGGCAGATAAGCCGCTCATAAGCCACGAGCGCCACGATCCCGCCATGAGCGACGACGTGGCCGTCGGCCGGATGGTCCGCGATCTCAGGGTCACCAGGAACCTCCGACAGGTCGACGTGGCCGCCCGGGCGGGCGTCAGCCGGGAAGCCGTCTCGCGTCTGGAGCGCGGACTGATCGACGGGCTGACCGTGTCGACGCTTCGGGCCATCAGCCGGGCGCTCGAGATGCCGCCGATCGCCATCCTGGGCTGGCGGAGTCCCGAGCTCGAGCGGCTGCGCGACCGCACCCACGCGGCCATGGTCGAGTCTTTCGCCCGGTTGCTCGTGCGACACGGCTGGCAACTCGCGCCGGAGATGAGCTTCAACCACTACGGGGAGCGAGGCAGCGCCGACATCCTCGCCTGGCATCCGGAGCGGCGCGCACTGCTGATCGTCGAGATCAAGACCCGCCTCTGGGACCTGCAGGACACCTTGAGCACGCTCGATCGGAAGCGGAGGGTCCTGCCCGCCGCGATTCGCGATCAGCTCGGCTGGGAGGCCCGGGCCCTGGGCGTGGTGCTGGTCCTGCCCGAGCTCAGCACTCATCGGCACGTCGTCGCGCGCCACGAGATCACGTTCGGCACCGCTCTCCCGCAGCGGCAGCTCGAGGTTCGCAATTGGTTGCGCGAGCCGAACGGGCGCATGCGCGGCCTTCTCTTCTTGCCGATTTCACACCTTGGCGACATTGGGCGGCGGTCGCTTCGAAAACGAGCCAGGCGAGCACCCGCAAAGCCGAGTCCACCAGCCCTGCCACGCTCACCCGGAGCTGCTACGGCGCGGCGACCGCCCCAGAACGAGTCACGGCA
>DAHXON010000045.1 GCA_027364875.1 Chloroflexota bacterium
CAAGGTGAGGGTTGCCCTGGCGGGTGACGACGGCGCGGCGGGTGCCGGCGGCGAGATCATCCTCGAGGCGACGGACGTCATCCTGGCCACCGGCTCGCGAGTCAAGTCCCTGCCCGGGATCATGCCGGACGGCACGCGGATCGTGACCTCGGACGACGTGCTGAAGATGAGCACGATGCCCGCGAGCGTCATCGTCATCGGCGCCGGCGCGGTGGGCGTCGAGTTCGCCTCGATGTACCACGACCTGGGCGTCTCGGTGACGCTGCTCGAGTACCTGCCGGCGGTCGTTCCGCTCGAAGACGCCGACGTCAGCGCGGCTCTGCAGCGCAGCTTCGTCAGGCGCGGCATCAAGGTCATGACCCGGGCTCGTTTCGACACGAACGCGGTCAAGGTGGGCGACGACGGCGTCAGCTTGATGGTCGGACCCGAGGGCGGCGCACTGGAGGAGCTCAAGATCGATCAGCTGCTCGTGGCCACCGGGCGGGCGCCAAACACCGAGGACCTCGGTCTCGAGACGACGGCCGTTCAGCTCGACCGAGGCTTCATAAAGGTGGACGGCTGGATGCGGACGGCCCAGGAGCACGTCTACGCGATCGGTGACGTCATCGGCGGCCTGATGCTCGCCCACGTCGCCGCGCACGAGGGCATCACGGCCGTCCACGAGATTGCCGGCGAAGGCCCGGAACCGATCGATTACGACCACCAGCCGCGCGCCACGTACACGCATCCGCAGGTCGCCTCGATCGGCCTGACCGAGCAGCAGTGCCGCGACAAGGGCATCGCGGTCCGCAAGGGCGTCTTCAACTTCGCCGCCGACGCGAAAGCGGTGATCGTGGGCGAGACCGAGGGATTCGCGAAGGTCATCGCCAGCGCGGAGACGGACGAGGTTCTGGGCGTCCACATGTTCGGGCCGTCGGTGACGGATCTCATCGCCGAGGCGGCCCTTGGGATGACGCTCGAGGCCACGGCATGGGAGATCGGCGCCGCCACACATCCGCACCCAACCCTTGCCGAGGTCCTCGGCGAGGCAGCCATGGCCGTCGCCGGGCGCCAGATCAACGCGTAGTTCGCCCCTTCGGGAGCGGCCGGCGCAGGCGCGAGTGCGGGCCGCTCCGCGGACCCGTTGGCCGCTCGACACGAGCCACGGACGACGCTCCGGCGGGCGGAACTCGCTGCTTTTGACTGGCAGTCGTCAACCGCCCTCGCTGTTGCGTCTTGAATCGGCCGGACCTGGCTCCTGGGCTGGGTTTGCCGGGGTGGACCGCGTCCTGCCGCACGCCCGGTCACTCCAAAGAGGCTCCAGAAGGCGGACTCGGCGTGAGACGCCGATCTGGCGTCTGTCGCCAACTCTTCCAGAACCTCATGGCGCGTTGGCGCGGCCCATCGTGGACGGGCAGTCAAAACCCGCGACTTGACGGGGAGTTGGTCGCGATCTGACCCGCGGCTCAGGACACAGTTGCGGCGACGGACGGCTGGACGGGCGGCTCGACAGACGGCTCCTCGGCCGACTACAGCCCACCCAGGAACTCGATCACACGGCTCCACATGAGCTCGGCGGAGGCGGCGTCGTATTCCGCCGCCAGGTCGGGGTCGGCGAAGAGGTGGCCCGAGCCCGGGTAGTCGAAGACGTCGCATGTCGAGCCGCCGGCCCGAACGAAGGCGGCCAGCTCGTCGACCCAGGCCTGGCGACGGTCGGGGTCGCCGATGCTCATGTGGACCTGGACCGGCACGCCGGCCGGCCAGGCGGTCGCCCCGATCGAGGCGGGGTTGGGCGCGCCGCTCAGCAGGACGGCGCCTCGGGCTTCGGGTCGGCGCGAGGCCAGCCCGGCTGCCAGCCCCGATCCCATCGAGAATCCCGCATATACGAGGTTGGGGCTCAGTTGACCCACCGCCGCCCTGGCCCGGCCGACGATCTCGGGCACGCCGATCCGCTGCAGCCGGGCCGCAGCCTCCTCATAGGTATCGAGCGGCGCGTCACCCTCGAACAGATCCGGGACGTGGACGGTGTGGCCGGCCGCGCGGAGGCGCTCGGCGGCCGCGGCAACGCCCGGCCGGGGCCCCAGGATGGAGTGGAACAGGACGATCTCGGCCACGTTGCGCTCCCTCTGTCGAATGTCTGGCAAGCGGTCAGTGTCTTCGCTGCGAACCGGCGCCACGCCGACACCACCGACGCCCGCCGCGGCGACGCCGGCGATCATGAGGCCGGCTCCAGCCGTCGGGTTCACCCCGATGGTAGGCGATGTCGAACCGGCCGGCCACGCTCCGGCGGGGGGCCGAGCCACGGACCACGCTCCGGCGGGGGGCCGAGCCACGGGCCAGGCTCCGGCGGGCGGCCGAGCCACTCGCCCCGCGGCCGCTCCGCCACGATCGGCCGCGCGCCCGCAGGGTGGGCCGCTTTCGCTCGAGATGGGCCTACCCGTTTCGTTTGAGCGAGACTACGTGGGCGCAAGCGGTTCGTTGCGCCCGCAATCTCGTGTGTTCGGCTCTCGACGAGGAGGATCGACCGGTGGCCAAGGTGGTGATGCCGCAGCTCGGCGAGAGCGTGGCCGAAGGCACGATCGGCAAGTGGCTCAAGCAGCCGGGCGACCACGTCGCCAAGGACGAGCCTCTCCTCGAGGTCATCACCGACAAGGTCAACGCCGAGGTGCCGTCTCCGTTCGAGGGCGTGCTCGAGAAGATCCTGGTCGAAGAAGGGGCGACGGTCCCGCACGACGCCGAGATCGCGATCATCGCCGCCGCTGGAGGGGACGCCGAAGCGGCGCCAAAGCCGGAAGCCACGGCCCCGACTGCCCCCCAGCAGCCGGCCGAGGCGGTCGCTCCCAAAGCCGCCCCGGCTCCCGCGGAACCAGCCGCTGCCGCTCCCGCAGAACCGGCCGCCATCCACGAGGCCGCTGCCCGGCCAATGGTTCCGGTCATGGACACGACCACTCACCCGGCGCCCAACGGGACATCATCCCAGGCCGTCGTGGCGGGCTCCGCAGCCGATACGGGCCACGGCGACCCCAACGCTCGAATGACGCCGGCGGTCCGGATGCTCCTGCGCGAACACGGACTCTCGCCCGAGCTGATCGAGGGCACCGGCCACGGCGGGCGCATAACCCGCGAGGACGTGATGCGTTTCGTGGAGCAGGCGGCGAGTGCCGGCGGCGCAACCCGGGGCGGAGCTGCCGCGGGCGCCCAGCCCGCCGCCGTTTCGTCGGTCCCGCAGGCACGTCCGTCGGCTCCCGCGCCGGCGCCGAGCCCGGCACCGGCCGCCCCTTCGCCCACCCCAGCTGCCGCCTCCTCGCCGGCTTCGGCCGCGCCGGCCGCAGCCGCCGTCCCCGCGGCGACCACCTCCGTCCGCTGGGAGTCCGGCCAGGACGAGATCCTGGTCCCGCTCAACCAGATGCGGCGCGGCATCGCCAATCAGATGACGAAGGCCGCCGCCGTGCCGACCGCTTTTAGCACGTTCGAGGTCGACGTCACGGCGGTCGCGAAGCTCCGATCTGCCCAGGGCGAGGCCTACAAGTCCCGCGAAGGCGTCGGCCTGAGCTATCTGCCGTTCGTGATCAAAGCGGTGGTCGAGGCGCTCCACAGCAGCCCGGACCTCAACGCCCACTACACGGACGAGGGTCTGCTGCGCAAGCGCCGGATCAACATCGGGGTGGCGATCGCCGTGGAGAACGGCCTGATCGTGCCCGTCATCCACGACGCGGATCAGCTGTCCATAAACGGCATCAACCGCGCCATCCAGGATCTATCGGCCCGAGCTCGCGCCAACCGGCTGCGCATCGAGGATCTCCAGGGCGGCACATTCACCGTGGACAACACGGGCTGGTTCGGTTCACAGCTGACCGTGCCCATTCTCAACGTGCCTGAGGTTTGCATCCTCACGACCGAAGCCGTGACCAAGCGGCCTGTCGTCCGCGAGACTCCGGACGGCGACGTCATCGCTATCCGCTCGATGATGAATCTCGTGGCCGGGTACGATCACCGAGCCACGGACGGCGCCCAGATCGGGCGGTTCGTGAACGACGTGATCTGCTGGCTCGAAGCGGTCGGGCCGGACATGCCCATCTACTAGCGGAATTCGCGCGGCGCCCGGCGGGTGCCGGCGCCAGCCGAGGAACGAACGGACGCCCGAATGACCGAATCCACCGAGCCGACGCAGGTTGCCCGCGCACTGCCATCCATCGCCATGGGCGGCGGCGGGTTCGAGCCGGCCGCGGACGGCTCCACGGCGCTGCGGCGGCATCCCGAATGGATCCGCGCCCGAATCCCCTCGGGCGAGACCTACCAGGACGTCCGGCGGCTGCTCCACGGCCTGGACCTGCACACCGTCTGCGAAGAAGCCCACTGCCCGAACATGGGCGAGTGCTGGGACCAGCGGACCGCCACGGTCATGATCCTCGGCGATACCTGCACCCGCGCCTGCGGGTTCTGCGCGATCAAGACCGGCAAGCCCACGGTCCACGACCTTGACGAGCCGCGGCGCGTGGCCGAAGCGATCCGCCAGCTCGATCTGGACCACGTCGTGGTCACGAGCGTGGCCCGCGACGATCTCGCCGACGGCGGCGCGAGCATCTTCGCCGAGACGATCCGGCGGCTGCGCGGGTCGTGCCCCGGAATGGGCGTCGAAGTGCTGATTCCGGATTTCAACGGCGAGGAGCCGCCGCTTCGAACGGTCATGGCGGCCGGGCCGGACATCCTCAACCACAACGTCGAGACGGTGGCTCGCCTCCAGAAGCCGGTCCGGAAGCGGGCCCGCTACGACCGATCACTCGGCGTGCTCGAGCGAGCCAAGGCCCTGGCCGCGGAGCTTGGCCCGGGTGTCGACGGGCGGCCGGCGGCGGTCCACACCAAGTCCTCGATCATGGTCGGCCTCGGCGAAACGCGCGAGGAGCTGCACCAGACGTTCGTGGACCTGCGCGCCGTCGACTGCGACATCCTGACCCTCGGCCAGTACCTGCGGCCCTCGCCGGAGCACCTGCCGGTGGAGCGCTATTACCACCCCGACGAGTTCGCCGAGATGCGCGACGAGGCCATGGCGCTCGGGTTCAAGCATGTGGAGTCCGGGCCGCTGGTCCGTTCGAGCTACCACGCCCGCCAGCAAGTCCCCGACGCCGACGTCCGGGCAGGGTTGCGGGCCGTCGCTCGAGCAGCGGGCCAGTCGGTCGCGGATGAGACCGCCGACTCGGCCGCCCGACCCACTCCGACGATCGATCCGACGGGACGCCTGATCTACCGGCCGAACGCCTAGACTGTTCAACCGGACCCGTCGTTGGGGGACGCCGCCGACTCGAGGAGGGATCGATGGAACCTGCCGCCGGCCGGACGGCCGATCGGGCTCTGCGCGACTGGCTCGAGAGCATCCCCAAGGTCGAGCTGCACCTCCACATCGAGGGCGCGATTCCTCACGCCGCCCTCTGGGAACTGATCTGCAAGTACGGCGGCGATCCTCGGGTGCCGTCGCCGGAGGCGCTGCCGGCCCAGTTCGTCTACCGCGACTTCCCGGATTTCATCGATCGCTGGCTCTGGAAGCACAGCTTCATCCGTGAGGCGCAGGACTTCGAGCTGATCGGAGCGTCCGTCGCGCGGGAGCTGGAGACTCAGCGAATCCTCTATGCGGAAGCGTTCTATACGCCTTCGGATGTTGCCGCCGTCGGGCTGGCACCCCAGGAGGTCTCGATCGCGCTGCGCCGCGGTCTGGATTCCGTTCCCGAGGTCCACGTCGGGTTGATCGCCGACGTCTGCCGGGACGTGGGCCCCGTGGTGGCCGCCCGGACGCTGGAGAAGATCGCCGAGGTGGCGGGAGAGGCGGAGATCATCGGCATCGGCATGGGCGGCTCGGAACAGCTCTTCCCTCCGGAGCCGTTCGCGCCGGTGTACGAGCGGGCACGTGCCCTGGGCCTCCGGACAACTGCCCACGCAGGCGAGGCTGCGGGGCCGGAAAGCGTGTGGGGCGCGATCCGGGCCCTCGGCGTGGATCGAATCGATCACGGGACCCGGGCGGCGGAAGACCCGGCGCTCATCGAGTACCTCGCGGAGCGGCACATCCCGGTCACGTCCTGCCCGGGCTCGAACGTCGCTACCGGTGCGGTGAAATCGCTGGCGGAGCACCCGATCCGGCGCTTCGTGGACGCCGGGCTCCTCGTTAGCGTGGCCACGGACGATCCGGCGATGTTCGGCCTCTCTCTGGCGGGGGAGCTGGAGGCGCTGGTCGGGCGGCTTGGGTTCACGCGCGGCGAGATCCGCGGCCTCATTCGCAACGCCGTCGAATCGACCTGGCTGCCGGCCGATCGCAAGGCAGCCCTGATGGAGCGGGTGCTGTCGGACGCGGCCTGGGAGGGCTGAGCGCTCTCGTTTCGGACGTGCGATGAGCCGCCGGTAAGCCGCCGGTAAGGCGCGTCCGCGATCCTGGGGTCGTGGATGACGTCAGGGTCGGGTCGATCATTCGCGCTGTTCGGCTGCGCCGGGGGCTGCGCCAGGCGGACGTGGCCGTGGCAGCCGGAGTCGCCCAGTCCATGGTCTCGTTGGTCGAGCGCGGCGCGCTCGAGGAGACTTCGCTTCGGATCGTTCGTCGCGTGGCGACGGCTGTCGGCGTGTCCCTGCCGCTTGACCCGCGCTGGCGGGGTGCGGACCTGGCCAGATTGATGGACGCCCGGCACGCCTCGATCGCCGGCGTCGTGGTGGACAGGCTGAGCAGGCTCGGTTGGGAAGTGTGGCCCGAGCACACCTTCTCCGTCTACGGCGAGCGAGGCTCGATCGACATTCTGGCGTGGCACCCGCCCGCTCGGGCCCTTCTCGTCGTGGAGGTCAAGAGTCAGATCGTCGACATTCAAGACCTGGTATCGACGCTCGATCGAAAGCGCCGGCTCACGCCACGGCTGGCCTCCGACCTCGGATGGCATCCCCTGGCGATAGGCGCGGTTGTGGTGCTGCCGTCGGAGCACCGCGCTCGGAGCGCGGTCGCGCGCCACAGTGCCATCTTCGACGCCGCGTATCCGGCTCGCACGCCCGAGGTCCGCCGCTGGCTTGGCCGGCCGGATCGCGACCTGCGGGGCATATGGTTCTTGCCCGTTAGCCCCCCGGACGTTGCGCGGAAGCGAGGCGCGGGTTCCGGCAGGTTTCGGGGGTAGAGTCGGCGGCGGTCGCGTCCCTCCCACGCACGAATTGCCCCGTCCGCGAGCTGCCCGAGCACCACCCGGCTGGCCAAGCGTCCGAAACGCTGACTCGTAACGCAGGCGGCGATATCGGGCAAGCTCGTGGGACCACGGCGCCGCGCCCCCGCACCCGCGCCCCGCGTGCCAACGAAAACGGGCGACCGGAAGGCCGCCCGTTCGAGTGCCCGTGCCGAGGCGCGGGCCGTTACAGGATCTTCGAGAGGAAGGTCTTGGTTCGTTCCTGCGTGGGTTGTGAGAACAACTGGTCCGGAGTGCCTTCTTCGACGACCACGCCCTCGTCCATCATGACGACGCGGTTGGCTACTTCCCGGGCAAAGCCCATCTCGTGGCTGACAACGATCATCGTCATGCCTTCGCGGGCCAGCTCCTTCATCACCTCGAGGACCTCGCCGAT
Organism: Chloroflexota bacterium; assembly: GCA_027364875.1. GTDB lineage: Bacteria > Chloroflexota > Limnocylindria > Limnocylindrales > CSP1-4 > Fen-1039. The sequence goes on from DAHXON010000045.1 coordinate 7,558, forward strand.
CATCTCGGGGTCCAGAGCCGACGTCGGTTCGTCGAAGAGCATCAGGGCCGGCTTCATTGCCAGCGCTCGGGCAATCGCGACGCGCTGCTGCTGCCCGCCTGAGAGCTGGTTGGGGTATGACTTCTCCTTGGCGGCGAGCCCAACTCGATCGAGAAGAGCGCGCCCCATGGCCACCGCCTCGTCCTTTCCGGCGCCGCGGACCTGGATCGGAGCCTCGATGATGTTCTCGAGGGCGGTCATGTGGGGAAATAGGTTGAAGCGCTGGAAGACCATGCCGATCTCCTGGCGCTGCAACGCGATGTTCTTCTCCTTGTCTTCGACAAGCTTGCCGCCGGAGCCGGCCTCTCGGTATCCGATGAGGTGGCCGTTCACGAAGATCCGACCGCTCTGGATCTTCTCGAGGTGGTTGAGGCAACGGATGAACGTGGTCTTGCCAGAGCCGGACGGTCCGATCACCACGACCGTTTCCTGCCGCTTGACCTGAAGGCTCACATCCTTCAGGACATGCAGACGCCCGAACCACTTGTTGACGCCGCGGGCGTCGACGACGACGTCTGTTTCCGGACGAGGGACGCCGCCGATCGCGCCGAGCAGGTCGTGGGAAACATCGACTGCCATCAGTGGCCTCCCAGAACGCTGATCTCGTCGGGGTTGGCTCGACCCAGCAGTCGCTCCCTCCATGAGATACCTGTCGACGTAGGTCCTGATCCCCTGGAGAAGCGCACTTCGATTCGCGCTTGGACCAATCCCCAGATGGTCGTCAGCAGGAGATACCAGAAGCAGCAGGCGAAGAAGTATTCGAAGTACTGGAATGACGTGACGGCGTAGTTGTCGAACGTGGTGAAGAGCTCATAAACCGACAGCGCATACAGCAACGAGGTGTTCTTGATCATGTTGTTGAACTCGTTGCCGAGCGGCGGAATGATGACGCGGGCCGCCTGAGGGAGCACTACCCGGCTCATCGTCTGGCGGTAGTTCATTCCGAGCGACTTGGCGGCCTCACTCTGCCCCGGGTCGACGGCCAGGATTCCGGCCCGCACGATCTCGGCCATGTAGGCACCTTCGTTGACGCCCATGATCAGACAGCCAATCGTGACCGCCGAGTCCGAGAAGCTGAATGGGCCGAGGCCGAAGGTCGGCCACGTAACGATATGGGCGATCTGGGGCGCGTAGTAGAACATCGTCAGCTGCACGATCAGCGGCGTTCCTCGAAAGAACCAGATGTAGAAGTTGGCGACCAGCCGGAACGGCCAGATCTTCGACATCTTGCCCAGGGCGGCGAAGATGCCCAGGACGACGCCGAGCAGCTGGGCGACGATCGAGATGGCAATCGTGAGCCAAAGGCCGTTGATGATCGCTCCATTGGGGCTGAGTATCGAGCGGAAGGTGATGTCCCACTCGAAGTGGTAGGTCGCGCCCTTGTTGGAAGAGCACGCCGAAACCACGAAGACAAGCAACAGAAGGAATCCGGCGAGCCGAGCTCGCCGGATTCCGAGGCTGCCGATGGATCGAGCCATCGCTACGGTTACCTCAGCAGAAGCTGGTTACGGGTTCGTGCTCGTGACGGCGCCGGACTCGATGCCCCACTTGGTGAGGATCTGCAGGTAGGAACCGTCGGCGATCATGGCATCGAGGGCTGCCTTGATCGAAGCCTGGAGGCCGGTGTGGTTGAGGCCGACGCTGATGCCTTCAGGGGCCTTCTCGAGCGACAGGCCCGCGACAAGTTCGAACTTGCCGCCGCCATTGGCGACCTCGTAGCCGGCAACAGGCTCGTCGGTGAAGTGCGCGGCGACTGTGCCGGCCTGCAAGGCAAGCAGAGCCTGCGTGTCGGCGGTGAACGTCTTGAGCGTGATCGCGGGCTTGCCCTTGGCAACGCACTGCTGGCTCAGGCCGTCGGCGGGCTTGTAGTCGCCCGTGCCGCTGACATGCATCGCTTCAACCGTGCCGGTCTCAGCTGCAACAGCCTTGCCGCACAGATCGTCAACGGTCTTGATGTTGTCGGGGTTGCCTGCCTGGACGACGAACGACTGGCCGGCCGAGAAGTACGGGATCATCGCGACCTGCTTCTGGCGCTCGGCAGTGATCGTCTGAGCTGAGATGATCGCGTCGCACGAGCCGCCCGTGAGAGCCGGGATGATCGAGTCGAAGTTGGTCGGCTTGACCACGACGGTCAGGCCGAGCTTCGCGCCGATCGCGTTGATCAGGTCGATGTCGGCGCCGGTCGGCTTCTGGTTGGCGTCGAGGAATTCCTGCGGGGGATAGCTCGTATCCGAGCAGATCGTCAGGGTGCCGGCCTTGATCAGCTGATCGGCCGCGACCGTGGGGATCGGGGCTGGGGTGACCGCAACCGACGCGCTGGCAGCGGCAGGCGTCGGAGTGGCAGCCGCCGGCGTGGGCGTGGCGACCGGAGTCGGGGCCGGCGTCGCGGTCGGCGTCGGCGACGCGCCTGCCGATGAGCAGGCAGCGGCCAGAACCGCGGTGGCCGCAACGAGGCCGATCACGCGGAAACGAGATGGAATCATCAGCTTTCCTCCAAATCCTCCTGGGATCCCCGGCGGTGCCCGCCGTCCTCCCACGACGCGCTTCGGGTTATCGGTGGGGGGAATGTAGCCTCATGAGTGAGCTTGCGCAAGGCAAGTACTACACGAATAGTTGCGCCAAGGTTGCATCGGTCCTGGTTCTTCGGGCGCGGCCGAGCGTGGCCGGAGGTTGCGACGCCGGCGCCGGCGATCTACGCCCCATTCGCCCGGTCAGGCTATCCTCTCCGCAATGACCCGCCAGCTGCCGCGCCGGATGCCCCTCGCCGAGCTCCATTGCCACCTCGGCGGCGCGGTGACGCCGTCGATCATGTGGGGCATCGCCCACTCCCAGGGCATCAAGCTGCCGACGAAGGACTACTGGGAGTTCCGCGACATCATCACCGCGAGCCCCAAGCACGGCCACTCGTTCGACGGCTACCTCGAGCTGTTCCACTGGACCGAGCTGATCCAGTCCTCGCCGCTGGCGGTGGAGCGGTCCGTATACGAGGTCGTTGGCGGCGCCTACCGCAAGAACAACGTCACCACGATGGAGCTTCGTTTCAACCCGATGAAACGGAACCGGGGTGGCGAGCAGGACCTGGACCACATCATCGCCGCCGCCCTTCGGGGCATGGACCGGGCCGTCCTCGAGTACCCCATCAGGCCGGGCCTGATTCTCTGCCTGGACCGCGCCTTCTCGTATGAGCTCAACGAGATCATCGTCGAGAAGGCGATCGCGTACCGGGATCGTGGCATCGTCGGCATCGACATCGCGGGGCCGATCGTGGACAGCTTCCACTGGGGCGACTACGGCCGAGTCTTCCGGCGGGCGCGCCAGTTCGGTCTCGGGATCACCGTCCACGCGGGTGAGGCGGGGCCAGTCGAGGAGGTTGCCGAAGTCATCGAGAGGCTGGAGCCCGACCGAATCGGTCACGGCGTCAAGAGCGCCTACGATCCCCGAACGATGGCCATGCTTCACGAGCGCGGCATCGTCCTGGAGGTCTGCCCGACGTCGAACCTGCAGACCGGCGTGGTCTCGGGCTGGGACGAGTTCCGCTGGATCTTCGACCAGTTCCGGCGCCATCAGGTCCGCTTCGCTATCAGCACGGACGGCCCGGAGATGCTCCGCACGTACATCCGCGACGAGCTCGCCACCCTGGGCCGCCTCGGCATCCTCTCGCTGGAGGAGCAGATGCAGGCCGCGGCCACGTCGCTGCAGGCCTCGTTCGTGCCGCACGTCTCTGACGTTCCTGAGGCGGTGCTGGAGCCGGCCACGCGCGAAGAGGTGGAACGCGAGGAAGCCTGAGGCGCCCGGGCTCGAAGCCGGGCCGGCAGCCGAAAGCTCGACCGGTTCTAGGGCTCTTCGGCCGGCCGGGCGTCCATGGCTTCGACCCGATAGGTGCAGCTGCGCCCGCCCGAGGGCATGTGGCACTCCCTCGTCACCCGCGCGCCGAGTACCTCGCCGAGGAGGGCGAGCTCTTCGTCGCAGGCGATCGGGTACGAACCCGACACGCCGGATATCGCGCAGTTGTGCTCGGAGAGGTGGATCGTCCCGTCCGGGTCGCAGGTCGCCCTGCCCAGATAGCCGGTCTCGTCCTGGTAGCTGGCCATTTCGCGGACGCGCTCCCAGAGCGTGGCTCCGGCCGGCAGCTTCTCCTGCAAGCGCCGGCCGATGCGGGCCTTGAGCAGCTCTCGGCGGGCTTCGAACACGCTGTGGATGAGCGCGTCGCCGCCGATCTGGCGGATGGCCGCCAGGAAGGACTGCGCGAGCGCCCCGTAGTTGGCCGGGAAGAGCTCCTGGGCGGCGGGGGTCAGGTCGTAAACGTGCCGGGGCCGCCCCACGCCGTGTCTGTTGAGCCTGCGGCTCACCAGCCCCGCCGTCTCGAGCGTTCGAAGCTGCTGGAGCACGCCCGTCCGGCTCGCGCCCACGTCCTGGGCGAGCTGATCCGGGGAGGCGGGCCCGCCGGTGCGGAGGCTATAGAGGACGTCGCGCCGGAGCGCCGAACCGGCGCCGGGACCGGGCGATGGGCTGGCCAGAGGAGCGGCGGTCCGGACGCGCCGTTCGATCAGCTCGGCGTCCGTGCCGTGCTCGAAACCCTGCAGGTGCAGGCGAGTGTCGGGGTCGGCGAACGGTCTCGGGGACGGATCGGCGGTCAGAGGTGGAGGCTCCGTCCCGGTCTGTGACGGCAGCGCCGGGGCGTCGGTTTCCTGCTGCATGCGGGAAAAGTAGCAGCGCGCGCCGAAACCTGCTGGCTGCGGTCCGGCGCGCGTTGCAGACGCTCGGCGGCCGTGGGTTTCGTCGGTTCGCGAGCGCGAGACTCGCGGAATCGACCCTTCGTGCCTTAGGATCACATCGAGCCAGATCCAGCCGGTGCCAACCGTGGCCAGTGCCGCGGCTTCGAGCCGGCTCGGACACGGCCCCGATACGGCCCCGACACGGCATCGCCCGGCATCGACACCGCGGCCGGCCGATCGGACCGACGCCTTCGAGGAGCGCCAGTTGCCACAAGTTCGCGCCTTTCGTGCCCTTCGCTTCGACCCCGCAAAGGTCGGCGACATGAGCCGCGTCGTCTGCCCGCCTTACGACGTCATCGGGCCCAAGCTGCAGCAGACTCTTCTCGCCCGCGACCCCCACAACGCCGTGCGGATAGACCTGCCGGAAGTCCAGGCCGGCGAGGATCCGGACGACAAATACCGGCGGGTCTCCCGGATGCTCGCCGCCTGGCGTGTGGATGGCACCCTGCGCAAGGAGAACGTCGCGAGCATCTATCTCTACGAGCAGACGTACCGCGTTCCCGGCGGAAAGAGGAACCGGACTCAGCGTGGGTTCCTGGCCCGACTCCGCCTGGAGGATCTGGTCCCCGGCTCAGGCGTCATGCCCCACGAGCGCACCCTCGCCGCGCCAAAGGAAGACCGGTTCAAGCTGCTCCGGGCCACGGGAATGAACACGAGTCCCGTCGTCGGTCTCTACGCCGACTCGAGCGGCCGGTCCGAGCAGGCCATGGCCGCGATCGCGTCGCGCCAGCCTGACGTGGACCTCCTCGCCGACGACGGCGTCCGCCACAGGCTCTGGTGCGTGGCCGAGAACGGCCCGGACGCCGAGTTCGTGAAGATCCTGCTCACCGCCGCCGGCCGCCGGCCCATCACGATCGCCGACGGTCATCACCGCTACGAGACGGCGCTGCGCTATCGCGACGAGCGGCGCGCCAACAAGACCGGCGAAACGGACCCGGCGGCCAACTACACGCTGATGCTGTTCCTCGAGTCGGCCAAGCAGAAGCTAACCGTGCTGCCCACCCATCGAGTCGTCCGGGAGCTCGGCGAGCACGGCGTCCGGGACCTCCTCGATCACGCGGAGTGGCTCTTCGACGTCCGCCGGATCTACAATCGGACCGAGCTGGAGGCCGCCTTCGGGTCGGTCGAGTCGGCGGTCGGCGGCCAGGGGCGATTCGGGCTGTGGACACGCCAGGGCGGCGCGCTGCTCAAGGCCAGGCTCGATGCCTTCGCGCCCTCGCTCAAGGATGGCGGTCAGGCTCTCCGGCGCCTGGACGTGACTCTGCTGCAGGCCGCGCTCGACCGCCTCTGCGGCATCGACGTCCACGGCATCACCGGCGGGCGGCTCGCTTATACGAAGTCCGTGACGGAGGCGCTCGATTGGGTCGACTCGGGCAAGGATCGGGCCGACGCCGCCTTCCTGCTCGATCCGACTCCGGTTGCCGAGATCTCGGCCGTCGCCGCCGAAGGCGACGTCATGCCCCAGAAGTCGACCTACTTCTATCCCAAGGCGCTCAGCGGGTTGGTCATGAACCCGCACGAGTGGTAAGCCGCGAATGACGAGCCGATGGTGAGCAAAGGGCGGCGGTCCCCGCGAACGGGCACGAGGAAACCTGCATGAGCGACAACACCTACGACGATCTCCACGTTGCCCGACCGCATCCCGTGGGCGCCAACGGACGGCCTATCCGCAAGGACGAGATCGAGATCCCGGAGCGCGGCCTCTATGTGGAATCGTGGCTGCCGGAACGCCGCTCGCGGCGCAGGCCGCTTCTCTTCATCCACGGCGAGCTGACCGGCTCGTGGATCTGGGAGCGCTACCTCTCCTATTTCGCCAGCCGGGGCTGGGAAGGCCACGCCCTCAATCTGCGGAACCACTACTGGTCGGCCGGCGCGGACATGGCGAGCGTCGGGTTCGACGACTACCTAGACGACGTCCTGGCGGTCATGAACAAGATTGGTATGAGCTGCGTCGTGGTGGGCCACGGCATGGGCGGGTTGCTGGCCCTCAAGGCCGCCGAGAAGCAGTCCGTCGGCGCGATCGTCCTGCTCGACAGCGAGCTCCCGCGCGACCTGCGTTCGCCGGCCCGGCCGCACGAGCTGCGGGAAGTGCCCGACATCTACGGCCGCGACCACATCGGCTGGGAGACGCTGCCCGAGAAGCTGCTCCGAGACAATCGAGACCTGACGCTGCCGGACGTGATCCGCCTCCAGCACATGTTCGGGCAGAAGCCCCATGAGTCGGGCCAGGCCAAGCGCGAGATCCTCGAGGGAATCGCCGTGGACCGGGCGCACCTGGCCGGCATCCCGATCCTGGTCGTGGGGGCGGGCCTCGACGGCACTTCGGCCGCGACCGGGGCGGAACGCCTGGCGGATTGGATCGGCGGCCTCTACGAGCCCTTCGGCGCGCATTCGCACTACGGGCTGGTGATCGGCGAGTCGAGCTATCAGCAGGTTGCCGACGGCGTGCGGGCCTTCCTGGAGTCGCATCGCCTGTAGCCCGTGGCTCGGCGGGCCGCTCCGGCGGGCCGCTCCGGCGGGCCGCCGGAGCCCGGGCGGGCCGCTGGGCGCGGCCGCGGGTTGACCACCCGACCGGCTACTCTGGTATTATCCCGCCCGGCCCGCCGCAAGGCGATGCCACGATGCCGCGTTCGTCTAGTGGCCTAGGACACGGCCCTCTCAAGGCTGAGATCATCGGTTCGACTCCGATACGCGGTACCAATCGCCACTACCTACGCCCCCGGACCGCGCCCCGGGGGCGTTCTATTTGTCCGGCAAACCCGGGCGAGGATTGCGCGGGAAGCTTGCGTAACCGGCCTCCCCGACGGATCGGGCGTTGCTAGGATGGCGCCAGCCCACGACCCAGGGGCGAGAACGCACCACTCCGTCACGGAGGCACGTTAATGGCCGATCAGCCAACGCAGCCGGGCCAGCCGGGATACCCGCCGCAGCCGGGTTACCCGCCGCAGGCAGGCTATCCACCGCAGCCGGGCCAGCCGGGATATCCGCCGCAGCCGGGCTACCCGCCGCAGGCGGGCTATCCACCGCAGCCCGGAGCGTACCCGCCACCCGGGTATCCGCCCCAGGCCGGCTCCTACCCGCCGCCTGCCGGTTATCCGCCGCAGGGCTACGCGGGCTATGCGCCGGTCGGTTCGGCGCCGATGCCGGGCACTCTCGGCGCGCCCCGGTATGCGGGCTTCTGGATCAGGGTCGCGGCGTACATCATCGACGGCTTCGTCCTCTTCGGCCTGTTCCTCCTGTGCCTGGTGATCATCATCATCGGCTGGATCGCCATGCCGTTCGTCCTCCTCGGCTACATGCCGTGGATGTGGTGGAAGAAGGGGGCCACGCTCGGTCAACGAGCGATGGGCATCCGAGTCGTCCGGGCAGTGGACGGCGGCCCGCTCAGCGGCAGCCAGGCCGTGCTCCGGTACATCGGCTTCTTCGCCAGCGGCGCCGTGTTCGATCTGGGCTTCATCTGGGTCGCGTTCGAGCCGCGCAAGCGTGGCTGGCACGACATGATCGCCGACACCGTGGTCATTCACACCAACTAGGCTCAGCTCGCGGGAAGGGCGGTGGCGAAAGCTGCCGCCCTTTTCTGTTGCATATATCGGGAGGGTGCCGACGCCATCGGGAGGCGAGCAGCATACGAATTCGGCCCGAATCGATGCATATCGGCGGGCTCGCGCAGCCCCATCGAACAGACGGTCTTAGAACGCCCGTTCTGTGGAAAAGTTGGTGGAACAGTTGGTGGAGAACCCCCTTCCCCTGGAACCGGGGCGGCCCCTAGGATGCAACCCACCTGACGGGGAGGAGAACAACCGGCAGGGACCGAAGACCCTCCTGGACCCCAACGCTGCGGTCCGTCTCTGGGGAGTGGGAATCGGCTGGCCCGAAACAGGAGAGAGTGGATTCATGGATTCCCGCACGCAGCACGAGGATCCCGGCACGACCGACGCCGCTCTCGACTTCGTCAAGTTCTGTCACCGGCGTCGGCGGGTGGGCTGGCCCGAGCTCTACGACGAGATGTGCCACGTCGCGAGCAGGGGCCTGTACCACGGCTGGGGCTTCGGCGAGCTGGCCGAGCACAACATCGCTTTCGGCCTGGCCGAGATGCCGCGACTCGCGGCTCTCGTCGCTGAAGTCGTGCGTGCGGATGCAGAGCGACGCGGTCGATTGCTCGTAGGGGTGATGTCGCCTGTACCGACTCGGATGGACCGCCCGGAGGAGGCATCCGACGACACGAGACGGGGAGCCGTCTTCGTGGGAGCGGCTCGCTAAGAGGTGCGCGAGCACCGGCAATAGCGACACTCGTCACCCGCTCCAAACATGGAAAGGCCCTCCATCGCGGAGGGTCTTTCCATTTGATGACCAAGGGGTCTGGCTGCGGCAAGCCCGCGCCGGGGCAGCGCCGGCGGCCGAACTCAGGCGCGGAGCCGGCCCCGGCGGGCCGAACTCTAGGCGCGGAGCCGGCGGCGGGCCATCTCGGCTTCGATCTGGCGCTCGGCCTCGACGTAGCCGTCGATCCGCTCGCGAAGCTCGTTGGCCGGCGGCGTATACAGATGTACCTGCTTCTGGAGGATGTAGGCCAGGCGCCGGCTGGTCATGCGGATATGGTCCAGGTTCTTCATCAGGACCAGCGGATCCATCGCGGCCAGGTCGCTCGGGTCATACATCGGCTTCATGACGCGGATTGTATGGTCGCCGTCGATAGGGTGCCGGCCGAACGGGCTTCAGTGCCGCTCGACGCTGCCTCAGGCCGTCCGACGCGTCCGGCGCCGACGCCCCAGGTCGATGCCGACCGGCCGAGCTCGTTTCCGACCCCCCAAGTCGCAGCCGACCGGCCGACGGGTTCCGCTACAGCCGGCGCGGGGTCTTCGGCGGCCAGTCCCAATCGATCGGCAGGCTCGCCCCGTTGATCGCCCGCCGCCGGCCGCCCTCGCCCGTCGAGAGAAGCAGGATTCGCTCCAGCTTGGTGGCCTGGCCCGCTTCGTCGCCCCAGAGCTTTGTCATCTTGCGTCCCGCGGCAATGTCGTCGATCGCGACCCCGGCGAGCCGGTAGCCCTCCGGAGCAGCCGCAAGCTCCCAGACTGACTCGGCGAGGCCGATGCCGCCGTTCGCCGGCCGCCCGCGATCCAGCTCCACGTCGCCGATGACGATCGCCACCACGGCATCGTCCGCGAGCGCGGTCCGTAATCCGCGGAGCACCTCGCGCATGAACACCAGGTACGCGTCGCGGTGGTGGGCGTCGTCGAGCAGATCGTCGATGGCGGACGCGTCGTAGCCGAGGAGCCAGAGGCGCAGCCAGTTGTAGTAGCCGTACTTGACCACTCGCAGATAGGGTGGGGAAGTGACGACCAGGCGGGCTCGCTCCGGCAGGCCGCGGGCTCGCAGCGACTCGCGGAAGCGGACGCCCGCGTCGCGCGCGTCGCCGAGCAGGGCGATGCCGCGGGTGGCGGGCACAGGCTGTCGATAGAGCCTGCGCACCTTGTCCTCCAGAAGGGTGAACGCGTCACGCTCCGGCGAGTGGAAGTCCGTCCGGGAGACGAAGTCGCGGACGTACCGCGGCGCCATGCTGAAGGTGTTTGGCATGACCGCCGAGAGGTAGCTGCCGCTCTTGCCGTGCAGGATGCCGGTCAGGGTGGCGAGCAGGAAGCGGTCGATTCGATCGTCGGCGTCCAGGCTCGAGCGCAGGAAGAGCACCTGGGCGAGCGTTCGAGGATGGAAGGCGAGCGCGACTTCGATCGGCAGAGGAGCATCCGGCCGAACCGACGTCCCGGCCGACTGACCGGGAGCGCCGAGTGTGCTTCCCGGGCCCGGAACGAGGATCGCCTCCGAACCGGGCGCCGCAACCGCGGCGTCCGCGAGCCGATCCCACTGGCCTGCGGCACCGGCCCAGACGAGGCGGAGCGACGCCAGGCGGGTCTTGATCTCGGCGCGGCTCGGTGGATCGACCTTGGCGGCCGTCAGGAGGTGGGCGAACGGGTTGAGGTCGTTGCCGACCCCGATCCGGCCCTCGGCGCAGGCCTGGAGTGGCGTCGTTCCGCGGCCGCTGAAGGGGTCCAGGACCACGTCGCCGGGCCGCGTGTACCGGGCGATGAACGCGTGAGCCAGCCCGGCCGGGAAGCTCGCCAGGTACGAGCACATCGGATGAAAGCTGTGGCCCCAGAGGCGCTGCTGGCTCTTCCATTCGGGCTCGATCGCGAGATGCGGTATCTCGCTCGGCAGCTGGAGTGCCAGCTGCCCATTCGTCGGCGCCTGCACCCGGGGTCGCGAGTGCGTCTGCTCGGCCGGCGTCGGCGGTTCGACCCGATCGAAGTCGAGCAAGGAAGCCACTACAGACCGACCTCCAGGGGCGCGCTATGTCCGTGACGGAAAGCGGATCGGAGTCTAGCACCGGCAGCCCGGGACGACGAGCGCCGCTCGCCCGACGGACCTCGATAGCTCGAGCCGCAGCGGACCTGCCGCGGCGGTCCGGCCGGGCGCGCGGGTCAGCGCGAAGTGACGGAATAGCTCTTGCAGCCGACCGGGTCCGTCGGCACCGGCTCGCCGACGTGGATGATGCCCGACGCGTCGACGCGGACGTAGTAGGGGCCGCCCTGGGGGAATGTGGCGGCCGGCTGGTTCTGCGGATCGAGATTGGCCTCGACCGGCCGGTTGCCGGCGCCCATGGTCCAGCTGCCCGTGAGGCAGGTGCCTTCGGTCCAGGGCGGGACCACCAGGACTACCTTGGAAGTGGCGGTTCCCGGATTACCCTCGATCGCAACGTCAACCGCGGTCGAGCTCTCGTTCCGGACGTGGACGACGGATGGGTTGAGCACCCCGGTCTGGGAGACGAAGAAGGCGAGCACCGCGAGGACGCCAATGACGATCGCGGTACGTCCGATCTGCGCCCTGCTCGACCCCTGGAACATCTGCCCACCTCTCGTTCGAACCGTGAGAGCCAGTTACCGAGGCATGATCCTGCCGGCAACTGCCGAACCCGCGACCTCCGGCTGGCCCCGCAGGCCCGGCGGGATTACTCTACGCGCGGCGTCAGCCACGAGGTGTCCCCGTAGCTCAGTGGACAGAGCGGCCGCCTTCTAAGCGGAAGGTCGGGAGTTCGAGTCTCCCCGGGGGCGCCAATCCCAATTCCGTGCGTGGGACGACACGCCGCCTGTCGTGTCTGACCAGGCAGCGACACCCCCTTGCGAGCTACACGTACCACGCGAACGGCCTGCTCCGCGCGACGCCGACGATGGCAAGCAGTCGGGCGCGGCAAATGCAGTCAAGGGCAGAGTCGTTCCGGGCATTTTCATCGCCTGAGCAGCGAGCTGTACGGCCATGAAGGATTGAGAATGGGCGCGTTAGAGTGGTCCATACAAGTGGCCGCCTATCTCGACGAAGAGCCGGAGATGGCGGAGAGCAAGGGGTGGCTTGGGGGGTCGATTGTTCTCATTGACGGGCGTCGGATACCTGTGACCTTCTATGACCCAGCGAGGCTCGCTCAGAACGTGGAGGCAGCCGTCCGCACCAGGGGCTACTTCAGCGAAGGTGCTCTCGTCGTCGTGCCGTCCATCACACGAGCGAACATCGAGAAGGCAGTCGCGGCCATCGCTGAGCAAGGCTGGTCCGAGCTCCTCGGGTCGTGACCCATGGCGGCGCGGATTCCGAAGCGGCAACTGAATAGGACTCGTATGGACCCTAGGCGACTTGGGATTCGCCGAGCGCACGAGGACAGCAGGTGACGAATCGCCAGTGGAATCTCGCCATTCTTGCGCTGGTCCTGGCTGGCGCTCTGGCAATGTTGCTTGTCTTGGGCCCCGTTGGAGGCGGGGCGGCGATCCTCGGCGTGCTGGCCGCTCGCGTGCTCTTCGTCGTCGTTTCGGACAGGCGGACGAGTGCGGAGGTTGAGTTCGCCCGCAGGGAGTTCCTCAAGGCAGGCTACCTCCAATCCGAGGGTCTGGATAAGGAAGCCATCGAGGGCTACGACCGGCTTCTGCCAACTCTGCATTCGCTTCAGCGCGAGAGCCCGCCTCAGTTGACAAGCCCATTGCGGACAGTGCTCATGAATCGTGCCGTTGCACTGGCGGAAGCGGGACGATGGGCAGAAGCGCTCGCGTCGATCGCCGAGCTGGTCGATCTGTGCGAAGGCGCCGAAGATCTCGACGGTCGGATCTACCTGGGGCAGACGTATCTGTTCAGAGGCTTCGAACGTGACGCGGCGGGTGCCGTGGATGAGGCGAACGCGGAAGCCGAGAGGCTGTTCGTACGTTTCCGCGATAGCGATGAGCCCTCGCTTCGTGCCCTCGCCGCGCAAGGACTCCTGCAGGAAGGAGTCCGGCTATCGCGTCAGGGACGCTACGAGGAGGCCCTGGAGGTTAATGCTCGGCTGATTGAGCGATTTGAAGGCGAGACCGATTGGGAGGTTTTGCGCGTCGTCGCCGATGCCACCCACAATCGAGCGTACGAGTACTGGAAAGCTGGCCATTCCCATGAGGCCATTGCGGAATACCAGCGCGTCGTGGCATGGATGTCGGGACGTCCGGAGGCTCGCGTCATCGTCTGCCGCGCCCTCGTCGGGGAGGGGGCCCTCCTCCAGAGCATCGGCGAGTCCAACCGCGCGATCGCAACAAACCAGCGCGCGATGGAGCTCGGGTCTGGTTCCGTCGAAGACGAGGTCCGGGCCCTGATGGCCCATGCTCTGTTCGGCTCTGGGAATTGCCTCTACTCACTGGGGCGTGATCAGGAGGCGCTCTCGTCGTATGACGCCGCAATCGATCGATACCGCGATCTGCCCGCAGCGGCGGTCGAGGTCACGAAGGCCATGGCCAGCCGGGCGAGCCTTCTCTTCGATCTAGGCCGGTGCGAGGAGGCGCTCGCGGGGTGCAGGGACGTTAGGGCAAGGATCAGGCCTTCCGACGCATGGGCGCGGCAGAGCCTTGATTTGGTCAACTGGATCGAACGCCAGTGCGCCGATACTCTGCCTGGCGAGTAAGGCAGGAGGCGACCTTCGACACGTCAGGAGTCCCGATGACCCTGGAGCTCTCCTGGAGAGTCGACCCATGGGGTCACACAGCTCAGATCGACGACACGCTAACTGGACACGAAATGCTCGTGCGCCCACGAGGGATGCCACACCGCGGCGGCACTCTCGCCTTCTAAGCGGAAGGTCGGGAGTTCGAGTCTCCCCGGGGGCGCCATTTTGCTGCCCTAGTGGGCTCAGCCGCGCGGGGTCTATGGGCCCTTTCTCGCCGCGCGCGCCGCCGCCGCGCGCTCCGCCGCCGCCGTGGCCGCGAGGTCGAGGGCCGCTTCCAGGGCCTCTCGCTGGCGGCCCGAGTCCATTCCGTACCAGGGCACGCCCAGGACGGCTCGATCCGCCACGCCCTCCCAGGCACGCAGGCGGTCGATTGCCTCGTCGGGGCGTCCCGCGATCGCGATCGTGTCGAGAAGGTCGTCGTCGATGAGCTCGGCCATGCGCGCCCGGTCGCCGTTCACGAAAGCCCGGCGGAGATCGCGCGGCAGTCCGCCTCGATCGTGGAGCGCCAGGATGGGCTTGTAGGACGGCGTCGTGGCGTAGAAGGCGATCTGGAGGCGGGCGGCTCGCCGGGCCTCGTCTTCGTCCTCGCCGATCGAGACCATCGGCATCGCCGTGATGGGACAGGCGTCGGCCGGCCGGCTCGCGGCGCTGAGACCATCGGAGATGTGATCCGCGACGATGCGCAGGTACGCCGGCGACGCGAGAGGATGTCCGAGCAGCCCGTCGGCGACCTCCCCGGCGACCCGGGACAGGACCGGACCGACGGCCGCGATCAGAACCGGCGTGTCGCGGCGTTCCGGGCGGGCCGGGCCGTGGAAAGTGGGCATCGAGATCCTGTACGTCTCGCCCTCGAACGCTACCTTCTCCGTGCGCTCGCCGCGATTGGCCGCCCAGATCGACCGGAGCGCCCCGACGTACTCGCGCATCTGCGGCGCGGGCTTGTCGACCCGAACGGAGAAACGGGCCTCCATGACTCGCTTGACTTGCGGTCCCAGGCCCAGCATGAACCGATCGCCCGACATCTCGTCGAGGTCCCAGGCGGACATCGCGGTGATCGTGGGCGAGCGCGGGAATGCCAGCGCCACTGCCGTGCCGACTCCGATGGTCGAGGTGGCGGCAACGGCAGCGGCCGCCTGGACGAACGCCGAGTGGTCCAGCTCGGCCACCCACACGGATTCGATGCCGGCGGCCTCGGCCCTGCGAGAGAAGTCCTGGACGTCGGCGATCGATCCGCCGACGGCGATCCCAACCTTCATCGGCCGACTGTAGCGGCTGCGCGGGCCGGTCTGCCGGTCGAATCGGTGGGAGTCTTCGTCTGTTCAGCCTTCATCGCCGGCGCGGGCGTCCGGCGCTACGCCCCCGCGGCGTCCAGCCGGGCCACCTGCTCCGGAGTGAGTGAGATCTCGACCGCGGCCAGGTTATGCACCAGCTGGGCCAGGGTGCTGCCGGTGATCATGGGGATAGTGGCCGGCCGGCGATGGAGCAGCCAGGCCAGGACGAGCTGGCTGTTGGTGACGTCGAGTTCGGCCGCGAGCGCACTCAGAGTCGCCAGCCGGGCCGTCGCGTCCGGGCCCTGGAACTTGGACCAGTTGTAGTAGGCGTTCCTCTTGGCCTCGTCCTCGTAGATGCCCTTGAGGAGCGGCGAGTAGGCCAGCAACGCCACCTCTGGGTTGGCCCCCAGGTAGTCGGCCAGCTCCGCGTCGAGGTTCACCGCGGTGCCGAAGTCGGCGTCGGGACGCGGCCGCAGATACGACGACTGCTGCTGGATCGTGACGAACTGCGGCCAGCCGTTGGCCGCGGAGATCTGCCGCGCTCGCTCCAGGCGCCACGTTCGGTAGTTGCTCGCGCCGAGCAGGCGGACCTTGCCGGCGGCCACCAGGTCGCCGAAGACGCGGAGGCGCTCCTCGAGCGGGGTCTCGCGGTCGTCGAGGTGCGAATAGTAGAGATCGATGTAGTCGGTCTGGAGGCGCCGAAGGCTGTCTTCGACCGCTTGCCGGATCGTCTCGGCCGTCTGGCGCTCTCGTTCATCGTCTACCCGATCCCAGAAGACGTCGCCGCCGGCGTCGCGGATGGCGGCGACGTTCCGCAGCCGCGCCCCGACCTTGGTCGCGAGGAAGACCTGGTGGCGGTTGCCTCGCGACCGCATCCAGCGCCCCAGAAGCTCCTCGCTCTCGTCGCCGACGAATTCGCCGCGTCCCATCCACCAGGCGTAGCAGTTGGCGGTGTCCAGGAACCTGCCGCCGAGCTCCAGGAATCGATCGAGCATGGCGAAGGAGGTGGCCTCGTCGATCGTGGAACCCATGAGCATCGTGCCCAGGCAGACTTCGCTGACCTGCTGACCGGTGCGAGCGAGCTGGATGGTTTTCATGCGCATCCTTTCAGAGGCCGGTCCGATTTGACCGGGCTTTGGCGGTTGGGTGGAAGTGCCGGGGTCTGCAGCTAGACCGGAGTCGTGGCCGGAGCGTCGCTCGTCCTGGCCTCGGCCTCGACGCCGGCCGATTCGGACGCGTGCCGGAGCTCCCGCTCGCGCCCCCGATAGAAGGCGATCTTCGCGTCCAGGGCGGCCATGAACCGGCCGAGCTCGTCCATCTCGACGAGAAGCTGGCTGCGGTGCCGCTCGAGCATCGTCGCCCGGTCGGCCACGGAGCCGTCCCCCTGCTGCATCAGCCGAACGAACTCGACCATCTCCCTGATGGGCATGCCCGTCTTCCGCAGCAGCGCCAGGAAGCCGACGAAGTCGAGGTCCGATTGGCTGTAGCGACGGCGGCCCGCGGCTTCGCGATCGATCGACGGCATGAGGCCGATTCGCTCGTAGTAGCGCAGCGTGTGGGTGGTCATGCCGGTGGCCTTCGCGGCCTCTCCGATCGAGCAGGTTGGCGTCATGACGGGATGCTATGACTTCGAGTGCGCTCTAAGTCAAGCCCCGAGATTCGAGCCGTGGTTCGGGTACAAAGTCCCGCCCGTTCAGACCACGTGGCGAGTCGCGGTCGCGGCGGCCGGTCGGTAGCATTCCAGCGCTGGGCGGGGTGGACGGGAGGTCTCGCTCGAGCGCTCGGTGACACCTGTCGGATCGCGAGGGAGCGATGGTTCGGCGTTCTCTTGTCGGACTATGTGTGGTCGCGACGGTCGCGTGCGGCGCGGCCGGCGCCTGCATGGAGGCCGCCGGCCACGCGCCGGGTTCTTCGGCTCAGTCGCTCGAGGCGGTTTCGTCCGGATCGCCGGGCGCGGCTGGAACGCCGATGCCGTCGCTGCGGACGCTGCCGTCGTTGACCTCGGCGCCGTCCGCGCTCCCCAGCGCGTCGCCGGCCCCGACTCCGTCTCCCGCCTCAACGCCAGCTCCGGCGCCCACGCCGGAAGCCGACCCGTTCGCGGTCACCAACTTCGCCTCCGTGCCCAAATGCGACCTCGGCGGGACGGAGGCGTTCCTCGTGTCCTTCGACCAGTGGCCGCTGACCCTCGTCGACAAGACCTATGCGGTGACCGATTCATACGTACCGCCGGATCTGGTGGACGTCCGCAAAGCCGGGTTCGGTGGCAGCTACAAGGTCCGGGCGGTCGTGATCGCCGACCTCGCGGCTCTACGGAGCGACGCCGCCAAAGCCAGCTCGGCGCTGGCCATTTTCTCGGCGTATCGGTCGTACAAGGAGCAGACCTGGTCGTTCGGGCACTGGTCGAACGTCCTGGGGCCGAGCGCTCTGATGTCGTCGGCCCGGGCGGGTCATTCGGAGCACCAACTGGGCCTCGCGATCGACTTTCGAGCCTACGGCGGCCCCGTTCCATGGGCCTACAGGAACTTCGCCACTGAGACGGCAGCCGGAGCATGGCTCGCCAGGAATGCCTGGAAGTACGGCTTCGTCATGAGCTACCCGTGGAACAAGGAAGCGCAGGTCTGCTACGGCTACGAGCCCTGGCACTACCGGTACGTCGGCAGGGATGAGGCGGCGGCCATCCATGCCTCGGGGCAGACGCTCCGGGTCTGGCTCTGGCAGCACCAGCCCGATCAGCTCTGGAAGACGGGAGCGGCCCGGCCGACTCCCGCGCCTGAGCCCAGGACGCCGCTCGTCTGGCCGTCGCCGTCACCTGGTCCGGCCTAGCCCGGCTGGGCAACTACCATGATCCGCAGCTCGGTCATGTCCTCGATCGCGTAGCGGACGCCCTCGCGGCCCATGCCGGAATCCTTGGACCCGCCGTATGGCATGTGGTCGATCCGGTAGGTCGGCACGTCGTTGACGATCACACCGCCGACGACCAGCTCCTCGAAGGCTCGCCAGGCATTGCCCAGGTCGTTCGTGAAGACGCCCGCCTGCAGGCCGTAGAACGAGTCGTTGACCTGGAAGATCGCATCGTCGAAATCAGAGAAGGGGAACGCGACAACCAGCGGCGCGAAGGCCTCGTTGCTGCAGACCTTCGCGGTTACGGGCGTGTCGGTCAGGATCGTGGGCGGGAAGAAGGTTCCATAGGCCGTGCCGCCCAGGAGCACCTTGCCACCGAGGCTTCGGGCTTCGTCGACCCAGGCTTGCGTTCGGTCGGCCGCCTTCGCGTCGACCATCGGCCCGACGTCGGTGGCCGGATCGAGCGGGTCGCCAACCTTGAGGTTCTTGGCGCCTTCGACCAATCGGGCCATGAAGTCGTCCCAGATCGATTCGTGGACGAACATCCGCTGGACGCTGATGCAGACCTGGCCGGCGTAGCTGAACGCGCCGACGAGGACGCGCTTGATCGTCCAGTCGAGGTCGGCCGAACGGTCGACGATGACGCCCGCGTTGCCGCCGAGCTCGAGAACGACGCGTTTTCGACCGGCACGCTCCTTC
Organism: Chloroflexota bacterium; assembly: GCA_027364875.1. GTDB lineage: Bacteria > Chloroflexota > Limnocylindria > Limnocylindrales > CSP1-4 > Fen-1039. Next base: position 26,181 of record DAHXON010000045.1, read on the forward strand.
ATCGACCACCCGACCGACGGACTGCCGGTGAAGGTCAGCAGCTTGAAGCGGTCGTCGGCGACCATCCGATCGCCGAGCTCGCGCGTCATGGGCAGGATGCTGACGGCGCCTTCCGGGAGGCCCGCTTCGGCGACGATCTCGGCCACGGTCAGCATCGTCAGCGGGTCCTTGGAAGGCGGCTTCAGCACGATCGGGTTGCCCGAGGCGATGGCGGGGGAGAGCTTGTGCGCGGCGAGGTTCAGCGGGAAGTTGAACGGGCTGATCGCGGCGACCGGCCCGATCGGGAAGCGCTTGATGATGCCGGTCCGGCCGCGCGATGCGGGGTTGAGGTCGAGCGGCATCACTTCGCCACCGATTCGCTCCGCCTCGACGGCGCCCAGCCGGAAGGTGAGGACCGCCCGATCCACTTCGCCGAGGGCGTCGCGGATGGGCTTGCCGGATTCCAGGGTGATCAGGCGGCCCAGTTCGTCGCGGCGGGCACGAATGCCGTCGCTGATCTTGTACAGGGCGGCGCTGCGCTCGTAGGCGGCCATCCGGCGTGTCTTCTCGAAGGCCCCGACGGCGGCCTCGACCGCCTCTTCGTACTGTTCCGGAGTGGCGTTGAACGTGGCGCCGGCAGGGGTCTCGGGATCGGCCGGGTTGGAGACTTCCAGGAGATCGGGCGAGTCCGCCCAGCGACCTGCCAGGTAGATGGCGTGGGGTTTGGCAGTGGCAGCTATGACCATGTCGACATCCTAGGACAAGCTCGATTAGGCGAGAGGCTCGCGGCGCGCCGCGTTCCGAGACTCGCGCTGTTCCTCGACTCGCGCTGTTCCTCGACTCGTGCCGTGGCCGGCTACATCGTCATCCAGCCGCGGTCCACCTTGATGTTCTCGCCGTTGATCCCGTCGTTTTCGAGCAGGAAGGCAGTGGCGTGGACGATGTCCTTCATCGTCACGAGCTTGCCTCCGGGGGTACGGGCTTCGATCGTTTTGAGGTAGTCGGCCTTGCCCTTCCAGTACGGGCTGTCGCCGACGATCCCGGGATGGATGGCGTTAATTCGAGTTGGGGCGATCTGGCCGGCCAGGCTGTGGATCATCGTGGTGATCCCGCCGTTCACCGTCGTGACCGTCGTGGATCCGGGATACGGGCGGTCCTTGGCCAGGCCGCCGTACAGGACGATCGCGCCGCCTTCCTTGGGGAAGCGCGGCAGCAGTTCGTGGATGACGGTCGTATAGCCGACGAGCTTCATCGTCGTGAGATACATGGCCCGAGCGATGTCGTATGTGGCGATCCGGTTGTCGTCCCGGTCGATCGCGGTCAACACCAGCGAGTCGAGGCTGTCGAGGCTTTGGAGGGCGGTGTGGATGCCCTCGGGGCTGGCCAGATCGAACGCCAGGGCGCTGGTCTTGCCGCCGATCTCCCTGGCGGCGGCCTGGGCCTTGGCGAGGTCGCGGCCGCTGATGATGACCTCCGCGCCCTTCCCGGCATAGTGGGCGGCCAACTCGCGCCCGAGGCCCTGAGATCCGCCGACGATCAGAAGCTTCCTGGGATTCACGGGCTATCTCCCGGCCTGCGCGGCCAGCTCTCGTTCCGCCTCTTCGTACTTCTTCCACGGCGCGATCCATCGGTAGGCGTGCTTGGATGGAGGCTGGGGGGCCTGGGTCTCGATCCAGCGGACTCGTTCGGTGCCAACGTTGTAGAAACCGTGCACGGAGCCGACGCCGGCGAACATCACGTCGCCGGCCCGAAGGTGATACTCCTTGCCGTCCACCTCGGCTTCGATCTCGCCCGCGAGGAAGAAGTAGGTCTCCTCGAAGGGATGGTCGTGGGCCTGGGCCGCTCCGCCGAGCTCGTAGTCCACGGTGAACATGGTCAGCAGATCGGCGCCCGCGTTCTTGTCGAGGAGCATCTTCACGCTGATGCCCGAGTAGGCGAGCAGGGCGGTATCCATGCCCGCCGGAGCTCGGCCCCGCGCGGCGTCCTTGATCCGGAGTGTCTCGAGCTGCGGAGGCGTGCCCTCGTAGTGGCCGACGAGCCTGGTGGCCGGGTCGCCGAACCGCGGGGGCGTGGCTTTGTCCGCCAGGGCGGACAGGTCCGGGCGACCGCCACGGAAGAACGTGTCCTTGCGGGGTGCGTCCGGGCCGAGTCGCTGCGGCGTGTTCACCGAGAGCCATCTCGTCTGGGTCGTGCCCACGTTGGCGAGGGTGTGCCACGAGGCCACGGGCATCAGGGCGTAGTCGCCCGCGTGAAGAAGGTGGACGTTGCCGTCGAGCTCGAGGATCAGCTCGCCTTCGAGGATGTAGAGCGCCTCCTCGAACGAATGGATGTGGCGCGCAAGCCAGCCGGTCGGCGCCATCGTCCCCACGCTCAGTTCCGTATGGACCGCGCCCTGTTCGGGACCAACGAGTACGCGTCTGGCCAGTCCCGCGGAGTTGGGCGTCGCCGGTCCCGGTTGCTCGCCAAACGACCAGTCCACCTTGCTCACGAAGTGCATGCTCGGCTCCGGCGGGCCGCCCCCACGATGCTTGTCCGGGCCGCCTGGGCTGCGGAGTGGGTTCGCCCAGCCGCCAACTGTGCAGTGGCGCTGAACACGTGTCAAGCAGCGTTGCGGAAACGGGGACGGCTGTGCCGCGGGGCTGCACATTGG
>DAHXON010000046.1 GCA_027364875.1 Chloroflexota bacterium
CGTCAGTTCGAACCAGATCGCGCGCGCCGGATCCCGCAGGTTTTCGACGATCCGCCCGATGGACTCGCGGTACGCGGGCCACACGGCCAGCTCGAGAGCCTCGGCGGGAGTGGCCCAGACCATCGCGTCGTGCTCGTGGGAGAGGACCGGCTCCACGTCGGGAGCGACTCGCACGGCAAAGATCGCACTCGTCACGATCGCCCGGTACGACGGCTCGTGGAACTGGTTGACCTGGTCCAGGTCGTAGAAGGCCTCGATCTGCCCGAGCCCGAAGCCCGTCTCCTCGAGCAGCTCGCGCAGAGCGCCGTCGGTGACGGATTCGCCTTCCTCGAGCGATCCCGAGACGCACTGCCAGAGTCCCGGCAGGATGCGGCCCGGAGAGCGGCGCATCAGCAGGATCTCGAGGTCGGCCGGGGTCGTGGCCGCTCCGCCACCGGCCGGGGCCGCTCCGCCACGGACCGTCGCACCTCCGCCGGCTCCGCCGCCTCCCCCGCCGGCGTCTTCTCCGGGCGCCGCAGCGCCCGCAATGGCTCGCCTCGCGTCCACCGTGGATCGTCCGCCGGGCCCGGCCGCCGGCGCGTCCGGAGCGGTAGTAAGTCCCTTGGACAACGTCGTCTCCAGGGGGACTCTGAAGATCCACACGTCCACGAGATCCGGTCGAAACGGGCTCACGTTTTCGCCCTCCGCCTGTGCGACCCGAGCGGCCGAAGCTCAGATGCGCTCGAAATGATCGACCGGTAGAACGAAGACGACTGCGCCGCCAACTTCGACCTCGAGCGGGTAGGGCATGAAAAACTCGCCCGGCTCCATGATCGGCGGAATTGGGCTGACCGTCTGCGTGCGGGAGTGGCAGTTGTCCCTGACGAGGGCCACGACGTCGTTCACTTTCGCGTCGTCCACGCCGACCAGGATCGTGGCGTTGGACTGCTTGAGGAAGCCGCCGGAGCTGTGCAGCCATGTCGCTCGGAACTCATGGGCCAGCAGGACGTCGATCATGGCCCGTGCGTCTTCGTTGTGAACGACCGCGACGATGAGCTTCACGGTCCGGAGTATAGAAGGAGCGCGCAGGGCCGCGCCCGATCCGCCGGGGCGGCCGCGCCCGATCCGACCGACTGCTGGAGCTGCGCGCCAGCCGGTGTGAGCGCGCCGCCGTACAATCCCCGCACGGGGATATGGGTCTGCGCCCCTCGCAGACAGCGCTGGTGCTCGAGTCGACCTCGGGGGAGGAAATGTGACCGGCGAACGATCGAACCACGGGCGAACGGATGCGCAGCTATTCGCGGCAGCCGCGGCCGCGGTTGCCCGGGGCGATGACCTGGACGAGCAGCTGGCCGAGCTGCTGGGACTCGCGGGCGAGCACCTGGGCGCCAAAGCCGGCGTCGCCTACATCCTCGACCAGGATCGGGACGAGCTCGAGCTGGCCGTCACGTTCGGGGTCGAAGACGAGGTTGCCATCGACGGCGGCTCGATCGGCCGGGCGTCGGAGAGCCACGACCCGCTGGCGGACGTCGTCCGGTTGCGTAAGCCGCTCGCGATCGACGGCGCACACATCCCCGTCTTGCGGGGCTGCAAGACCGCATTCCTGACGCCGCTCGTGGTCCGGCGCGACGGCATCGAGATAGCCCTTGGCGCGATGGCGCTCGGCTTCGCCGGCGCCGTCCCCGACGACGCAGCGCTCGAAAGCATGGAGCCGATTGCGGACCTGACCGCGGTCGCGGTCGAGCGCGCTCTTGCGCTGGCGCTCGGCTCCGAGCGGGCCGAATGGTTCGACCGGCTCTCGCACACCGACCCACTCACGGGCCTGCCGAATCGGCGGACGCTCGACAGGCTGCTCGAGCTCGAGCTGGCGCGAGCCGGCCGCCAGAGCCAGCCGCTGAGCATCGCGATCTTCGGCATCGACCGTTTCACCGAGATCGTCATGACCGGAGGCAATGCCGCCGGCGACGACGCGCTTCGGCGAGTGGCCCAGACCCTCGCCGAGTCCGTGCGACTCGTGGACAACATCGCCCGCTTCAGCAACGACGAGTTCGTCCTCGTCGCACCCGGGCCGGACGGCAAGATCGTGGCCGAGCGGCTGGTCAAGAAGATCTCGGGGATCTCACCGATCCACGGCAAGCCGATATCCGTTTCGGCCGGCATCGCCGGCTATCCGCTGGACGGCCGCACCCCCGAGGAGCTCCTCGCGATCGCGGACAAGGCGCTTCACACCGCTCGCGATGCCGGGGGCGACAGGGTCGCGGTCCAGCCTTCGGAGGAGTAGCGGGTCAGACGCGCCGCGACTCCGGCCGACAGGGCGCCGCGCTGAGACCGAGACCCGCGCCGGCGCTCAGGCCGAGAGCGTGCCGCTCAGGATGATCGGCCCGGTAGGCCTGGTCACGCCGCCGTTGGGCTCCAGGCAGATGAAGAGCCACAGGTTTGGCGACGTGGGCACTCGATCGAACTCCACCTGTGCCCAGCCCGACGAGTCGATCGTGAATGAGCCGACCCTGGAGACGTCGCCCGTCTCGGCCGTGACCCAGACCATGTAGACCTGATCCCCGGCGGTCGCGTCGAGATGATTGACGGCGACGTAGAGGTGACCCGTCTGCTGGAGAACGGCCAGTCCCCCGGCCTTGGAGGCCGCGTTGGTAGGCGCGAGAGGCGCCTGCCGCGTCTCGGGCCCGATGACGTTGACCCACGGGGGCGCCTGATGCTGGGCGTTCTTGAGATCGTTCTGGACGACGTAGGCATAGCTGCCCAGGCTCACGACCAGGAGCGCCGCGGCGGCGCGCGTTGCCCACGTGGCAATCCGGCCGCGTCGGGCCCAGATCCTGCTGCGGAGCGGGATCACAGGAGCAAGCTCGAGTCCGGTCGCGGGCTCGGGCGCGAAGGATGCTTCCGGCGTGACGACGGCAGTAGCGGCCACGGTCGCTGCCGCGGCAGCCGCGGGCGCGTGGGCCGGGATCCGATGCTCCGCCCCCTTGCCAACCCTTCGCCGCGCGAGCGAATCCGCCTTGGCGGCCGCGATCACGGATTCACGCAGCCAGGCCGGCGGCTCGACCGGGGTCAAGCTCTGGGCGATATAGGGCACGACTCCGCCGAGCTCGTCCATCTCCGGATGCGTCTCGGCGCAGCCGTCCAGGTGATCCTGGACGGCGATCATCTCCTCGATATCCAATGCCCCGAGAACGAAGCCCGGAGCCAGCTCGCGGACGCGGTCGCAGGTCATGGCCATGTCAGGCCATCCTTCTCTTGCCGTTTGCCGGAAGCCCGGACGGCATGACTTCTTCGTATTGACCGATCAGCTGCTCGCGCAGCGAGACCAGCCCGAGCCTCATGCGGCTCTTGACGGTTCCGAGTGGAGCGCCGGTCCGAGCAGCGATCTCCCGCTGCGTCAGACCGTCGAAGTAGGCCAGTTCGATGGCGTCGCGCTGTGCCGGCGGCAGAGTCTGGATGGCCGCCCGAACCCGCTCTCCGTCCAGCCGTCCGGCAACTTCCGGCCAGATGTCCGGCAGAGTGAGATTGGCGGGCAGAACCTCTTCCGACTCGTCGCCGAGAGCGACGCTCGCACGTTGACGGCGCATCGCGTCGATGGCTCGGTGGCGGACGATGGCAAGCAGCCAGCTCCGGACGGTTCCACGCGCTTCCGCGTACCGTCCGGCATTCCGCCACACGCCCAGGAACGAGTCCTGAACGACGTCCTCCGCGAGCCCCGTTTCGGTAGTGATCCGCAGGGCAAGCGCGTACGCCATCGCGTGATAGCGATCGTATAGGGCTTCGAGTCCGCCAATTTCCCCGGCGGCCACCTGCCGCATTAGCTCGGCCTCCGACTGGTCCTCCGAGAGACTCTCTGGAACCGCCATTTGCGGGGGCACTTCCATTCGGTCCCTCACCTGTCCATTCGCACTGAGTGAGCCTTTGGTTCACTCAGTCTCGAAATAGAACCCCCGACCGGCAGGCGGCGGCGCAACTCGTCCGAGACGGCGCCGTCGATCTCGTCGGCCGGGCGCGTCGCGTCGACGACCAGGAAGCGACCCGGCGATTCGGCGGCCAATGTCAGGAAGCCCTCGCGGACACGCTCGTGGAAGGCCACGTCGGCGTCGATCTCGAAGCGATTGACTTCGCCGCCCTTGCGTCGAAGACCCTCCTCCACCGGCAGATCCAGTAGGACCGTCAGGTCCGGCTCGAGCCCGCCGGTTGCGAACGAGGCCAGCGTCCGGAGCCCGGCCAGCGGTTGACCCGAGCCGTAGCCCTGGTAGGCCAGCGTGGAATCGGCGAATCGGTCGCAGACGACGATGGCGCCTCGATCCAGCGCCGGCACGATCACCTGGGCCACGAGCTGAGCGCGCGCGGCGTTGAAGAGCAGCGCGTCCGTCGTCAGCGCGGGATCGAGGGTCGGGGCGTGCAGCAGGATCTGCCGGACTTCCTCGCCCAGGGCGGTCCCGCCGGGCTCGCGGGTCAGGACCGTGTCGTAGCCCTCGTCGGCGAGGCGCGCCGCCAGTCGCTGGGCCGCGGTGGACTTGCCCGAGCCATCCGGACCTTCGAGCGTCAGGAAGAAGCCCCTTCTCGATTTGCCTGCCACCATCATCGGACGAGTCTAGCCGAGCGGAGCGGCGCCCGAACCGGCAGGTCGCGGACCGATCCACGTATCCGGGCAGCGCACTGTCGGGACCGAGGCCCCCGACAACCGGCCTCGGCCGACGGCGGATACGGCGGCTGAGAACGGCGGCGAGCCTGCGGCGGTCACGTCCGGGAGGCGGTCAGGGGTAGAGCCTGACCCGCCGGTAGGGCTCCCGGCCGCGCGAGCGCGAGATCAGGTTTGCCCGCTCCGCCATCTGGTGCTGGAGGCGCCGGATGTAGGCGTTCTGCGGCGAGAGCTCAACAGGTTGGGAGGAGCGAATAACCAGGCCGATCGCCTCCTCGGCCTCGCGCAGTGCCGCCTCGCGCGGATCCACTTCCAGCGAGAAGATCGACGTGAGGCCCGATTCCATCTGAACGATGGTGTTGCTCTTGAGGACGTAGATTGGCAGGCCCCGTTCTTCGGCTTCGCGAAGCCCCGAGGTCTTTTGCCGGTACTCGCTCTTGAGGGTCATCACCACGTCGGCCTCGTCCGGGTCGCGGGCGATGATCACCGGCAGCTGGAGCTCCTTGATCGCCTGCTCGAGACGCTTTCGGCTGATGCCGTGCGGCAGGACCCGGAGCGTGGGCAGGATCGTGCCCTCGTCGCGGATCCGGAGAACGGCGTTGCCGGCCGCGCCGGACGTCTCCTCGTCGAAGTCCGTGTCGGCGCTGCCGGGCGCCGCGCCCAAACCGGCGCCACCGGCCACGCCCAAACCGGCGCCGCCGGGCGCCGCGCCCAAACCGGCGCCCGGACTCGCCGCCCGTGCCTGCTCCCCGGCGGCGCGCAACCGGACGATGTCGGCGAGGGCTTCGTCGTCTTCGGCGTCCAAGAGGTCGGACTCGGCTTCGTCCGCGGCTTCGCGGTCGTCCTCCTCGAGCTCCTCGTCCTCTTCGGCCTGGTCGCCGTCGTAGCCGAGGGGCCGAGGCGTGGCCGACGCCGTCGCCGGCTCCTCGGATTCCTCCTCGACACCTTCCGCACGGTAGTCGTTCAGGGCCCGGGTGGCCTGCTGGCTCCAGGCCCGCTGCCGCTCGAGCTCCCGCAGGTCGCGGGCGCGCGGCTCGGGGGCGGTCGCGGTACCGCGTTCTATCGGACCGCGATCGGCCAGCTCGCCGATCTGGAACGGAGCCTCGCCGCCTGCCGGGGGAGTGGCGAAACGCTCACCTGGGAGGCTGCGCGGTGCCCCGAAGGCGGGGCCAGGCGCCTCGGAGCCCGGCCCGCCCGATCCGGGGCCGGCGTTTCTGCCCGGGCCGGGTCCGGCGGCGCTTCTGCCGCCAAAGCTCTGGCCGGTTCCCGGGCCGCCCGCTCCACCCGTTCCACCCGCGCCCGCGCCGCCACCGCCGCCTGCGCCGCGGCGGGATCCTTCGCGCGAATCGCGAACCTCTCTCGCGCCGCGAACCGGGGCTCGCCATCCGCCACTGGCCCCGGACCGAAACCCGGGCCGGGTCCCGCGATCCTGGTCGCGCCAGTCAGTGGGGGCATGGTACGAGCCGGCGCCGCGCCAGCCCGGTTCCGTCCGCCAGCCCTGGCCGAGACCCACGAGACCGGCGAAGCGGTCGCTGCCGAAACGTTCCGCGCCTTCGTCGCGCGGCGAGGGCTTGGGCCGCGACTGTGACCGATGCACGGCGCCTTCGTCTCGCCAGCGGAGCTCCGCCGAGACGGGATCTCCGCGCAGCATCGCGTCCACGGTGTCCGCCACGTCCGAGTGAACCGCCACACTCTCGCGGTCGAGGATCTCGACGATGACGTCGAAGGTCGGCGGAGCCTTGCGCTCCAGGACGCTCTTCTGGGTGCGGCGGCGGCGGGCTTCCTCGTCGCCGAGGGTCACGGTCTGGATGCCGCCGATCAGGTCCGTCAGCGTGGGGTTGAGCATCAGGTTGTCCAGGTTGTTGCCGTGGGCCGTCCCGATCAGCTGAACTCCGCGCTCGGCGATCGTCCGAGCGGCCTGGGCCTCGAGCTCCGTCCCGATCTCGTCGATGACGATGACCTCGGGCATGTGGTTCTCGACCGCCTCGATCATGACCTCGTGCTGGTGCGACGGCGTGCGGACCTGCATTCGCCGGGCCCGCCCGATGGCCGGGTGCGGGATGTCGCCGTCGCCGGCGATCTCGTTGGACGTGTCCACCACGACGACGCGCTTGTTGTGGTCGTCCGCGAGCACGCGAGCAGCCTCGCGAAGCATCGTGGTCTTGCCGATGCCCGGCCGGCCCATGATCAGGATCGACTTCCCGGATTCCACGAAGTCGTTGATGATCTCGATCGTGCCGTACACGGCCCGGCCGATGCGGCAGGTCAGCCCTACGATCTTGCCGGTCCGGTTCCGGATCGCGGAAATCCGGTGGAGCGTGCGTTCGATGCCCGCCCGGTTGTCGTCGCCGAACACGCCGATGTGCTCGACGACGTATTCGATGTCCGATTCGGTTATCTCGCGATCCAGGAGCGTCACTTCGCCGTCCTGGAACCGAGCCTCCGGCGGGCGCCCGAGATCGAGTACGACCTCGATCAGCTGAGTCGGGTCCGTCAGGGCTCGAACCGCCTGCAGAACGTCGGGCGGTAGGGCTTTGAGGAGCAGACTCAGATCGTCGATCGACTCCGGACGTCGCCTGGGCGCGCCTTGATCGGCCACGTGTCCTCCTGCCATCTCTGTCTAGCGCACCGCCGGAACGAGCGCGGGCTCCACCACGCGCACGACGGCTTCGCGCATGAAAAGGGTCACTGTGTCCAGGGTGGCAAAGCCCGCCTCCTCCAGGCGGTGATCTATTGGCGATTCGTAGGTTCGAACGGGCGACAGAACGCCGTTGTCCGGGCAGCTGCCGCCGCGTCCGATGCGCGCGGCAAGCAATCCGAGCCCGAACTCCACGAGCCCGGACACGTCCGTGCCCGGTCGGGCAAGAACCTTCATGTAGTGCGGCTGCTCCTCGCGCGCGACTCCGAGCTGGAGCAGGCCCACGAGATCCACGGTTCCGTCACCCGACGACTGTACGTACGATTCCACTTCGGCGAAGCGGAGGATCGGCGCGAGGCTGGAGCGCGGCACGCGCGATCCCGAACCCAGCTTCTCCCAGTCGATAAGGCGGTAGGCCTCCAGGCGCATAACCGGCTGGGGGGTCACGGCCGTGTAGAGCCTGGCAAGCGGCAGCGCGTCGAGGGCCTGGCAGGGCCTGATGCCGGCCATCCGCGCCTGCTCGTCGGACCAGGGCATCGGTAGCGGCTTGTCCGTGGAACGGAACATCAGCTGCTCCTGGCCGTAACGGGCAAAACCGGCTTGCATGAAGAGCTCAGGGTTGCCCTGCCGGTCGGAGCAGGCGACGTGGAATCGAATCGCGCCGCGTCGGGCGCCGTCGCGGATGAGGTGCTGGACCAGGCGGAAGCGCGTGTCGCCGGAATCGCCCGTGCCTATGGCGTCGAGCTCCACGATGGTCCACTCGTCGCGGCTGGTGTCGCGCTCGACTCGCAGGAGGCCGGAGATCCGCCGCTCGTCTTCGTAGACGAAGAGGAGGTCGTTGGGCTGAAAGGCGCCGAGGGGAAGCCGGAACAGGGAGAAAACGCCGATCCGCGGACCGCTCACGGGCAGCCCCAGAGATCGCGCGTCGACGTGCTCCTGCTGGGACAGCCGCGACAGCTCTCCGAGGGCGGCCAGGTCGGTCAGGCGGGCGAGACGAACTCGACCGCTCACTCGGACCTCCCTCGTGACGCGCCGGGGGACGCATCACGCCGTATGCCGGGCTCGGTCCTGGCGACCACGGTCCCTTCTCCTGGCTCGGAAAAATCGGCGGCCATCGTGGCGATGAGCCGGTGAATCCTCGTTTCGCCGGCCAGCTCGGGGTGGAAGGAGATTGCGATCACGTTTCGCTGTCTGACCGCCACCACGCGTCCATCCGGCAGCGATGCGAGAGTCTCCACCCCGGGTCCCACGCGTTCGATTATGGGGGCTCGGATGAATATCGCGTGGATCGGTGTGTCGCCCACTACGGGCATCGACAGCTCGGTCTCGAAAGAGTCGAGCTGGCGTCCGAAGGCGTTCCTCCGCACGGTCACGTCGATCATCGGGAATACCGGCTCGTCGCCGTCGGCGATCTCGCTGGCCACCACGATCATTCCGGCGCACGTGCCGAGGATGGGCGCGCCCTTCGCGGCGAGACCGAGGATCGGCTCGCGCATGCCCCAGCGGGCGGTGAGCTTGCGCATAGTCGTGCTCTCGCCGCCGGGGATGATGAGGCCGGAGACGCCGTCGAGGTCTTCGGGCAGTCGAATCTTGACGGCCTCGATGCCGATGGATTCGAGCAGGTGGATGTGCTCGATGAAGGCGCCGTGGAGCGCCAGAACGCCGATCTTCATGGGCATTGCACCGACGCGGCGGGGGCGCCCCGGGTCAGCATTGGGGCGTGGCGCCGCACAAGGGTTGTGTACTTACCAGCCCCTGACCGCGAGGCGCTCGGGCTCGGGCACCGAGGCGGCGGCGATGCCGCGCATCGGGGCGCCCAGGCCCTTGGAAACCTCGGCGATGATCTTGGGGTTGTCGTAGTGGAGCGTGGCCTGGACGATCGCTTCGGCGGTCCGGGCCGGGTTCTCGCTCTTGAAGATGCCCGAGCCCACGAACACGCCTTCGGCGCCGAGCTGCATGGCCAGGGCCGCGTCCGCCGGGATGGCGATGCCGCCCGCGACGAAGTTCACGACGGGCAGCCTGCCGTCGTCGTGGACCTGCTTGACCAGGTCGTATGGCGCGCCCAGCTCCTTCGCGGCGACGAAGAGCTCGTCCTCGCGCATCGCGCCGAGGCGCCGGATCTCGGCCATGAGCGTTCTGATGTGGCGGACGGCTTCGACGATGTCGCCCGTGCCGGCCTCGCCTTTGGTCCGGATCATCGCCGCGCACTCGCTGATACGGCGGAGCGCTTCGCCAAGATCCCGGCAACCGCAAACGAACGGCACCTTGAAGGCGTGCTTATCGACGTGGTGAGCTTCGTCGGCGGGGGTGAGGACTTCGGATTCGTCGATATAGTCGACGCCGAGTTCCTGAAGAATCTGGGCTTCCGCAAAATGTCCGATGCGGCACTTGGCCATGACCGGGATGGAGACCGCCTGGATGATCTGCTTGATGAGCGAGGGCTTGGCCATCCGTGCCACGCCGCCCTCGGCGCGGATCATGGCCGGCACACGTTCCAGCGCCATGACGGAGGTGGCCCCTGCCTCTTCCGCGATGCGCGCTTGTTCCACGTTCATCACGTCCATGATGACGCCGCCTTTGAGCATCTGGGCGAGGCCTTTCTTGGTGGCCCAGGTAGACGTCTCGGCGGTCATAGCTGATCCAATCCTTAGCTGCGGCAGGGTACGGGCGCGCTCCATCCGGCAGCGACCCGCGCCACGCGTGGTGATTATACCCGTGGCGACCGGGCGACCCGCCCGGGACGGAGCGGCGGATCGCTCTGCCGGTCGAAGGGCCGCGGGTTCTCGCCGAGGCGGACCGCGCGCAACCTACTCGCCGGCTACTCGCCGGCGGCGCGATCGGGGTCAGGTTTCGAAAGCTGAACTCGAGGGCAATCGGTTCTGCGCCGTTCGACGCTGTCGGGGCGGGGGCGCGATCGATCGGCGTGGCATGCTGGGCAGGCTGTCGATGCCACACCGCACGGAGGGGTTCCGGATGCTGATGACGGACGGCTACCTGACCGCGATCCCGGGCTACTGGATGGTGCTGCCGGCCCTGCCGGTGGCGTGGCTCATCTGGCGGCGCGGCGAGGAAGGCCGAGCGGATCGCCGGTGGACACTGCTGGCGCTGCTGGCCCTGGCGCACGTAACGGCGGTCGTCGCGCTGACGATCTTCCCGATACCCATCTCCGGCCAGGAGTATTACCGGGCCACCCGGGGCCTCACCCAGGACAACATCGTTCCTTTCCACACCATCGCGGACCAGCTCGCCCACCTCCGCCCGGGCACGGTCAGGCAGCTCGTCGGCAACTCGATCGCGCTGGTACCGCTGGCCGTGTATGGACCCGGTCTCTGGGCCAGGCTGCGCGACTGGCGCTGGTTCGCGGCCGCGGCCGTCGGGTTCGCCGTCGCGATCGAGCTGACCCAGCTCGCGGGTTCGCTCCTGGAGGGCTTCACGTACAGGGTCACGGACGTCGACGACGCGATCATGAACGCGACCGGCGCGGTGATCGCCTTCTTCGTCTGGCGCGTGCTCGAGGTTCGGCCGCCGGTCAGCGGCTGGCTGGCCCGGCTTGAACTCGCCGAGGGCGTCCCGATCGTGGCGCAGCAGAGCGCTCGCGACGCCGCCGGGGGTTCTCCAGATTTGCGATCCCAGTAGAGGACTGGACCTTACGGAGCCGGACTCGACCCGATCTGCTCTCGCCCGGGCCGGATTCGTTTCAGGACTCGTCGCCCGGCGAGAATCCTGGACCGGATCGCCGCCTTCGGAGCCTCTCGCCGGCCCTATCCGCCCTATCCAGTCCCAGCCCTGCGACCCCATCGCAAACGTGGAGAAAGTGCGGCTCGGGTGTGCAGGTCCAGCCAATCGGCACCTGAGATGCTCCGGCCATGGACGACGTGCAGGTCGGCAGAGTTGTGCGAGCGGTCCGCAAGCGGAAAGGCCTGACCCAGGCGGAGCTCGCGGCGATAGCCCGTGTCTCCCCGTCCACGGTCTCGCTCATCGAGCGCGGCCACCTGCGCCAGTCGTCCGTCGGGACGCTCCGGAACGTGGCCGAGGCGCTCGAGATCTCGCTGCCGTTCGCGCCCCGCTGGCGGGGTCCAGAGCTGGCCACTCTGCTGGACGAGTCACACTCGCTCCTGGTCCAGGCCACGCTCTCGGCCATCCAGAAGCATGGATGGAGCGGCCAGCCGGAGTTCACGTTCAACCGGTGGGGCGAGCGGGGATCGATCGACGTTGCAGGCCTGCTGAGGTTGCGCCTGGCCGCCGCCGTCTTCGAGTGCAAGTCGAGGATCGTCGATACGCAGGACCTCTTTTCGACGATGGATCGGAAACGTCGCCTTGCGCCGGATCTCATCGAGCAGGCGCTGGGTTGGCGGCCAAAGTCGATCGCGTCGATCCTCGTGCTGCCCGACACGTCAACCGCCCGAGCACAGGTGGCCCGCCGGAACCTCCTCTTCGCCTCAGCGCTCCCGGCGAGGACGGTCGAAGTCAAAGCCTGGCTCGATGATCCGGTCGGCAGCCTGGCCGGGATATGGTTTCTGGATTGCGGCTAGATTCCTCGCGTGACAGAAGACCCCAGAACGGACAGCCTGACTCAGCTCACGGCCGAAGTCGTCGCGTGCCGGCGCTGCCCACGGCTCGTGGAGTGGCGCGAGGCCGCGGCACAGGATCCGCCTTCGCGCTACGCCACGGAGGAATACTGGGCCAGGCCCGTGCCCGGTTTCGGTGACGCGGACGCCAGGGTGCTGGTGGTGGGGCTTGCGCCGGCGGCCCACGGCGGCAACCGGACGGGTCGCGTCTTCACTGGCGATCGATCGGGCGACTTCCTGTTCGCGTCGCTGTACCGAACCGGCTTTGCCAATCAGCCGACCTCGGTATCCGCCGACGACGGCCTGACGGTCAGCGGCCTGTACGTCGCCGCGGTCGTGCGCTGCGCCCCGCCGGACAACCAGCCCCTGCCGCTGGAACGGGACGCCTGCCTGCCCTTCCTCGTTCGCGAGCTGCGGCTCCTGACCCGGGTCCGGGTGATCGTCGCTCTCGGCGCATACGCCTGGGATGGTGCGCTCCGGGCGATGAGAGAGCTGGGATCGCGGCCGCTCGTGCGACCGAAATTCGGGCACCTGGCCGAGGAACGGATCGGCGCGTACTGGCTGGTCGGCTCGTTCCATCCGAGCCAGCAGAACACGTTCACCGGCCGGCTGACGCCGCCGATGCTCGATTCGGTGATGGTTCGAGCCCGCGAACTGGCCGGCCTCGAGTAGGGCCGCTTGCGGTTTCGTCGTTCGCGCTCGAATTGCGGCTCGCGCACGATCGATAATCCGAGGTGCTCAGCGGAGCGCTGCCGCCGGCGTTGGCGGCAGGCACTGACAAACGAGACCTGCCGTGAGTGAAGCCCGAATCCTGCTCGTCGACGACGACCGAGCTCATCTCGAGCTGCTGGCCGGCCGTCTGGCGACCGAAGGATTCGAGGTCGCCCGGGCTTCGAGCGGATCGGAGGCTCTCCGGCGGTTGGACAGATCCTGGCCGGATCTCGTCATCCTGGACCTGATGCTGCCAGAGATGGACGGTCAGTCGCTGGCCTCCCTGATCAAGAGCCGGGCCGACATACCGATAATGGTCCTCTCCGCCGACGCCACGGCCGACAGCAAGGTCGACCTGATCGCGCACTTCGCCGAGGACTACGTCACCAAGCCATACGACTACGCCGAGCTGGCCGCTCGTGTCCGGCGGGTTCTGAGGCGCATGCGCGACCAGATGCCCGTGGAGGAGTTGGACCTCGGCGATCTCGTCCTGGTGCCGCGGCGGCGCCAGGCTCTGGTCCGCGGCCACGCCGTCCCGCTCTCGCCGACGGAATCCCGCTTCCTTGCGACCCTCGCCTCGAGCACGCCGCACGTCGTGTCCACGGAGCAGCTCCTGCGCCTGGTTTGGGCCGATTCGGACGCCGCGGACCCGGCCTACGTCTGGGTCACGGTCCGGCGCCTGCGCCGCAAGATCGAGCTGGACCCGGACTCGCCCCGGCACCTGCTCACGGACCCATCCGGCGGCTACCGCCTCGTGGCCGATGAGACCACGACCGAATAGCCGGTGCTTCTGCGAGCGGCCCTCGAGGCGGAGGCCGCGCTCGTGGCGCCGCGGCCGCTCATGCGTTTCCTACCCCTTTCGAGTAGCCCGAATGTGCTACCCGATACGGTGAATGGCTGCAACGCTTTTAGAGTGAATGCAAGGTTGACTTACTACCATCTGGACCCTGGCTTCAGACCGCGTGTCTCAATCAAGGAGGCGACAGACGACCGTGTCGAATAGAAAGGCCGGCTACAACAGCCGCCGCTCCAATCGAAAGCGCGGCCAGGCGCTGGTCGAGTTCGCCCTTGTCTTCCCGATCTTCATGCTCGTTCTGTCGGGCATCATGGACTTCGGCTTCATGCTGTACTCGCGGATGAGCGTCATCAACGCCTCGCGCGAGGCGGCTCACGCGGCGATCGTCACCGAGAACCACGCGAACATCGCACTGGTCGCCAAGGGCGCCGCCGTCGCCACGGCCGCCCAGGGAGGCGTCTCCATCGACGATTCCAGCGTGACCGTCAGCTGCCTCGCAACCACCGTGAGCGTGTCGTCGCCGCCGCCGGTCGATTGCTCGGCCGCAAAGCCGCTCGACTCCGTGGTCGTGGAGGTGTCCTACACCTACCACAGCTTCTTTCCTCTGTTATTCGGCGCGTCGCTCGGACTGACGTCGACCACGCAGATGGTCCTCGAGATATAGCAGCATGCCCGCCACGAGATTAGGAGTCGGTCCCATGGCCGAGAGTCCAAAAGGTCAAAAGGAGCGAGGGCAGATCCTCGTTCTCTTCGAGATCGTGCTCATCGTCATCCTGGTGTTCGCGGCGCTTGTCATCGATCTGGGGTTCCTGCGCAACGACCGCCAGATGGTAGTGAACGCAGTGGATGCCGGTGCGCTCGCCGGGGGCACCGTCCTGCCGGTGACGGGGCCAACCGAGGCCGCCAACGCCAATGCGCTCATCGCCTCGACCATTGAAGGTACTTTCCCCGCCCTGCAACCCTCGGACTACCACATCGAGTACAAGTGCCTGGTGCCGGCCAACGAGTCCGGAGTGCAGCTCAACTACATTCCCAGCAGCTGCGATCCCCGGTTGTCTCTCTTGGGCAATGCGAGCGCGCCCGTCACCAACCTGGCGCCGTTTTTCGAGGGCGCGGGCCCGCACAGGTACTCGTCCTGCGACCCGAGCGCGGGCGACAAATGCAACGTCGTCGTCGTGACCGCCAGCAAGATCACCAAGTTCAACATCGGTCCGGTCATCGGAGTGGACCAGGGGTCGACGGGATCCATCTCGTCGGCAGCCTGCCAGGGAGCGGCCTGCGGCGCGGTCGGACCTCCCCAGCCCGTGGACCTCGTCATCATCCTGGACCGCACCGGATCGATGGCGGATAGCGGGGACCCGGTTGGCGCCAAGATCCACTCGCTTCAGACCGCGGCGGAGACCGTGCTGAGCGTCTACGACCCCGCTGTACAGCGCGTCGCGCTCGGCCTGACAGGCCCTGGCAAGGTCAACGCGTCGGGCGATCCCGTCGTGGCCTCCTGTTCGCCTGGGTCAGGTTCAGCCAGGGGAGTCTACGACGGAGCGAACTACAGCCCGCGTGCCACGTTGACGACCACCGGCACGACAAACCTCTTCACCGGGACTTTCCTCAACACGACTCTTAGCGCGGCTATAACGACGACGGCCTCAACCACGGTCAATGTCGCATCGGCCGCCGGCTTCCCGACGAGCGGCAACTACACCATCCAGATCGACAGTGAGCAGATGCTCGTGACGGGCGGCCAGGGCACGACGACCTGGACCGTGACCCGCGGCTACAACTTAACGACCAAGGCCACGCATGTCGTCAACTCGATTGTCGGCTGGGGCGTCAGCAGGACCGACACGACCGTCAAAGTCAACTCGGCCGCCGGGTTCCCCACGACAGGTAGCTTCACGATCAAGGTCGACAACGAGCAGATGCTCGTGACGGGTGGACAGGGCACCACTACGTGGACGGTAACCCGCGGATACAACAGCACCACGACGGCCCTCCACGGGGGCAACAAGCCCGTGAGCCTCATCTACGGCACCGGCGCCACGTCGATCACGGTCAACTCCGCGAGCGGCTTCCCCACCAGCGGCACCTACACGATCAAGGTCGATTCCGAGTACATGCGGGTGACCGGTGGGCAGGGCACCACGACGTGGACCGTTACCCGCAACGTGGACGGCACCTCGGCCGCGACGCATACGGGTGGAGCTTCCGTCACCCGAGTCGTCGGCACGACGGACACGTCGATCCAGGTCACGGCCCCCTATGGCCCAAGCAACAGCTTCCCCGCGGTTCCATTCACCATCTCCGTTGGCTCGAGCAGCTCCGGCTCCGGCTACGAGCACATGCTCGTCACCGCGGTTTCCGGCTCGAGTGCGCCGTACACCTGGACCGTGACGCGAGCCAGGGACAATACGGCGGCTGACACGCACACCACCGGGGAGTTGGTCCACGGCGTGGCCGCCTGGGTGCCCGGCGATTCAACCGTCGGCATGTGGGTCCCGGTCGGGCTGAGCGGCACGGACACCGACTTGCCGGCGCCCGCTGAGACCGGAGTCGATGGCACGTACTCGATCGGCGGAGTGGTCCAGACCGGCACCCCGATCGATAAAACGATCAACTGCATCTCGGCCATCGGCGGCACGGACCTCGCGACGCCGATCAGGATGGCCCAGTGGTATCTCGACACCTACGGCCGGCCGGGCGTTACCCAGGGCATCATTCTCGAGACGGACGGCAAACCGCAGAATGGCTTCAGCCAGTACGCCGGCGATCAAACGACCACCAGCTCCACATACACCTGCCAGGCGACCGTCGACGCCGCCGCCGCGGCAAAGGCGGACACCACCAGAAGCCCGAATGGCATCCAGATCTTCACCATCGGCTACGGCGTGACCGATAGCACGATTTGCCCGAGAGCGACCAGCAGCATGAGCGCCGCCAACGGCACCTACAACTATTGGGAGTCGTCGACCTGGTCCGGCAAGCCGGCTACGCAGATGCTCGAGGCCGTCGCGACGGACTCTGCCCACTACTTCGAGAACCCGACGTCGGCCGAACTGGCGGGCGTCTTCGCTCAGGCAGCCACGGAACTGGTGAAGGGCAGCTCGCGCCTCATCCAGCTCTACCCGGCTCCGGTCGTGACTTCGGTCGGCGGCAGCGCGTCCTCGGCCTCGATCAGCGGCCAGTACTTCACCGGCGCGACGAAGGTCTACTTCGGTGCCTCGCCAGTCTCGTTTAGCCTTGGTGGCGACACCAGCATCACCGCCACGCCTCCGGCCCTCCCGAGCGGTACGGTTGTCCCGGTTACGGTGACGACACCGGGTGGAACCTCACTCATCACTAGCGCAACGTACTTCACGTACCCATAGCGCTTCGTTCCGCACGAGTTCAGGAGGCCCGGCGACGGGAACGTCGACCGGGCCTCCTGGTGTCTCTGGTGTCCGCTTCGCCAGGCTCGGCGGCCGTCCTCTGGTACGATGCCCTCATGGAGGGCGTGGTCCTGGTCCTGAACCAAAACTACGAACCGCTCAACGTGTGCAACCTGCCGCGCGCCTTCCGGCTGGTCTTCGGCGAGAGAGCCGAGGTTCTCGAATACGATCACCAGCTGATCCGGACGCCGCGTGCGGACTACCGCGCGCCCGCCGTGATCCGGCTTCAGAACCAGATCCGGCGCCCGCGGCCACGCGTGAAGCTGACCCGACGCGAGGTCTTCGCCCGGGATGCCTACACCTGTCAGTACTGCGGCCGCCAGACCGGCGATCTCACCCTCGACCATGTGGTCCCCAGGCATCGGGGCGGGACGCACACCTGGGACAACCTGGTCACGGCCTGCAAGGCCTGCAACCACCGCAAAGGCGGAAAGCTTCTCGACGAGGCCAAGCTCCGGCTCCCGCGCAAGCCCGTCGAGCCGCGCTGCGACGTCTATTCGCTGTTCAGCCCCTACCTGAGGGACGCCCGCAACGAGGCCTGGCGGTCATACCTGTTCCTCGGGCACTGAGTCGTGGCGGCGCCAGGTGACGCGACGCCCATCGGTTCCGCCGCGTCCACTGAACAGCTGACGGAAGACGTTCGCGCCCGAATCCCGGCGCCGGTGCTGGAGCTGATGGCCACTCTCTGGCGGGCGGACAGGGCCGCCTACGTCGTGGGGGGCTGCCTCCGCGATGCCCTGATCGGTCGCGAGCCCGCCGACTGGGACCTGACCACGGACGCCGCCCCGGAGGCGATCGCGGGACTGTTTCCGCGGGCGCTATACGAGAACCGCTTCGGAACGGTGGTCGTGCGCCACGCCGGAAGCCAGTACGAGATCACCACGTTCCGTCGCGACGCCACGTACTCCGACTTCCGCCATCCGGACACGGTCGAGTTCGGCTCGTCCATCGAGGAGGACCTGGAGCGGCGCGACTTCACCGTCAACGCCATGGCATGGGGCTCTTCGCCGGGTTCTGAGCCGAGTTTCGTCGATCCGTACGGGGGCCGCTCGGACCTGGGTTCGGGCGTTCTCCGCGCCGTCCGCGACCCCGACCTGCGGTTCCGCGAAGACGCGCTGCGGATGATCCGGGCCGTCCGGCTGGCCGCCACACTGGGCTTCGGGGTCGAGTCGGAAACCCTCGCGTCGATCTCTCGCAATGCCGGCCTCGCCGCCCATCTCTCGGGCGAGCGCATCGCCGCCGAGCTCGAAAAGCTGCTGGCCGCCCCTCGACCGTCCATCGGTCTGCGCTTGATGGCCGAGACCGGGTTGCTGGCGGTTGTCCTGCCGGAGCTCGAGCGCCAGCGCGGACTCGGGCAGAACAAGATCGAGGGCGAGGACCTCTGGGATCACATCCTGCGGACCGTCGATGCGGCCCCGGAACGCCCGATCGTCAGACTCGCCGCCCTTCTCCACGACGTCGGCAAGCCCGACACGCTCGCCGACGGCCACTTCCTGGGCCACGACAAGGCGGGGGCGGAGATGGCGGTCGAGATGCTCTCGCGCCTACATAGCCCGCGTCTGCTGCAGGAGCGTGTCGCGCATCTGGTCGCGAACCACATGTTCTCTTACCAGGCGAACTGGAGCGACACCGCGGTCAGACGGTTCATCAGGAAGATAGGTCCGGCAGCGGTCGAGGACCTGCTCGACCTTCGATCCGCCGACAACGTCGGCAGCGGCCTGCCGGCCGACTCGGGCGGGCTGGTCGAGCTTCGCGCTCGGATAAGGACCCAAACGGCCGGGCGGCTCGTGCTCCGCCGGGAGGAGCTGGCGGTCGATGGCCGGGACCTCATGGTCGAGCTTGGACTGCCTCCCGGCAGGCGCCTCGGCCGAATCCTCGACGAACTGACCGAGCGCGTAATAGCCGAGCCGGCGATCAACGACAGGACGATCCTACTGGACCTCGCCCGCGACCTGATGACGCATGATGGCATGGTGGACAATCCACAATCGTGAGCCATGAGTTGCCCCACCTTCCGGTAGCCAGAGACTGATGTTCGAGCTGCTTCTACAGGCGGACCGAGCCCTCGCCGAGGGCGAGCTCGAACGCGCCGAGCGCACGTACTGGCAGCTGATCGAGCTGGATCCGAGCAACGCCATCGCCCTTGCGGGGCTGGCCCGCTTCTCGCTGGAGCGAGGCGACAAGCGGCTGGCTCGCACCCTGGCGAACCGGGCACTGGGCATCGACCCGCAGAGCGTCCTGGCTCAGCGGGTCGTCGATGCGCTGGAGCGTCACGAGACCGCGACGCAATCCGGCGACGCGATGGACCTGACCGCGGCCGCTCAGCAGCTCGAGAACCTGGGCCGGCGGCGCAGGCAGGCGATCGAGAGCGACACGGGCACGGCCGAGGCGGCGGCTGCGACTTCGACCGACGACGCGACACCCGCGGAGTCCGAGTTCGCCTGGGCAGTACAGACGCAGGCGGCGCCACGCGGGCGCAGGTCGATCCGAGCGGCCATCGAGGCGGAGGCTGCCACGGTTCCCGCCGACGGCACCGAACGGACGGCCGAAGCCCGGACCAGCCCGCGCGAGACGGAAACCAGCCGGCCGACCCGGCGGCTCTCGACTGAGGAGAGCCGGGAGCGGCGTCAGCGCGGCAGGATCGCGGCGGCGGCTGCCGCGGCCGGAGCGGCGGCCCGCGAGCGCGCGACCCCCGCCCCGAAACCGGCGACATCGTCCGATGACGGGACCGCAAAGGCCGAGCCGCGAAAGCGTGCTCCCGTCGATCCGTTCGCGGCCGCGGAGATGGCGGCGGCCATAGAAGCCGTCGACGAGGTAGATGAGGAACTGCCGGCCGAGGCCGAGGTGGCTGAGGCGGAGGTGGCGGCCGAAGCCGACGTGGTGGCCGAGGGCGCGGCCGAAGCCGACGTGGTGGCCGAGGGCGCGGCCGAGGGCGCGGCCGAAGCCGCGGCCGAAGCCGAAACCGAGGCCGCCCCGAATGACGCCTCCGAGGGTGACGACGGCGCCCAGGCCAGGCGAGCCGAGGTCGAAGCGCAGCTGCGCGCGTCTGCCGCCGAGGCGGAGGCGGCCGAAGCCGAGGCGGAATCGGCTAGGATGCTGACGCTCGAACGCGAAGCCATGGCGGCCGCGGCGGATATGGATCTCGACGAATACGACGAGGCTGCGCAGCCTGCGCCTGAGGAGGCCCCACTGGCCACCGGCTCGGAAACCGCTGAGGTCGAAGAGCCCCCGATTCTCCGGGCCGAGACGCCCGAGGCCGCCGAACCCGAGGCCGCCAAACCGCAGGCAGTCGAGCCCGAGGAAGCAGCCGGCGAGACCACGCTCGAGCCTCGCAAGCCGTCCGGCGTCGCGCTCCAACCCGGTCAATCCGAGGAGGAGGCGGAGGCCGCCGCTCTGCGGGAGGCGCTGGCGATAGTCCTCGGTGGCGAGGCCGAGCCACAGGTCGAGGCCGCGAAGGACTCAACGGAGCCGGCCGCCGGCACGTCCGAAACGGCCGGGACCGCCGCATCGGCCGAACCTGCCCGGGCGTCCGGCCCGGTCGAGACGGGAAGCGTCGAGCCTCAGGCGGGCGAAGGCGAGCGGCAGGGTGGTTCCGGCGACTCGGCCGGAGCCGCAAACCCCGAGCCCCCGGTCGACACCGAGGCCAGACGTCGCAAAGGGATTCTCGGTCGGTTCAGAGGCAACTAGGCTCGGAGGTGGGTCGAATGCGCATCCTCGTCACCGGCGGCGCAGGCTACGTCGGCTCGGCATCCGTGGAGAAATTCCTCGAGGCCGGCCACGACGTGACCGTCCTCGACGACCTGTCGACGGGCCATCGCGCTGCCGTGGCCGCCGGTGCGGCGCTCGAAGTCGTCAGCTACGGCGATCGAGATGCCGTCCAGAGGATCCTCGAGGGGCGCCGCATAGACGCCGTCCTTCACTGCGGCGCCAAGTCGATCGTCGGCGAATCCATGTCGGACCCGGCCAAGTACTACCGCGAGAACGTGGCCGGAGGAGTGGCGCTGCTCGAGGCCATGCGAGTGGCCCGGGTCAACCGCATCGTCTTCAGCTCCACGGCGGCCACCTACGGAATGCCCGATCGCACGCCGATCAGCGAGACGGATCCCGTGCGGCCCATCAACGCGTACGGGGAGACCAAGCGCTCCGTCGAGGGCGCGATCCGCTGGTACGGTCACTGCTACGGTCTGCGGAGCGTGATCCTGCGCTACTTCAACGTTGCCGGGGCGACGCGCGACCACGGCGAGTGCCACGTACCGGAGACGCATCTCATCCCGAACGTACTCGCGGCGGCGGAGGATGGCCGCGAGCTGAACCTCTTCGGCGACGACTACCCCACTCCGGACGGAACCTGCGTCCGCGACTACATCCACGTCGAGGACCTCGCATCGGCGCACCTGCTCGCGCTCGAGGCCACCGCTCCGGACGATATTCGGACGGGGCCGCAGTCCGGGCCCTGCGAGCCGCTCATCTGCAACCTGGGCAACGGCTCGGGCTTCAGCAACCGCCAGATCGTGGCCGCCTCCGAAATCGTCGTCGGCCACCCGATCAAGGTGAAGATCGGGCCGCGGCGAGCGGGCGATCCGCCCGTGCTCGTTGCCAGCTCCGCCAGGGCGACCGAGGTGCTCGGCTGGCGGCCGGCCCACACGGACCTCGTCGAGATCATCGGCTCCGCATGGGCGTGGCGGACAGCCAATCCTGCCGGCTACCGGGACTAGCCAGGGCCCGGCTTCGGCGTTCACCCGAGCCACGGGTTGCGTACACGGGAGGTACGAACCGGCGGGTGGGCGATCGACGCCGGCGGTTAGTGGCCCGCGGACCCGACCGCGGCCCGGGGCGGAATCGGAGGCGTAGACTAGGCCGATGCCGCTTCTGCGATCCCGGTCCGCGCCCGTCGTACCGGCCGACCTGGACGATTGGCGCCCGCAGCTGTTCGGGCGGAATGCCCGCTCCGTGAAGGACGCGATCATCGAGCCGAGCTGGGGAGGCGTGCGCGTCCTCGCCCGAATCGATGCCGGCAAGACGCTCTTCTTCGACGAGGAAGGCATCGACTGCACCGAGGAATTCGAGGACCTGGCCGACGAGCTCGGACCCGCGGCACGCGGAGACGGGCTGATCCTCGACGGCTTCCTGACAATCCAGCCGACCCAATCCGCCATCGGAACGAGTCCGGCGGAAACTGAGGTACCCGGCGCGGGCCAGGTCCTCTCCACGATGATCGTGGGTTCGCGGGGCCGCCCCAGGCCCTCGTCGAGGCGGCCCATGGACACGGACAAGCCGATCGCCTTCGTCGCGGTGGACCTGCTTCGCATCGATGGAACGCTGCTTGTCGATTTGCCACTGCTCGAGCGGAAGCGGATCCTCGACGGCGCGCTCGCTCCCGGCGAAAGGGTCCGGGTCACGCCCTTCATCCGTCCGCCGCTCGGCTCCTACGGGGCCACCTGGCGGGGCATGGGTTTCCGCGAGGTCGCCTACAAGGGCGCGAACAGCCGCTACTACCCGGCGGCCCGGAACGAGGACTGGGCAATCGCGGCGATCCCGGCGAGGTAGGCGCCGGAAGCAGCCTCGGGCGCCAATTCGATAGCACCGCCGATACGCTCGGCGTGGTAGGGTGGCTTCGATGCCGTCGAGCGCACTCACACCCGCGATCAAGAGCGAAATCGAGAGACTCGGCTGCGCCGACATCATGGTCGGCATACCGAGCTTCCGGAATGCAGCGACCATCGGCTATGTAGTCCGGGCCGCTCAGGCCGGGCTGGTCCAGTACTTCGCCGACCTTCGGCCGGTCCTGGTCAACGCCGACGCGGGCTCGCCGGACGGCACGCAGCGAATCGTCGTGGAGACCGAGCCGCCCGACTACGTCGAGCAGATCCTGCTCGTCCATCCGACCAACAAGCTCTCCCGGGTCAGCCTCACGTACCCCGAGGTCGACGGCATCGGCGGCAAGGGCGCGGCCCTTCGGACGCTCTTCGAGATGGCCGCGGCTCTCCAGGTAGAGGCCCTCGTAGTGGTGGACTCGGACCTGCGGAGCATCGTGCCCGAGTGGATCGAGCTGCTCGCCGGGCCGATCCTCAAGGGTGGCTACGACTTCGTCGCCCCGCTGTACGCCCGCCACAAGTACGACGGCACGATCACCAACACCGTCACCTACCCCGTGACGCGGGCGCTCTACGGCCACCGCATCCGGCAGCCCATCGGCGGCGACTTCGGCGTGAGCGGCGACCTGATCCGCCACTACATCGAACAGGAGTCCTGGACGCCGGACGTGTCCCGCTTCGGCGTGGACATCTGGATGACCACGACCGCTCTCACGGGCGGCTTCGCCGTCTGCCAGACCCGCCTGGGAGCCAAGATCCACGATCCCAAGGACCCGGGCAGCGACCTCGGGCCGATGTTCCGCCAGGTCGTCGGAACGCTGCTGACTATGGCCCGCGACAACGCCGAACGCTGGCTGCCGATCACCGGCAGCCACGACGTCCCCGTCTACGGCTTCGAGCGGTACGTGGAACCCTTGCCGCTCCAGGTCAACACCTTGAGGCTGCTTTCGCAGTTCCACGCCGGCTCGCTGACCCTCGCCGACACGTGGCAGCACATGCTCGCCCCGGACAACTTCCGCAGCGTGGCGCTCCTCGCGGAGCAGGCCGGGGCCCTCGCCGAAGCCGCGGCCAGGCGGCTCGGGCTGGACCCCGAATCCGGGCAGGGATCGGCGGGCCACGGCGGATTGCCCAGCACGGACGAGCTCTCCGACGCCGTGGCCGAGTTCCACTTCCCCGACGATCTCTGGGCCCGCACCTTCTACGACCTGCTGATCGCGGCGAGCTTCGGCGAGGGGCCCGTGGAACGGCTCGTGGCCGCGCTCGTGCCGATCTACTTCGGTCGGGTCGGCAGCCTGGTCATCGAAGACCGACGCCTCTCGGGCGAGCAGGCCGAGGAGCGTGTCGAGCGGCAGGCCCGCGAGTTCGAGCTGCTAAAGCCGTATCTGGTGGACCGCTGGCGCTCCGAGGCCGAGCGCGCGGCGAAGACGACGGGTGGCTCGAACGGCAGGAAACCCGCGGCGGCGGGTGGGACCGCCCGAGGTAGGACCGCCCGAGCCAGGGTCGCGCGAGGCGAGGGCGCCGCCGGCGAGAACGCCCAGAGTGAGTCCGGCCGAGGCGAGGCCGCCGGATGAACCGACCGCCGCTGCCATCTCGAATCCTCATCCCCGTCGCCAATCCGCTCACCGCGGAGGAGCTGGTCCGCATCGGCGCCGGGCTGATGGAACGCAAGGCCGGGACAATGACCGTGCTCGGCGTGGTCGAGGTGCCCGAAGGCACGCCGCTCAGCGAAGGCGCGACCCACGCTCGCCAGGCTCGCCGGCTCCTGCAGCGGGTCCTGGACTTCGCCCCGGAAGGCGTGACCATCCATCCGATCGTCCGCGTGGGTCGCCGTGCGGCGGAAGGCGTGATCGAGGCGGCGACCGAGCTCGACTCGGATCTCATCGTCTTCGGCTGGGGCGGCAAGCCCGTCGCTCCCCGGGCGGACGGGGCAGTGGCCGTATTCAGCCCGACGATCGACGAGGTCGTACGCGACGCCCCGTGCGACATAGCCGTCATCAAGCAGGGCGGCGGCGAGATGGGCCGCATCCTCGTCCCGGTTCGCGGCGGTCCTCACGCCGAGCTCGCCCTGCGTTTCGCGGATTCGCTGGCGCGCCGCTCGGGCGGTCAGCTGGTCGCGCTCCACATCGTCCCGGCGGGCATAACCGCGGGCATCAAGGCCCAGACCGAACGAGCCCTACTCAGCTTCGTGCGGGAGCACGCGGAAGGCCGCGCCGAACCACTGGTGGTCGAGGCGGTCAACGTCCGGAACGCGATCCTGCGCGAAGCCGAGAACGCGGACGTGGTCGTGATGGGGGCTTCGGCCGCGCCGGCGGCGAACGAGGGCGAGGCTTTCCTGTTCGGCGCCCTGCCCGAAGCCGTCGCGACGAAGTCCAGCAAGACGGTCATCGTGGTCAAGACCCGGGAACCCATCGGGGAAGCGACCTTCGACCAGCTGGCCAGGCGGGCCGAGACTCTGGCCGCTGCCGAACGAGCCGCCAACGAGTCACGTGCCGTCCCGCTTCGCGTGGAGCGCTGGTTCGGCGAATCGAACTTCCACCACCGCGAGTTCGGGGACCTCGACCGGCTGGTTGGCCTCAAGGAGCGGGCCGGACTGACGGTGAGTCTCGTCCTGCCGGCGCTCAACGAAGCCGAGACGATCGGGGCGATAGTGTCTCGGGCTCGCCGGGACCTGATGGAGCGTCATCGGCTCATCGACGAGCTGCTGGTCATGGATTCGGACTCCACGGACGACACCCGCGCGATCGCCGAGTCGGAGGGCGCCCGAGTCCTCGTCCACCAGCAGGTCCTGACCAGGTACGGCAGCTATCACGGCAAGGGCGAGGCGCTCTGGAAGAGCCTGTACGAAACCTCCGGCGACATAGTCGTCTGGGCGGACACCGACGTCCGCAACTGGCATCCCCGCATGGTCTACGGGACGATCGGGCCGTTGATCGCGGAAGAGCGGATCCAGTACGTCAAGGGCTACTACCGTCGCCCGATCGTGGAAGGCGGCATCCTCAAGGAAGGCGGCGGCGGCCGCGTCACCGAGCTCGTGGCCCGACCGCTCATCAACCTCTTCTATCCCGAGCTGTCGGGCTTGATCCAGCCCCTCTCGGGCGAGTACGCGGGCCGGCGCAGCCTCCTCGAGACGATCCCGTTCTTCACCAGCTATGCCGTGGAGATCGGCCACCTGATCGACGTCGCGGATCGTGTCGGCCTCGAGGGGCTGGGGCAGGTGGATCTCGAGCGGCGGATCCACCGCAACCAGGAGCTCGAAGGCCTGTCGCGGATGAGCTTCGTGATCCTGCAGGCGGTCATGAAGCGGGTCGAGGAGCGCCACAAATCGCGGCTGCTTCCGGAGGTGGGATCGACGATGAAGCTGCCACGCTCCGGTGGGGGGAAACTGGGCCTCGAGGTCATCGAGCTGGCCGATCACGAACGACCGCCGATGGTCCGGATCCCCGAGTACCTCGAACGGCGGCGAGCGGCGGGCGCGCGGACGAACGGCATCGTCGCGAGCGACGTGATGACGGATGACCGGCAGATGCCCTCGTCCGAGAGCGAGACGGAGGTCGTCGGTGGATAGCGACCGGCCGCTTCACGTCCTCCTTGCCCCCGATTCCTTCAAGGGATCGCTGTCCTCCGTGGAGGTGACCCGAGCACTCGCCGAAGGGTGGGCTCGGGCGCGGCCGGGCGACGCCCTCGTTGCGGCGCCGCGCGCCGACGGCGGTGAGGGCACTCTGGCGGCCATCGCCGAAGCGGGCGGCTGGGAGTGGCAGGAGTGCCTGGCCCACGATCCCCTGGGCCGGCCGCTCGTCGCCCGCTGGCTGCGTTCCGCGGACGGTTTGCGCGCCGCCCTCGAGCTCGCCGAGGCCTCGGGTTTGTCGCGACTCGCCGACGGCGAGCCCCGCGCCCCGCTCGCGGCCACCACCGATGGAACGGGCGAGATCCTGCGGGCAATCCTCGACGATGGCATCCGAGACGTGGTCATGGGCGTCGGAGGGAGCGCGACCACCGACGGCGGCTCGGGGATCCTGCGGGCTCTTGGGGCCGCGTTCACCTCGGACGTGGAACGGCCGCTGCCGGGGCCGGTCCCGGATCTGTCGGCGATCGACCTTTCGGGCCTCGACGGCCGGCTTGCGACCGTCCGGATGCGCGTCGCCTGCGACGTCACGAACCCGCTCCTCGGAGAGCTGGGCGCGGCCGCGGTCTATGCCCCTCAGAAGGGGGCGTGGCCGGAAGACGTGGAGGCGCTCGACACCTGGCTGGCACGCTACGCGGTCCTCCTCGAGGCGGCCTCAGGCGTCTCGGCCCGGAACCGGCCCGGTGCCGGTGCGGCCGGCGGCGCCGGCTTCGGCCTCCTGTGTCTGGCCTCGAGAATGAGCACGTTCGAGCTCATCCCCGGAGTTGACCTGGTGATGCAGGCGATCGGCTTCGACGACAAGCTCGCCTCAGCGGACGTGGTCGTCACGGGCGAAGGCTCGGTCGATGCCCAGACCGCCTTCGGCAAGACGGCCCTGGGCGTGGCTCGCCGGGCCGGGGCCGCCGGGATACCGTGCGTCGCCGTCGGCGGCAGCGTCACAGCCGAAGGCGCGGCGGTTCTCGCTCGCGAAGGGGCCGCCTGCCTCCCCGTCCTCGACCGCCCGATCGAGCTTCGCGAAGCCATGGCGGAGGCGGCGGCGCTCGTGTCGGCGGCCGGCGAGCGACTTGCCCGGCGGGTCGACGCAGGCGTTCGGGTGGACGTCCGGCGCGAAGCCCGAACCGCGACGCCGGCATGCCCCCCGCAAGGTCGACCGCCGCCGGGTCGAACGCAGCCAAAGCAACTGCCGCAAAGTCGACCGCCGCAAAGTCGAACGCCGTCAAAGCGACCGCCGCAAAGTCGACCGCCGCAAAGTCGACCGCCGCAAAGAAGCCGGGTCGCAAAGCCAAAGACCCTGAAGCCATTGCCCGAACCTGGGCACGTCAGCTGGCCCGCAAGCGTCCCGGGCTGATCGGATTCGTGCTCGACGGGCTGGCCGGCGCCTACGGCAGACCGTCGTGGCAGCCTCGTCTGGAGCCGACGAGCGAGCTCATCCTCACGATCCTTTCGGCCAACAGCGCCGACATCAACGCCGAGGTCGCGTTCGACGCGCTGCGCAACCGCTGGCCGTCGGCGCCGACTCCCGAGGACACGCCGGGTCAGCCAAGGGTCATGCCCGGCTGGGGCGGGGCCGGCATCGCCGAGCTGCCCCCACCGGACTGGGCGGCCGTTGAAGACGCCGACCTGGCCGAGCTGACCGACGTCATCCGCCCCGGCGGCCTGGCGAATCAGAAGGCGCCGCGGGTCCAGGCCGCCCTCCGGGCACTCTCGGCCAACGGCCGCGGCTACTCGCTCGAGTTCCTCAAAGACATGCCCGCCCTGGAGGCTCGCGATTGGCTGGCCGCGATCCCGGGGATCGGCAAGAAGACGGCCTCGGTGGTGCTGCTCTTCAGCTACGGCATGCCCCTCATGCCGGTCGATCGCCACGTCTTTCGGGTCAGCCAGCGGATCGGCCTCATTCCGCCGAAATCCGACCCGGACACGGCCCACGACTACTTCCTCGCGATGCTCGAGTCCGATCAGATGTACGAGACGCACGTCTCTCTGATCACTCACGGCCGCCAGATGTGCCACGCCCAGCGCCCCGAATGCGCCCGGTGCCCCCTGGCCCCGCGCTGCCGCTTCGTAGATCCGAAGGCGCCGTAGCTCGTCGCGGCCGCCTGGCCGCAGGCTGCGGGGGCGGCCCGGGGCGAGCCGGATTCTCCGGTTTACCGATGGCGGCGGTGCTGCATAAAGATTCGGCGCCCTCGGGGCCTCGCGAGCGGCCCGAAGCCCGTTTCTGCGCGTTCGCTGAGCACGAACGCCGGCCAGACCGGCCCTCGCCTCCGGGCGGTCTTCTCGGCAGCACCGCCCCCGTCGGTATCTCGGACAAACCTCGGGGCGCGGGCCGGCGGCGAACCGCCACGCGCCCCGCC